>NZ_CP136594.1:0-327500 GCF_032852305.1 Parasphingorhabdus sp. SCSIO 66989
GTGAGCACGATGGTCACACCCTGGGCATGGAGCGAACGAACATAATCCCAAAGCTGTTTCCTCAGATCGATATCCACCCCTGCGGTAGGCTCATCGAGCACCAATATCGGCGGTGCATGCACCATCGCCTTGGCCACCAACAGCCGTCTTTTCATCCCGCCCGAAAGCGAGCGGGCAAAAGCATCGGCCTTGTCTTCCAACCGCACCGCGCGCAGTAATTCCTGCGTCCGCCGCTCCGCTTTGGGTACACCATAAAGTCCGGCTTGTACCTCGAGCACTTCCTTGGGTGAGAAAAACGGATCGAAGATGATTTCCTGTGGCACAATGCCGATACTGGCCTTGGCGTTGCGCGGGTTTTCGCTGATATCAAAGCCCCAGATGCTGGCTGATCCGCTGCTTTTGTTCACCATCCCTGCAAGGATATTGATCAATGTCGACTTGCCCGCACCATTGGGGCCGAGCAGCCCGAATATCTCGCCGCGACGCACGTCAAAGCTGACATTATCAAGCGCTTTTTTCGGTCCCGTCTTTTTGTCACCGGCATAGGTCTTGCTGAGCTGATTGATGGCAATGGCGGGGATGGCATCGCGGTGTGCAACATTGGCGGTTTGGGTCATGAAAAAGCCCTTAGCCTGATCCGATCAAAGACAGCAAGGGGTGTGCTGTGGCGAACGCTCTTCGACATTAACCATGTTGCTTCACCGCGTCTTGAGCGTCCCATTCTATAGCGTTTAGCCGTGGGAATGCAGTGGGGCATCAATATGAGACCAGAAACCCGAAAACCGCAAAAGGCGGCGTGCTGGATCAGTGCGCTTCTCTGTGGAGCCGGGTTGATGGTCAGCCCGGCGCTGGCGCAGGAAGAGGCGCGCGCAGACGCCACCATAAGAACAGCGTTGACCATAGAGAATGTTCAGGGTCTTGATTTTGGACGGATTATTCCGGGCACAGGTAACAGCCGCATCCGCATCAACCCGAACAATGGCAATCTGACCATCCGTGGCAATGCCGTAGCCGCAGGCGGCACACCAGATCGCGCGCGCTTCTCTATCAGCGGCAGCGCCAATCAGCGGGTGCGGATTAGCCTTGTGCAGCGGCGCGTTACGCTGACCCGCGAAGGCGGCAGCGAGACAATGCGGCTCAACCGTTTCCGCCTCGATGGCCGTCGTAATCGTCGGCTGGATGATTCAGGCAATCTGGATTTCGCGGTTGGTGGTCAGTTGAGAGTGCGCCGCAATCAGGCCGCTGGCGTCTATCGCGGAACCTTCAACGTCACGGTCGACTATTTCTGATCGCGCGACAACGCAATATTAGCATCTGACTGCTAAGGCCCGACGTATGACCAGAAAAGCCTTTAACCACCCTGCTTCACGGCCTTTAGAGCATCTTCAAAAAGGTCTAGCTATCGCTACGGTCGCTTTTTGCATTGCTGCAACTCCAGCAGCAGCACAGGAGACCGGTACCAGCGAGGTGCAGATCAGGCGCGCCATTGTCATAGAAAACAACCAGGCCATGGACTTTGGCCGGATCATCCCGGGCGATGACAGCAGCAGCGTCCGCATCATGCCGGAAAATGGCAACACCATCGTCAATGGCAACGCCATCCTCGCCGGTGGTACGATTTCGCCCGCGCAGTTCACTGTGCGTGGAACCGCAGAAGAGCGGGTGCAGATCACAGTGCGCACGCGGCGTGTTGATCTGGCACGGGCCGGGGGCAGCGAGGTGATGCCGCTCAGCAGCTTCCGGCTCGACGGTAATCGCGGCCGGGTACTGGATCAAAATGGTGAAATGACTTTTGCCGTTGGCGGATTGTTGCGGATCGCAGGCGATCAGGCGGCAGGCGTCTATAGCGGCACCTTTACCGTAACCGTTGACTATCTCTGAGTCCGACAGCCGCCGAATAGCTAATATCGGTTAACCATAGACTATAGCCAATATTTACCATCATCCAGCTATAGCCATCTGCATGACCAGAAAATCCAATGCAAAGGCGGCGTGGGGACGTAGCCGACGCAACAGTCTTTATGCCGCCATGATTGCGGTCGTCGCCTTTCTGACCGCAGGCAATGCCGCGCAGGCGCAGGAGCGTGCCGAGGCACAGGCGGTAACGCTGCGCCCATTGTCTATCGTCAATCTCAGCGATCTGGAATTCGGCACCTTGATTGCCGGCACCAGTGCGGGATCGGTCACGGTCAATCCCAATAATGACAATCGCACCTATACCGGCGGCCTGACCGGTGGCGCCAATGATGGCGCGGCGGCGCGCTTTTTGACCTATGGCGGCCCGCGTCAGTTTATCTTTGTCACCCGCGGTCCCTTCCCGATACTGACGCGTGAAGGCGGCAGCGAGACCATGCGGGTGGATCGGTTGACGCTCAACGGCTCGACCTTCCGCTTCCTTGATGAAGAAGGCTTGCTCGATCTGCGTGTTGGCGGGCGGTTGCGGGTTAATGCCAATCAGGCACCGGGGCGCTATAGCGGTACGTTCGAGATTACCGTCACATATTTCTGATATCGGCATTATCGCCCTTGCGATTAGCAACGCTCGGTTCTAAATCGCTCTCATGATCGACAACCCGGAAACCGTTCACGTCAACCAGACTCGCGTATCCTGCGATGGTGCCAGCGATATTCCTGGCGGTGCCGCGCTCGGCCACCCGCGGGTATGGCTGGAGATTGACGAAAAAGGCTATGTTGATTGCGGCTATTGCGACCGGCGCTTCATCCTGATCGGTGGTGCGGCGGATACCGAGGCGGTTAAAGAGGACGCTTAAACTCAAGAAAACCGCTAGCCCTGAGCCTGTCGAAGGGCGTTTCTCAGACTAGCGACACATTGATAGGCGGGGTTGATGCTGCGCATCGTCTTCGACCCCGACAAGCTCAGTCCTTACGGTTCTGGTTTAGAGCCAACGCAAAAAATCATAGGACCGCCTGCATTTCCTGACTATGTTAGGAGCATGACCGTATTAACAAACCCGATCGACCATATCTTCACCGATGGCGCGCTGGATGCTGACCGCGCGCAACAGCTCACCCATGAGGCGCTGAAAAACTGCGATGATGGTGAACTCTATATGCAATATTCTGCCAGTGAGAGCTTTGTCTTTGACGATGGCCGGTTGAAAATGGCCGATTATTCCACTGATCGCGGCTTCGGTCTGCGCGGTGTTTCCGGTGAGATGACCGGTTTTGCCCATAGCACCGATGTCAGCGAGGCGGGTATCCGCCGTGCCGCCGAGACGCTTAAGCTTCTCGATGCGGGCACGCAAATGGCTAAACCGCCACGCACCAGCAACCGGCATCACTATACCGATGATAATCCGCTGACCGCAGTGCCTTTCGCCGATAAAGTCGCATTGTTGGAAAAGATCGACGCTGCCGCGCGCGCGCGCGATCCACGTGTCGCGCAAGTTTCGGCCAGCCTGCTGGCAAGCTGGTCAGTAATCTCGATCATCCGCCCTGATGGTTTTCAGGCCGTGGATGTGCGACCTTTAGTGCGGCTCAATGTCGGCATTATCGCCGAGAGCAATGGCCGCCGTGAGACCGGCAATTTCGGCTTTGGCGGGCGTTATCTTTATGATCGGCTGTTCGAGGAAAGCGCGTGGAACCGGGCGATTGATGAATCGCTGGCCCAGGCGCTGGTCAATCTGGAAAGTGTCGATGCGCCCGCAGGCGAGATGACAGTTTTGCTGGGCCCCGGATGGCCCGGCGTGCTGCTGCATGAGGCGGTGGGTCACGGGCTTGAAGGCGATTTCAACCGCAAGGGCACCAGTACCTTTTCCGGGCGCATTGGCGAACAAGTGGCAGCCAAGGGCGTTACCGTAGTTGATGATGGCAGCATTACCGACCGGCGCGGTTCGCTTTCCATCGATGATGAAGGTACGCCGACACAGGAAAATGTGCTGATCGAGGACGGTATCCTTAAAGGCTATATGCAGGACCGCTTGAACGCGCGGCTGATGGGCGTTGCGCCCACCGGCAATGGACGGCGTGAAAGCTATGGCCATGCACCGATGCCGCGCATGACCAACACTTTTATGCGCGCGGGCAATGATGATCCCAAGGAACTGCTTTCACGCGTCAAAAACGGCATCTTCGCCAAAAGCTTTGGCGGCGGGCAGGTCGATATCGTCTCGGGCAAATTCGTTTTCTCCTGTACCGAAGCCTATAAGGTCGAAGACGGTAAGCTCGGCGCGCCGATCAAGGGCGCGACGCTGATCGGCGATGGCCCGACAGTGATGCAGCGGGTTATCGGCATCGGCAATGATATGGAGCTGGACGAAGGCGTCGGCATTTGCGGCAAGGCCGGCCAATCCGTCCCCGCCGGTGTCGGCCAGCCAACATTGCTGGTTGATGGCATTACCGTGGGCGGCACAGCGGCTTAAGGCCAAGAGCGATATGGCTGAGTTCTTTGACGCACTGACAGACAAACACATTGCCATGATCGGCAAACAGCGTCTGTTTTTCGTCGCCACCGCTTGCGCCGAAGGCAGAATCAATCTTTCGCCAAAAGGCTTGGACACTTTCAGGGTACTGGACAAAACCCGTGTTGCCTATCTGGACCTGGGCGGCTCGGGTAATGAAACACAGGCGCATATCACCGCTGATGGCCGTATCACCATCATGTTCTGCAATTTTGAGAACCCGGCATTGATCCTGCGCCTCTATGGCCATGGCAAAGTGATCTTGCCGCAGGACAATGCTTGGGATTCGTTGGTTGGCAACTTCATGTTGTTACCCGGCACGCGTCAGATTTTCGACATCACCATCGACAGTGTGCAAACAAGCTGTGGCTGGGGTGTGCCGCATATGGAAATGGCGTCCGAGCGCGAGACGCTTACCAAATATCATGCCGGTTTTGATCCCGAAGAGCGGTTGGCGAAGATTAGCAGCCGAACCAAGAGCATTGATGGTCTGCCGGTGCGACTGCAGACCTATATGCCGCATGCGCAGAAAAGGCCCTGATACCAATGTCGCTTGTCACCATTGCCGAATATGCCGACCGTTTGCAGGCCGATCTGGCCCGCCTGAAGCTGTTTGGCGAAGGCATTGAAGCGCATATCATGGACGGCGGCATGGCCAGTCTTGGCCTCGGCTTTATGACCCCGGCGCGGTTGATGGTGTTGAAAGAGGATGAGCAGCAGGCGCGGAGTGTTCTGACGGCGCATGAAGCAGCCGAACGCGGCGAAGCTGACATAGAGCGCGATCCCAAGGATATCTGGTCATGAAGATCAGCCTGGCGCTGGGCGGCGGTGCAGGACTGGGTTGGGCGCATATCGGCGTGATCCATGCGCTGGAGGAACAGGGCATCACCATCAGCGCGATTGCCGGCACTTCTATCGGCGCAATTGTAGGCGCCTGTTATGCGGCGGGAAAGCTGGAAGCGCTCGAAGACGTTGCACGCTCGACCAGCATTGTCGGCATGTTGCGCTATATTGATCCGCACTGGAAACGCGGCGGCATCATTGGTGGCAAGCAGATTGAGCGCCGTCTGACCGAGCATCTGGGCGAACCTGATTTTGCCGATCTCTCCATCCCGGTCGCGACCGTCAGCGCCGATCTGATCACCGGCAAAACGGTGATTATGCGCGAAGGCCCGGTGCTGCCTGCGGTACGCTCCTCCATGTCATTGCCCGGCATTTTTCCGCCAGTTGAGCGTGACGGCATGGTTCTGGTCGATGGCGGCGCCTGTATGCCGGTGCCGGTGCGCCCGGCGCGGGAGCTGGCACCCGGTCTGCCCTGTGTCGCGGTGAGCCTGCAAAGCGATTATGTGCGCCGCGCCGAAGCTGCAGGGATTGGCGATGAGAGCAGCCGCAGGCCCGGCAGCGTCGCCGTGGTCAAGGCATCGGTCGGTCTGTCACTCGCCAATCTTGCGCGCTATTCGCTCGAACGTGATCCCCCTGACCTGCTGCTTCCCTTGCGCGTCGGGCATATCGATATCCAGGACTTTACCAAGGCGGATGAATTGATCGCCATTGGCCATGATGAAGCGCAGAATATTCTGGAAAAGCTGCCGCTGGCGACATGATCTTGCACTGACGGTGGATTGCCTCGAAATTGGGCAATATGCTGCAGCGCAGCAATTTGCCGCCTAAAATTTAGGCAGCATCCCTGCCGCCAATGCCCTTGGAATCGCTGAATCCTGTGATTCCACACGTTTGGCACGGTCTTTGCCAAATATTTTCCCAAAACAACAAGATGGCCTTTGCGGTCGCAATATTCAGCTAGGGAAAGTTCGTGGCGCATATCAGTTTGCTCAGGGGAAGTGCAATAACAGGTCTGGCAATGGCAGGGATGATACCTGCTTCTGCCGCTGCGGCGGTCGCACCAGTGGTCGACAAGGGTGATACCGCATGGATGATGGTCGCAACCGTGCTGGTTATGGCGATGATCATTCCCGGCCTTTCGCTCTTCTATGGCGGATTGGTTCGCACCAAGAACATGCTCTCTGTGCTGACCCAGATCATCGCCGTCTCCTCGCTCGCGATGGTGCTCTGGGTACTTTACGGCTATTCGATCACCTTTGGCGGTGATGGCGGCTATTTCTATGATGGCTTTGACAAGGCGCTCCTCGCCAATGTCACCAAGGACAGCCTCGCCGATACCTTTAGCGATGGGTTCAAGATACCAGAATATGTCTTCATCGCCTTCCAGATGACCTTTGCCGCGATCACTGTATCGTTGGTGGTCGGCGGCATGGTCGAGCGGATGAAATTCTCGGCTCTGATGATATTCGCGGTTATCTGGCTCACCATCGTCTATTTCCCCATCGCGCATATGGTTTGGGATGGTGACGGCTATATCTTCAACGAATGGGAAGCGCTCGACTTTGCAGGTGGCACGGTGGTGCACATCAATGCCGGTGTCTCGGCACTGGTGGGTGCACTGCTCGTAGGCAAGCGCATCGGCTATCAGAAGGACGCGATGGCGCCTCATTCGCTGAGCATGACGCTCATCGGTACAGGCCTTCTCTGGGTTGGCTGGTTCGGCTTTAACGCTGGTTCTGCACTGGAAGCCAATGCTGACGCTGCACTGGCCATGATCAACACCTTTGCGGCAACAGCAGGCGGAGTGCTGTTCTGGATGCTCACTGAGCGGGTGCTGGGCCATAAAGGATCGCTGCTCGGCGCCTGTTCCGGCGCGATTGCCGGGCTGGTCGCTATTACCCCTGCTGCGGGCAATAGCGGTCCGGCGGGTGCCATATTACTCGGTGCATTGGCCTCGGTTATCTGCTGCTGGTTCGTGATGGTCGCCAAGCCGAAAATGGGCTTTGACGACAGCCTTGATGCCTTTGGCATCCATGGCCTTGGCGGCATTATAGGCTCGGTCGGCGTGGCCGTTGTCAACCTTCAGGTTCTGGGTGGCCAGGGTGGCGCGGATTACGCCTTTGGCGACCAGTTTATCAAACAGGTGGTCTCGGTGCTCATTGCCATTGGCTGGGCCGCAGCCGGATCAGCCATCGCCTTCACTATTGCCAAATACACCACCGGATTGCGCGTCGAAGAAGATGTCGAGCGCGAGGGTCTCGACCTCGGCGAACATGGAGAGCGCGCTTATAATTATTAGGGAGTGCGGCAGAAAAAGTGGGAACCGGTTTTTCGCTTCGCCGCACGACCAAAAAGAAGATTCCAAATTGGGCAGCGGCCGAGAGACACCGCACCCCTCACCAGGTTCCTCCTGCGAACAATTGCAACTTGGCCGGAGCGGCAACGCTCCGGCCTTTTTTTACGCCCGCATATCCTCTTTCATAAATTCGGCGCAGCGCTCGCCGATCATGATGCTCGGCGCATTGGTGTTGCCGCTGACCAGCTTGGGCATGATGCTGGCATCGGCAACATAAAGCCCTTCCAGCCCGCGGAACTTGAGGCGCGGCGTCAGTGGGTCATCATCATTAGCACCCATGCGGCAGGTGCCTACCGGATGATAAACCGTGTCTGCGCGGTTGCGGATCATCTCATCGAGCGCCGCATCATCGTCCAGATCGACCGGGTAGCGGTCCTTGGGCTGATATTGCGCCAGCGCAGGCGATTGGAAAATGCGATACATATTGCGCACCCCGGCGCGCATCACTGCGATATCGTGGTCATCGTCGAGAAAGTTGGGATCAATCGCCGGTGCTGCCTTGGGGTTGGTGCTGGCCAGCCGCACCGTGCCCATGCTCTCCGGGCGCAGCACGCAGGCATGACAACTAAAGCCATGGCCCGACACCTTCTCACGCCCATGGTCTTCGAGCATCGCCGGGACGAAGTGATATTGCACATCGGGCGCGGGGGCATCGGGATGGGTGCGGGTGAAACCGCCGGATTCGGCATAGGGCGTGGTCAAAATGCCGGTGCGCTGGCGGCGATGCTCAATCAGCGCCTTGCCCATGCGGACCGTGCCACTGAGCGAATTGCCGAAACTGTCCTTGCTTGCCGGCGTCTCAAAGCTGGCGACATAGTCAATATGGTCCTGCAGATGCGATCCGATATGCGGATTATCCTGCACCACATTGAGACCATGGGCCTGCAGATGCTCGCCCGGGCCGATGCCGGAAAGCTGCAGGATATGCGGCGTGCCAAAGGCCCCGGCAGAGAGTACAACCGCATGGCGTGCGGTCAGTGTTTCCTCACCAAAGGCTTTTTTCAGCGTCACGCCGGTGACACGCCCTGCATCCGTCTCCAGTCGCGCCACCAGAGCACCGGTGCGGATGTCGAGATTGGCACGGTCACGATGGGGCTCGATATAGGCCCGCGCAGCGCTCCAGCGCTCGCCTTCCTTCTGTGTCACCTGATACAGGCCATAGCCCTGCTGGGTCGCGCCATTGAAATCGGGATTATGCGGCAATTGCAGTTCACGTGCCGCCTCGACAAAGGCGGTGCTCAGCGGATTGGGCCATTTCTGATCGCTCACCGATAGCGGACCATCGCCGCCATGATAGTCACAGCCGCCGTGCACATTGCTCTCCGCCTTGCGGAAATAGGGCAGCACATCATCATAGGCCCAACCGGTGCAGCCCCCGGCGGCCCAATTGTCATAATCCCAGCGATGGCCGCGAATATAGATCATCGCGTTGATCGCGCTTGATCCGCCAAGACCACGGCCGCGCGGCTGATAGCCGATACGCCCGTTCAGCCCCTTTTGCGGCACCGTCTCAAAGTTCCAATTGGTGTTACCGGGCAGAAACGGCATCAGCCCCGGTGTCTTGACCCGCACACCATTATTGCGGCCACCGGCCTCCAGCAAACACACCGAGATATTGGGGTCTTCGCTCAATCGTCCGGCCACCGCGCTGCCCGCACTGCCGCCGCCAATGACGATCACGTCATATTCTGCCATATGCTATCCTGCTCTCTATAGGGTTTTTCTGTTTTTTATTTTCCTCTTGCCTAACCGATTTAATCGGTCAGTTAAACCAGTGATTTCACAAAACAGCGCATCACCCGGCCATCGTCTTTTGTCAGCAAACCGGTTTCGACAAAGCCGGCGGCCAGGTTGATCTGGGCCATGCGGGCATTGTCTTTGCGGGTGCGGGTGGTGACTTTGCGATAGCCTTGTGCTCTCGCCCATTCGTGCTGTGCCTGCATCAGCGCCGCCGCCAGACCGTGGCCGCGCCAATCGGGCGCGACGCCGCCAAGCCAGCTGTAAAACGCGCTTTCCCCCTCGGCATGGCCGAGCTTGAACGCCACCGGCTTTGCGTCTTGCGTTGCGACCAGATGCAGCGCCCAGCCGGAATAGCGCCGAAAGCGTTTCGACAGCACATCAGGATCAAATTGGGTGAGCACATCCGCGCCCAAGCGCGCCAGCATAGAAAACTGCGAAGCAACCTCAGCGTCTTGGTAATGCGTAAGGGAAAGACCTTGAGGCAGGGTCGGCGCAGCAGCCATTGGCAACGGCCGCCCAGCCATTATTCCGCCGGTTCAACGACAGGCGGCGACAGCGGTTTGGGCGATCCCTGCCCGGCCTCATCGCGCTCCGCCTGCCAGCGTGCCTTGATGCTGTCGCTGGTCAGGCGGCTATTGTCATGTGTCCATCCCGGCGGGCGGATCAGATAGTTGAGCCGCGCCTTCCAGTCGGGTGCGTGCCACATATCCTGCGCTATACCGATCCATTCATGAAATGCGGCCCATAGCACATTGAAGCTGCCCAGCTGTTTGACAATGCCATAGCGTATCTCTTCTTCGTCAGTCTCGGGAACAAAACTGCCGAACATCTTGTCCCATATGATAAAGACGCCTGCATAATTACTGTCGAGATAGCGCGGATTGGTAGCATGATGCACACGGTGATGCGATGGCGTATTCATCACTGCCTCAAACCAGCGCGGCATTTTGTCGATCGCTTCGGTATGAATCCAGAATTGATAGACCAGATTGATACCGGCGCAAAAGGCCACCAGCAATGGATGGAAACCGAGCAGGAACAGCGGGATAGAGATGAGGAAGCCGGGGGTGATAAAGCCGGTCCATGTCTGCCTGAGTGCGGTGGAGAGATTATAATGCTGGCTGGAGTGATGGATAACATGCGCCGCCCACATCCAGCGCATGCGATGGCCAAGCCGATGTTTCCAATAATAAGCCAGATCATCGAGCACAAAGGCCACGGGCCAGGCCCACCAGACAAAGCCGATATCAAAGATACGGTACTGATAGAGCCACATCGCGGCGGCAAAGAAAAAGCCGCCGGTGAGCAGCCCGGAAACGGTGCTGCCCAAGCCCAGCATCAGCGAGGTAAAGGTATCCTGCGGATCATAGGCAAGCCGGTTGCGCTTGCGGACAACCCATAGCTCTAACAGGATCGCGCCGATAAACAGCGGGATCGCAATCTGCGTCGGATCGGGGAGGTCAGGCATCATTGCGGCTACCCTATAGCGTCCACTTACACCATTGTCAGCAATTTCTGCGCACCCGCATGGTCAAGCCGCAGGCTGACCGCGCCAAAACGTTTGTCGCCGCTGTCAATCCGCCACTCACCACCGCCGCCGCCGGGACCAACACGCTTGGCCTCTACCGAGTGATCAATCACCCTTGCGGCAAATTTCGCGCCATGCCGCTTGACCAGCACCACCTGCCCCTCGGCATCCTTGACCAAAGCCGCCTGCCCATCCTCCGCCACCAGCGCGTCGCTGCCGCGAAAAAACGGAATATTGATATCCGCCCAATGAATCGCATCATCGCGCCCCTGCAACGCGACTTCCCCCATACGCAAACCCCGCACCAGAGCGGTAACGGCGAGGATGACGGCGAGCGAGCCGAGAATGATCCAGGTTTCTGCGGTCATAGGGTGCTTCCCATCAAGCGCATCAGGGCAGTTTTTCCCTGATCTCTTTCAGTGTAAATCGCTGCGCCTTGAGTGTTTGTATCTGCTTCACCCGTTGTATCATCTCAGGCGCGTAAAGCTGGTAGCCCGCTTCGGTGATTTCGGCAACGGACAACAACCCTTCTTTGGTCCAATGGCGGATAGTCGAATTTGCCTCGTCCACCTGCTTGGCCAGCTCGCCGATCTTGAGCAGCGTATCGCTTTGCTCCGGCTCTGCCTCTTCGCCCGCGGCGGCGCGCAGATAGATATCCAGCGAACGATCAACCGCCTTGGCTATTATCTTGACATGGTCCTCCTTGGTGCCGCCCGTCTGAGCCTTCTCCAGCGACGCGATATAGGCCAGCCGGTCCTGTTTGCGGATGATGGCGGGTGGATAGCCCGACATGAGCAGGAGCATGTTCATCAACAGACGCGCGCTGCGGCCATTGCCATCGACAAAGGGATGAATAGTCACCAGCCGATAATGCGCCTCTGCAGCGAGATCGATCGGATGCAGTTCCGCACTCTGCCTCAACCAGAGAATAAAATTGTGCATCAGATCAGGTACTTTACGCGGATTGGGCAGGACCACGGCTGAACCTGAAATCCTCACCGGGACCGAGCGATAATGGCCGCAATTGGCATCATCAATGCCCTTCAGGATCACCTCATGGATATGGAGAATGTCCTTCTCGGTCAGGCTGGCCGGTGTGCGCGCAATCTGCGCCCGCACCCAGTCGAGAGCCCGGGCATGGTTGGTGGTCTCAAGATGTTCGACCAGCGATTTGCCGCCAACGGTAATCCCCTTATCGACCACCAGCGCGGTCTCCCGCCGGGTGAGCGTATTTCCCTCAATCGCATTACTGGTATAGGTCAGCTCTACCCGAAACCAGTCATCGAGATTGCGTACAAGCTCTGGTGCCAGCGGGCGATAATCGTCGAGCAGCTTCTTTTTTGCGGTGAGGGCGTCAAAGTTCATTCGATAAACCATAAACCATGACGTTATGGTTTTCAATTGGGTAGCTTTTAAGTTTCCTATCCATCTTAACCCGCCACTAGAAGCGCAATCACCTGAGATCAGATAGACACCAAAAGGCTATGTAAATCCGTGTATCTATAGGCTACTCAAGTATTGTCCGATTCTTTTTATTTATCCGTACATTCAAGACAATAAGGAGTTCTGGCATGGAAATAGAATCAAGTATGACCGAGCTACGGGCAAAACTGAAAGAGCACAAAGAGATATTAGAAACAGAGGAATCGGCAAAAACATCGCTCATATTGCCATTCCTGCGTGCGCTTGGATACGATATTTTCAATCCATCTGAAGTTAAGGCTGAGTTTACCGCTGACGTTGGTACCAAAAAAGGTGAGAAGGTTGATTATGCACTCTGCGTAGATGGAGAAGTAGTTCTGTTGGTTGAATGCAAACCTGTCACAAACGACCTCTCAATCAAACATGCAAATCAGCTTTTTAGGTACTTTACCGCCACTACAGCGCGTGTAGCTTTGCTGACTAATGGTAAAAACTATGAATTTTATACTGATTCAGATCGCACCAACATGATGGACGAAAGTCCGTTTTTTACGTTCGACCTTGAAAGCCATACTGCGTCGGATCTCAAACAGCTAGCCGCGTTCAAAAGAGCTGATTTTGATGTAGAACGTATAGTAGAACAGGCTGGCCATCTTAAGCTTCAAACACTCGTGACCAAGGAATTGCGCAAAGAGCTTTCTGAACCATCTGACGATTTCGTCCGAACCATCGCGTCCCGCCTACATGATGGCAGCGTCACAGAAGCCGTACGAAATCGTTTCAAACCCGTAATTACCCAGTCCATTAGCGCGCTTATTCGAGAAGGCGTAAACGAGCGTCTGCGAAATGCCATGCAACATGGCGAGGAAGGCGAACCTGCGCTCGATGAGAGCGAAGTTGCATCTGATGGCATTGAAACGACAGAAGTCGAAATGGAAGGCTATCAAATTGTTAGAGCAATTTGCGCAAAATCTATTGATCCCTCTCGTGTGGTGATCAGGGATGCAAAATCCTACTGCGCCATCCTTATGGACAATAACAACCGCAAAACCATAGCTAGGTTACACTTCAACAGCGCAACATCTCGTCATATCGGACTGTTTTCGGGCAAGGCTGAAACTCGCCAAGCAGTCGATAGTCCTATGGATATCTACAAATACTCGGACGACATTCTCAGCCGGATCACCGAACTAGACACATAACTTGCGGAGAAAATGACGTTTGCTGTTTGAAATTGACCCACAGGGCTTGAAGAAACTCAACCCGAACGGTTTTCTACACAGCCTTGTTGCTCACTCACTCGCCTTGCCCGACAGCGCGTCGAGCATTGGGGTCAGTGGGCTGATATCATAGCCGGCATTGCCTGCGAGGCGGCGCAGTTCTTCGGGCGGAGTGCCCTGTTGTGCCTGAGCTAGCGACCAGAGAAAAGTCGAGCGCGTGCCGGAGCGGCAATAGGCCAGCGTCTTGCCATCTGCATTTTCCGCCAGAGCGGCATTCAGCGCCTCGATCTGTGGTGCAGAAAAGCCGGCATGGCCTACCGGGATTTCGACATAGGTGATACCCGCTGCTTCAGCTGCGGCCTGTATCTCAGCGCCTGCGGGCTGATCCGGTGATTCACCATCGGGGCGGTTATTGACGATCAGGGTCACACCCTGTTCTTTGGCGGCAGCGACATCGGCGGTGCTGATTTGCGGTGAAACCAGCATTTCGGGCGTCAGGGTGCGGAACATGGAAGCAGTCTCCGGTTTGGGGGAAGGAATGGCAGCGTCATCGCTCTGTTGCTCAGCACTGCAGGCAATTGCAAGCAGAAGCAGCATGGTCGGGGCAATGGCGCGTAGAGAACTCATAGGTCTGGGCTTAAGGCAATTCGATCGAATCTTCAAAGTCTGAAAGCGCGGTGATAATCGCACCATCATCGCGATATTTGCGGCGCAGACCGGCTAGCTCTGCATCGGTGCCGGTGCAGGTTTCTTCGATCCGCGCCGCCAGAAACTCCGCCCGCTGTTCATCATAGGGCGGCTCACCGCGAAAATGGTCACACCCCTGTCGCCGCACGATAAAGCGGCGGACATCGGCGGGGATGGTATCGGCAAAGGGGGTGCCGAAATTATCGGTGGGGGGACTTTCGGCTATCGCTGTGGCGGATGTGGTGCTGCATGCCGAAAGCAGCAATGGTACCATCAAGAGCGTAAAGGGTTGAGTTGCTTTCATGGCACCTTTTTTAGAGCAATCGGATTGAATCTCCAAAGTGAGAATTGGGACAGATTTTCGTCCCCACAAAGCCCCGGAGGAAGGTTCGCGTCGCAGTTATATTCTCGCGCAAAGGCGCAAAGGCACGAAGAAAGTATTTCTGTGGCGATACTTCTTAGTGCCTTTGCGCCTTTGCGCGATACAGAAAGCCCAGCCCCCGCTTTCGCGGGGGCGACGTGAATAGGCGCTGCCCTAAAACCGCCGGATCACATCCAGAAACGCATCACCATAAGCCTCCAGCTTTTTCGTACCAACGCCGGAAATCTGCGCCATTTCCATGGGCGAGACAGGCCGGTCGCTGGCCATAGCGCGCAGCACGCTGTCGTGAAAGATAACATAGGGCGGCACATTGCGCTCTTGCGCCAGTTCGGTGCGTTTGGCGCGCAAAGCATCAAACAGCGGATCGCCAACTGGATTAGGTGTCTGTGAGCGCACGCGATTGCGAGGCTTTTTCTTTGGCGGTTCTGCGATGCTAACCCGTTGCTCACCGCGCAGCACCGGCCGCGCCGTTGGCCCCAAAGCAAGCCCGCCATGATCGGTAGTCACCAGCATTTCATGCGCCATCAACGTCCGCATGACGGGACGCAGCAGAGGCGCGTCCTCGGCGCTGACAATGCCGAACACCGATAGCCGATCATGCCCGCGCGCCAGCACCTTGTCATCCGGCTGACCGGTCAGCACCTTTTCCAGATGCATAATGCCAAAGCTCTGCCCGGTGCGATAGACGGCGCTTAACAGCTTTTGCGCCATCTCGGAGACATTGAGTACAGTGGGCGGATTGTCGCAATTATCACAATTGTCACAGGTCTCGGGCGGGTCTTCACCGAAATGCTTGAGCAATATCGCACGGCGGCAACCCGGTGTTTCGACCAATGCCGCCAGCGCATTAAGCCGCGCCCGCTCGGCCGCCAGACGGTTTTCCTCAATCTCGCCGAGCCATTGCCGCGCCTGGGCAAAATCGGTCGCACCCCAGAAAAGCTGTGCCTCTGCCGGATCACCATCGCGGCCCGCGCGCCCGGTTTCCTGATAATAGGCCTCAAGCGATTTGGGCAGGCCAGCATGAATCACAAAGCGCACATCGGGCTTGTCGATCCCCATGCCAAAAGCGATGGTGGCGACCATCACCATATCTTCTGAACGCACAAATTCCGCCTGCGCCGCAGCGCGCTGCTCCGGCGGAAGACCGGCATGATAGACGCCCACCGGGCGACCGGTGGCGGCGATCTGCGCGGCAATTGTCTCGGTCTTTTTGCGGCTTGGTGCATAGACAATCCCGGCACCCGGATTACGGGCGAGAAAGTCGATAATCTGCTTACCGGCATTTTTGCGCGGGGTGATGGCGTAGCGGATATTGGGGCGGTCAAACCCGGCAAGCACCAGGCCCTCTAGCGGGATACCGAGCTGATGCAGAATATCCTCGCGCGTTACCTTATCTGCCGTCGCCGTCAGCGCCAGCCTTGGCACATGTTGGAACTGGTCAAGCAGCGGACGCAGCAGGCGATAATCGGGGCGGAAATCATGCCCCCATTCAGAGACACAATGCGCCTCGTCGATAGCAAATAGAGAGATGTCTATGGCAGACAGCAGGTTCTGAAATGCGCCCATTGTGGCTCGTTCGGGGGCGATATAGAGCAGATCCAGTTCACCGCGGCGTAACCGGTCCGCAGTGGCCGCATTATCGTGATCGGCAGAGGTCATCGCTGCTGCTCTGATCCCCACTGCCTTGGCCGCGCGGATCTGATCATGCATCAGCGCAATCAGCGGTGAGATAACAATCGCGGTGCCGGATCGCGCCAATGCAGGGAGCTGATAACACAGCGATTTCCCCGCGCCGGTGGGCATCACCGCGAGCGTATTCTCACCGCGCAATACCCGACTGACCACCGCTTCCTGCTTGCCGCGAAAGCCAGAAAACCCAAAGGTCTGACGCAGAATCTCCTGCGGATCGGTTATGGTGGTAGCGGTCATGATCCGACGGTCTCCATGTCGTCCTGATCCGCAGAATCATCGGCGGCCTGGCGCGCCCACATTTCGGCATAGAGACCATTTTTGGCCAGCAATTCCTGATGTGTCCCGCTTTCTGCCACCTTGCCCTTATCGAGAACAATAATCCGGTCGGCATGGGTAACGGTCGACAGGCGATGCGCGATTACCAATGTTGTGCGTTGCTGGGCAATATCGCGTAACGTATCGAGGATCGCTTCTTCGGTGCGACTGTCGAGGGCGCTGGTGGCTTCGTCGAGGACCAAAATCGGCGGATTTTTCACCAAGGTTCGGGCGATGGCAACACGCTGTTTTTCGCCGCCGGAGAGTTTCAGGCCGCGTTCGCCGACCGGGGTATCATAGCCTTGGGGCAAGCCCTCGATAAATCCTGCAATGGCGGCGCCTTGCGCGGCTTCGCGGACGGTCGCCTTATCAGCATCGCCATGACCATAAGCGATATTATAGCCGATGGTATCATTGAACAGCACGGTATCCTGCGGCACGATGCCGATGGCATTGCGTACCGAGGCCTGAGTGACATTGGCAACATTCTCGCCGCCGATCATCACCGCGCCGCTTTTAGCATCGTAAAAGCGGAAGAGCAGCCGGGCGATGGTCGATTTGCCTGCGCCTGAAGGGCCGACAATCGCCAGCGTCTCCCCCGCACCAACCTCAAAGCTCAGGCCATTGAGGATCATCCGGTCATCATCATAGCCGAAGCTGACATTATCAAAACGCACGCCGGTGTCGGCCAGTGCCAATGGCTGCGCGCCCGGTTTGTCGGTGACTTCGGCTTCAGTATCAATCAGGGTAAACATCGCCGCCATGTCGACCAGACCCTGACGGATGGTGCGATAGACCATGCCGAGCAGGTCCAGCGGGCGGAAAAGTTGCAGCAGCAGGCCGTTGACTAACACCAGGTCACCCACAGACAGCCGCCCGGTGGACCAGCCCCAAACGGTAAACGCCATCGCGCCGCCCATCATCAGATTGGTGATAAAAGACTGGCCTATATTAAGCAGCGCCAGCGAGTTTTCCGATGTGACGGCAGCATCGGCATAGGCGCGGGTGGCGGTCTGATAGCGCGCACTTTCGCGGTCCTCCGCACCGAAATATTTCACCGTCTCATAGTTGAGCAGCGAGTCCACCGCCTTGGCCAATGCCTCGCTGTCGAGATTGTTCATCTCGGCCCGCAACTTGCTGCGCCACTCGGTGATGCGGCTGGTGAAAATGGTATAGAGCGCCACCATAACCAGAGTCGCCGCCACCAGTGGCCAGCCGAAATTGATCCAGAAGATCACCAGCACCGCGGTCAGCTCGATGATCGTCGGCGCGATATTGAACAACAGGAAATAGAGCATGATGTCGATGCTCTTGGTGCCGCGTTCGATCACCTTGGTGATTTCACCAGTGCGGCGGGCGAGATGAAAGCGCAAGGACAGGCGATGCAGGCGGACAAACACATGCTCCGCCAGTTGCTGCGTCGCGCGCTGGCCAACGCGTTCAAACACAATATTGCGGATATTGTCCGAAACCACCGCGCCAAATCGCGCCAAGGCATAAAGCCCGACCAGCGCCATAATCAGCGTCACCGCTTCGGATGTCTCACCCGACATCGCATCCACCGCCGCCTTGAAGGCAAAGGGCATGGAGAGGACAATCGCCTTGCTGATCAGGATCAGCGACAGCGCTACAACAATCCTTAGCCGCAATCCGGGCGCATCTTTGGGCCAGAGATAGGGCAGAAAGCGCCGTACCACGCCCCAATCGGGCAAGGCATCATCGGGGCGGGAGGTATCGGGTGGCATTACCAAGAGGAATTAGGCGTAGCGGTCTTGCATCGCAAGCCCATTGGTTTGAACCGGCGGTCTAAAAAGTGCCCGTGAGGTCCAGCGAAACGATCTGGCCGAAGGCACGTTCGCGCCGCTCGGTAAAGGCGATGGGGCCATCGCGACGCCCTTCAGAGAATTCACGCAAGAACCCGTCGCTCAAGCCCAACAGGTTCGATACATTCAGCCGCGCCGTCATGCCCGCAACATTTTTATGTTCAAAGAACATCCCCAGATCAGGTTTGGTCTCAAAGCTGAGACTACGCAGATCAAGCCTGAATCCGCTGGAGTTTTCGCGGCGGAATAGAAATGCACCCCACGCCACTTCGGTATCCGGAACATCATGACGAAAGTTCAGGTCAATGGTGTAGATACGGTCATCATTGATCCGCCGCGAAACCCCGGTCAGCGGGTCGTCAACGCGGCTGGTCTGCCAGAAAAGGCCGACATCCAGACGTGCCCCGGGAATACCCAGATCGTCAAACAGCAAGGTGCCATTGAGCTCAGCCCCCAGACGCCATGCACTATCAAGATTACCCGGCGCCTCCAGCGTGTCGGATATCGGCACGCGATCAACAATATCGCTGATCAGCGTATAGAATAGTCGCAAATTCATATTGCCTAGCGAACCGAGACTCTGCTGTGCTTCAACCTCAAAATTCCAGTTTTGCTCAGGCACGAGTTGTGGGTTGCCACCATTATCGACTTCATTGCCGAGATCAGGCTGGGCGATGAAGTCAAAGAAATTGAGCTGGCCGACATTGCGCTCCAACGTGAAATTGAGATCGAGATTGGCATTGGTGTTCCAGGTAAGCGCGACCGAGCCTTTTGGGCGGACAAAGCTGCGCGTCAGGCCGAACTCTCCTGTCTGCGACAACTCGCTATATTCAGCACCAAAATTGGATTGCAGCGTCAGATTAGGTGCCAGGCGGCGACCATAGGTCAATATGATTTCCCCGCGTACCTCCTCAACCCGGCTGGTTGCATTGTCGAGTGGTGCGGGCACAAATTCACCATTGGGGTCAAGGCTAAACAGTTCAGCCTCGATATCGAGAAAGTTGAACGCACCTTCTGCAGCAATCTGCCAGTCATTGCCGTTCTTGGACCGCCAGCCATATTCAGCGCGGGCGATGCTCTCGCCCTCATCGGCGGTCTGGTCGAATAAGCTACCGGTTGCCGGGTTTCCATCGCCCGGTATGCGACGAAACTCATCAATGGTGGGGCTATGCTCATAACGCTGAAAGCCGATAAGCTTCAGCCGTCCGCCAGCCAGCGCGAAATCATAATCGGCGCTGATCTCGAAATTGCGTTCATCCTCTGCACTGCGAAACGGCTCTAATATGTCGGGGATACCCTCTTGTGATCGGATAGTGTCAATCTCGGTACTGAAATTCTGGATCTGAAAGCGGCCATTGAAGTTGAAGATCGATCCGGCATCGCTGGTGCGACCATAAAACAGTGTCAGTGCCGGACGGTCAGAGTAAAAGCGTGCAATCTCGTCGCGGGTAAACAACAATTCACCATCAGGCCCGGTTATCAATTCCGGCCCAAAACCACCCTGTCGGCGACCATCATTTTCCACTGTGATGGTGTAGTCTGCCTTGCCCAGCTTGCCGCTGACCGAAACCTCACCGCTAAACCAGTCATCTTCCAGCCGCTGGCGCAGCACCGGGTTCCAGCTAAAATTGCCGGTGAGGCCCTGACGCGATACCACCAGATTGAGCACCTGCCCCGATAGCCCGGCAATATTCAGCGTAGCACCATCGAGGATTTCAAGCCGTTCAACCGCCGAAGCGTTGATACGGCTCAATGCGGTTTCGGCATCATTGGTCTTGCCGGAAATGCGCTGGCCGTTGATGAGCACATTTTGCTGTGCCTGTCCCAGACCGCGCTCATTGGCATCGGAACCGGAAATGGTGAAGCCGGGGATTTGCTGCACCATATCCAGCGCCGAGCGCGGATTGAAGCGGGAGAAAGCCTCAGGCGCATAGATATCGCGGCCATTTTCACGCGTCGGGCGCGGGGCGCTGTCGGCGTTTAACTCGGCCGAAGCTTGGGCCTCGGGGTCTGTGATGGAAATGGCAGGCTCGGAATCCTCAATGTCCGACTCTGTCTGCGCATGGGCAGCAGAGGCAAGCGGAACAGAAACAAGCAGCACACTGCCAACAAGCAAAACTCGCACTGCCGCCTTCTTTCTTCAGAAACTGGCTTGAGTGGACCGGTTTCCCACCTGCCAATTGTGAACTCGGGTAAACCCCTTGGGCTGACCACCGCTGTAGTCACAACCGCAGTTCGACCAAAAGCCCCGTTTGCAGGATTAGCGACGCCTATTGGCGCCAATCAGCAATGCGCCAGCCATGCGCTCTAGCGTGATCGGCCAATGGCGGGTGCGGGTTTACGGCGACAGGCTCGCTGCCTAATAAAAGCATTGGAACATCAGAGACATGATCTGAGTAGGTGCGGGCCACAGCTATGGTATCGTTTGCCTCTGAGGCGTTTTCGATCCAGTCATTAATCCGCATCAGCTTGGCTTCACCATAGCAATTTTCACCATCAATCCGTGCCCTCACATGGGCGCTGTCTTCGCCGATCAGGCGCGTACCCAGCACCACATCAAAGCCCAGCCGCCGCGCAATCGGTGCGGCATAAAGCGCATAGGACGCCGTTGCCATCACCAGCTGGCATCCTTCCGCCTTGTCAGCGGCAATCTGCCGCAGCGCACCGGGCTGGATGTTCCTTGCCATCACCTTATCGGCATAGCTTTCGATATGCGGCTCGAGCTGGCGGGTCGAAGCCACGCCGCCAAGAAACAGAAGCTGGTTCAGTTCTTTCAGACGATCCCTGCTGACCATTCTCAGAAGATAACCAAGCCCGAATACTGCGGAAATCGGCAGGAACAAGAGCCGCCATGGCGCACGACGCAATGCGACATGCATCAGAAAGGCGGAATAAGTTGGTCGCCGGGTGATCGTCTTATCCATATCGTAAATCACCAAGGGGCGCATAGCGGGTTCCGTGTATCATCCTGGTTCGGCTCAGCCTGACCCACGCCCTAAACCATAAAGCCTTGTGAATCGAAAGGCTTTCCCGCATGTATCGCCAATCATGAGCGATATGGCCGATTTTACTGTTCAGCATGAAGAGGGTGATCAGGCCGTGCTCCATCTCTCCGGGGTGCTGGATATAACCACCGCTGGTATGATTAACCAACAGCTGAATGCACTGGATCAGCAGATTGATGTGATCGATCTCAACGAGGTGGATGAGGTCGATACGGTCGGCGCATGGATCGTCCATCGGTTACGCCGTGACCATATGGCCGAAGTACGCCATGCATCACCTGAAGCCATGCGATTAATGGGCGCAGTCGCCAGCGCCGATGAACCGGGGCAGGTGAAAGCTCCCGTACTTATCGCGCCCTTGCGGATTTTGGCCGAGATGGGCGAGGCCACCTCGCATGCCTTTGCCAGCATGTTTGGCACTATCGGCTTTATTGGCTCGCTGCTTGCCAGCTTCTTTGATGTGGTACGCGAACCTTCGCGCTTTCGCTGGCGCGCCTTGGTGCGCCATTTTGAGCTGGTTGGCGTCACCGCGCTCGGCATTGTCGGGCTGATGAGCTTTTTGATCGGCATCGTCATTGCGCAACAGGGTGCGGTGCAGTTGCGGCAATTTGGTGCCGAGATCTTCACCATCAATCTGGTCGGTCGCCTGACCTTGCGCGAGCTGGGCGTGTTGATGACCGCCATCATGGTCGCCGGGCGCTCGGGCTCGGCCTTTGCCGCTCAAATAGGGACGATGAAGCTGACCGAGGAGGTTGATGCCATGCGCACCATCGGCGTCGAACCGATGCAGGCGCTGGTCCTGCCGCGCGTATTGGCGGCGGTGCTGATGATGCCGCTGCTCGGCTTTTATTCCTCGCTGGTCGCCATGTTTGGCGGCGCGATACTATGTGCATTAACGCTGGATATCCCGATCAGCACCTTTGTCACCACGATCCAGCAAGTGGTGCCGATGCATGACCTTTGGGTTGGGCTGGTCAAGGCGCCGGTGTTCGGCGCAATTGTTGCCTTGTCGGGCTGTTATCAGGGCATGCTGGTCAAGGGCAATGCCGAGGATGTCGGCCTGCGCACCACAGCTGCGGTGGTGCAGGCGATTTTCATGATCATCGTGCTCGATGCATTTTTTGCGGTGTTCTTCACCTGGGTGGGATGGGGGTAAGCCCGATATGAGCCGCAAATCCGACCGCAATACAACGCCCGAATTGCCCGAACGCGGCGAGCCGATAATCTCGATCAAGGGCCTGCGCAATGCCTTTGGCGATCAGGTGGTGCATAATGATCTCGACCTTGAGGTGCGACGCGGCGAAATCCTCGGCGTTGTCGGCGGATCGGGGACCGGCAAGTCGGTGCTGATGCGCTCGATCATCGGGCTGCAAAGCCCCGAGCAAGGCGAAATCTCGGTGCTGGGGCGCAATGTCTGCGGCGGAGAGCGCAACTATCTCGGCATCCGCCGCCGCTGGGGCGTGTTGTTTCAGGGCGGAGCGCTGTTTTCGACATTGACCGTAGGCGAGAATGTCACCGTGCCAATGAAGGAGTTTTACCCCGATATCAGTCAGGACTTGCGCCACGAAATTGCACTCTACAAGATCATGCTCTCCGGCCTGCCCGCCAGCGCGGCGAACAAATACCCGTCCGAGCTTTCCGGTGGCATGAAGAAGCGCGCCGGACTGGCCCGCGCACTGGCGCTTGATCCCGATCTGTTATTCCTTGATGAACCAACAGCCGGGCTCGACCCGATTGGCGCCGCTGCCTTTGATGCCCTCACCCGCGAATTGCAGCAAACGCTGGGCTTTACCGTATTTCTCATCACCCATGACCTCGATACGCTGCATGAAATCTGCGATCGGGTAGCGGTGCTGGCGGACCAGAAGGTCATCGGCATTGGCACGATTGACGAATTGCTGGCGACCGATCACCCATGGATACAGGAATATTTTAACGGCCCGCGTGGCCGCGCCGCAAAAACGGCGCAAATCCGTGCGCATCCGGCGGATTATGAGATATAGCCTTCGCCATGGAGCCGATCAGATACGAATTTGCGCTGTCAAAAGCGGAATAACAGGATAGACATAAGGCAATGGAAACACGCGCAAATCATATCTGGGTCGGTGCTATCACTTTGGTGCTGCTGCTGGCGCTGGCGGCGTTTATCGTCTGGCTGGCGCGCTTTGGCGATGGCGATAACAAGCAATATGATATTTTCTTCAAGCAATCGGTGAACGGACTGGCTGTCGGCTCGGGCGTGTCTTTCTCCGGCGTTAATGCCGGGCAGGTGACCGAGGTGCAGCTTTGGGACAAAGACCCGGAATTTGTCCGGGTGCGAGTCTCTGTTGCCGAGAATATCCCGGTGCTGCAGGGAACAACCGCGACAATCCAGAGTGTCAGCTTTACCGCCCCGCCGCAAATCCTGCTTGATGGCGCGCTGAAAGGGCAAAAACCGATTACCAGCCCGGGACCCGAGGGTGTTCCGGTCATCCCGACCAAACCCGGAGCGCTTGGCGAGCTGCTGAATACCGCGCCACTGCTGATTGAGCGGCTAGCGACGCTGACCGAGCGACTGACGCAGACATTGTCGCCGGAAAACCAGGAATCAATCGCCGCTTTGCTCGCCAATTCGGCGGTCATCACCGAAGAATTTGCGCGCCAATCACCCGAGATCGGCAAGTCTTTGCGCGAGCTGCAAGCGACGCTCAAGGCCACACAGACCACGCTCGATAAATATGGCACACTTGCTGACAATGCCAATGGCCTGATCGGAAAGGAAGGCACGGCGCTCGCTGCCGAACTGCGCGAGACGCTGAAATCGGCACAGGGCGCGATGGAGGAACTGGAGCGTACCTCTGCGGCGGCGCAGCCGGGGCTGGCCGAATTCTCCAATGAAACCTTGCCACAGACCGAAGCGCTGATCCGCGATTTGCGTGCTATGTCCGCCGCGCTGACGGCGATTACCGAGAAACTCGATCAGGAAGGTGCCGGGGCATTGCTCGGCTCTCCCGCATTGCCGGATTATAAACAATGATTGCTACATATTCTCCCAAAACGAGAGCATTCAAACCGTTGGCAATGGCCACCGGACTGGCGCTACTGCTTAGCGGTTGTGTCAGCCTTGGTGCCAGTGGTGATCCGCCCGAAGCGCTGCTGACGCTGAGTGCCAATGAGCCGCTGGCACGCGACAGTGCGCGCGATGCCACAACCTCCCGCGCGCTTATCGTCTCGCTGCCCAAAGCGCCGCGCAGCCTCGACACCAATCGCGTGCCGGTGCAGGTCGATGATACCTCGATCGCCTATGTCGAACAGGCATTATGGGTCGATCGGCCCACCCGGTTGTTCCAGTCACTGGTGATGGAAACGGTGCGCGCGCGCACCGACCGGCTGGTGCTGGCGATTGAGGATGCGCAAAGCCGCGAGGGCACGATCCTCTCCGGCGAGCTGGTCAATTTTGGTTATGATGCGCGCAGCGGCGACGCTGTCGTCACCTATGACGCGGTGCGTCGCGAGCGCAGTGGTGAGGTCAGTACCCGGCGCTTTGAGGAGCGCGAGCCCGTGGGGAATGTTGAAGCAGCCATAGTCGGGCAAGCGCTTAATAGCGCCGCCAATCGCGTGGCCATCGCCATTGCCAACTGGGTTGGGGATTAACGCATGACCTGCCTGTTTGACCCGATCCAACTGGGCGCGATTGCCGCGCCTAACCGCATCATCATGGCACCGCTGACCCGCTGCCGCGCAACACAAGGGCATGTCCCCAATCCGATACAGGGCGACTATTATGCCCAGCGTGCCACGGCGGGCCTGATACTCTCCGAAGCCACCGGCATCAGCCAGGAAGGCCTCGGCACCTGTTTCGCCCCCGGAATCTGGAGCGACGAACAGACCGAGGCATGGAAACCGATTGTCGAGCAGATGCATCAAGCAGGCGGGCGGATATTCTGCCAGCTCTGGCATATGGGGCGACTGGTCCATCCCGATTTTAATGACGGCAATCCGCCCATTTCCTCCTCCGCCACCACGGGCCCCGGCAATACCCGCACCTATGAGGGCAAAAAGCCCTATGTCGAGGCGCGACCGCTGGAGCTGTCGGAAATTCCCCGGCTGCTGGATGATTATGCCAATGCGGCGGAAAACGCCAAGCGCGCCGGTTTTGACGGGGTGCAGCTACACAGCGCCAATGGCTATCTGATCGACCAGTTTATCCGCTCGGGTACAAACCATCGCGAGGATGATTATGGCGGCTCGATTGCCAATCGCATCCGATTGCTCGGTGAGGTGACGCAAAGGCTGGTCGGTGTCTGGGGCAAGACCCGCGTCGCGGTGCGTCTCTCTCCCAATGGCGACAGCCAGGGCGCGGATGATGCAACGCCGAACGAGACCTTCAGCGCCGCCGCCAAGCTGCTCAGCGATATCGGCATCGCTTTCCTGGAACTGCGCGAGCCACCGCCCTTTGGCACCTATGGAAACACCGATATACCGGCAGTTAGCCCGCATATTCGCAAAGTTTTCGATGCGCCGCTGATCCTCAACAGCGATTATGACAAGGCGCGTGCCGAAGCGGCCTTGGCCGAGGGCAAGTGCGATGCGATCAGCTTTGGCCGCCCGTTCATTACCAACCCCGATCTGGTTGAACGGCTGCGCAGTAATGCGCCATTGAATCCGGCGCTGGGCGGTGAGACGCCATGGCATTTCACCCCGACATGGTATCTGCAAAGCGCCGAGGGCTATACCGATTATCCCACGCTGAAGCAGGCGACCCGGGACAGCAACGCGGCATGATCGCCGCCGATCAGCCCGGGCTGATCACCTGCATATTGGCCATCACTGCGCTTGTGCTGCTGCTCGCCGAACGGCTGATAGCGCGTCGCCGCCTTACCGATCCACTGACAAAACGCTGGCGCACCCATTTGGGCTTTGTCGTCATCAACCTGCCCATCGAACGCGGGGTGCAGGCGCTGATGGCGATTCTGCTCTATGGCGGCATCAGCGCCCTGGGCAGTGGTCAATTCGGTCTGCTGCCGTTTCTCGGATTGCCCGTCTGGGTGGAATGGTTGCTGGCGGTTCTGCTGCTCGATCTCGCCGTCTGGGTGCAGCATGTAGTCCTCCACCATGTGCCATGGCTGTGGCGCTTGCATAAGGTGCATCATGCCGATCGCGACTTTGATATGACCACCGCGCTGCGCTTCCATCCGCTCGAGATCGGTCTCTCCATGGCGTATAAGATGCTGGTGGCCTTTCTGCTCGGCGTGCCCTTGGGGGCGCTTATCCTGTTCGAGCTGTTGCTGTCGCTCTTTCCACTGTTCAACCACGCCAATATCACCCTGCCCAAGACTCTCGACCGGGCTTTGCGCTGGCTGGTGGTGACACCCGATATGCACCGTATCCATCATAGCACCCTGCCAGAAGAGACTCACAGCAATTATGGTTTCTGCTTTGCGCTATGGGATCGGATTTTCGGAACCTATATCGCCGAGCCGCGAGGCGGGCATAAGGCTATGACCATCGGGCTGGATGAATGGCAGGATGACAAGCCAAGGCGTTTCGGCTGGTCGCTCAAGCTGCCCTTTCGGTGAATGATAAGGTTTCATAAAAGGAAAAAAGAGAAAAAGGATAAAAGGGTCTTCCGAACGCTTTATCCGCGCGAGTTTGGAAGCCGCGACTGCCAAAATCCTTTTTTGCTTTTTTCTCTTTGTGGCTTTTATGAAACCCTTGTCCCACGCCCGGATGGCCACTCATCTTGCCTGTCAGCACGGTGCGATGTAACGCAGATGATGAAAGCATAATACCAAGAGGAGAGCGCCTTGCCCGGCCTGTATTTTGAGGAATTCACCATCGGCCAGACCTTTCAGCATGCACTGCGCCGCACCGTGACAGAGACCGATAATCTGATGTTCTCGGCGATGACGCATAACCCGGCGGCGCTGCATCTCGATGAGCAATGGTGTCAGGAGAATAGCGAGTTCGGCACCCGGATCATAAACAGCTGCTTCACACTCGGCCTGATGGTCGGCATCTCGGTGGGCGACACCACTTTGGGCACCACCGTCGCCAATCTCGGCTGGGATGAGGTGCGCTTCCCTGCCCCGCTTTTTGCCGGCGACACGGTGCGGGTGGAAAGCGAAGTGCTCGATCTGCGTCCCAGCAAATCACGTCCGGGCCAGGGTATCGTCACCTTTGCCCATCGCGCCTATAATCAGAAGAATGAGCTGGTCGCGAGCTGCAAGCGCGCGGCACTGATGCTGCCCAATCCCGACAACACTGCAGACAGGGCAGAAGCCGCATGACCGCCCATTGCCAATTGCCTTTGCGCGCGATGCTTTTCGTCCCCGGCGATTCTGCCCGCAAACAGGAGAAATCGCTGACCAGCGGCGCCGATGCGGTGATTATCGATCTCGAAGATTCGGTGGTGCCGGAAAAGCGCGCCGAAGCGCGGCAACTGACCCATGACTTTATCGCCGCACATAAACATGATGCAGATGCGCCCGATCTCTGGCTGCGGATCAATCCGCTTGATACCCGCGATGCGATTGATGATCTAGAGACGGCACTTGATGCCGATCCGGTCGGCATCGTCCTGCCCAAATGCACAGGCCCGGAACAGGTGGCCGAGCTAGACCATCTGCTGTTCGAGCGCGAGCGCAAGGCCAACCTGCGGGAAGGCAGCACCGCCATCCTGCCAATCGTCACCGAAACTCCCGGCGCGGCGATGACGCTGCACCGCTATCTTGAGGGCAAATTTGCCGGCAAGGCGCGCCTCGCTGGTCTAAGCTGGGGCGCAGAGGATTTAAGCGCCGCCATCGGCGCATCGCGCAAACGTAAGGCGGATGGATCATGGACCTTCCCATATCAGATGGTCCGCGCGCAGGTGCTGCTCACCGCCCATGCTCTGGACGTGCAGGCGATTGATACGCTGCACGCCGATTTCCGCGATACCGAAGGGCTGATCGCCTATGCGCAAGCCGGACGCAGTGACGGTTTTTCCGGCATGCTTGCAATCCACCCCGCTCAGGTCGAACCAATCCAGACCGCCTTTACGCCAAGCGATGAAGAGATTGCCGAGGCCGAAGCCGTAGTCGCCGCCTTTGCCGAAAATCCCGGCGCTGGTGCAGTGTCTTTGGACGGCAAGATGCTCGACAGGCCGCACTTGAAACTCGCTGAGCGGATATTGGCACAGCAATAAAGCTTGCACTTTCTATAAAAACCGACCACATGGCCGCCAGCAGCGCATGTGTCGCGGTGGAATGAACCATCCGATCATATCGACAGCGTGAACGCCGGGCCTGATCCCATATAGGGTAATCAGCGCAATAACCGGACCGGTCGATCATCCATGCGCTAACGGTTTTCACTTCCCTTTTCACGCGGGACGTTTTGCTTCCCGCATCGCTGCACCCGGCAGATATCCGGCGTGTGCGCTGCCTCTATTTGAAGGTATATTCATGTCCTATTTTGAACAGCTTGGCCTTGCCGAGCCCATCATCCGCGCACTCGCCAAAAAAGGCTATGCCGACCCCACGCCAATCCAGAAACAGGCAATCCCTGCCTTGCTCGAAGGCCGCGATCTGTGCGGCATCGCCCAGACCGGAACCGGCAAGACCGCCGCCTTTTCATTGCCCTCGCTGCACCATCTGGCGAGCGAGAACAAGCCGCGCCCGTTCCGCGGTTGCCGCATGCTGGTGCTTTCGCCAACGCGCGAATTGGCAGCGCAGATTGCCGAGAATATGCGCGGCTATGCCCAGCATTTGCGCCTGTCTGTGGAAACCGTGTTTGGCGGCGTGCCGATCAACCGGCAAATCCGCAAGCTGGCGGCCGGCACCGATGTGCTGGTAGCGACACCGGGGCGGCTGCTCGATCTGATCGATCAACGCGCGCTCCAGCTTCGTGATGTTGAGATTTTTGTTCTCGATGAAGCCGATCAGATGATGGATCTGGGCTTTATCGTGCCGTTGAAGCGCATCGACAAATTGCTCCCCAAGCAGCGCCAGAGCCTGTTCTTCTCTGCCACCATGCCCAAGGCAATTGCCGAGCTTGGCGCACGCTTTCTCGATGATCCGGTGACGGTCGAAGTAACGCCCCCTGCCACCACCGCAGAGCGGGTGGAGCAGCATATCACCTATATCAACCAGAAGGAAAAGCAGGCGCTTCTCACCCTCAAATTACACGAATGGGATGTTGAGCGCGCGCTGGTCTTTACCCGCACCAAACATGGTGCCGACCGGGTCGTGCGTTATCTGACTGGTGCAGGTCTCGCCGCTGCCGCCATTCATGGCAATAAGAGCCAGGCGCAGCGCACCACGGCGTTGCAGGGTTTTCGCGATGGCAGGGTGAAAATCCTTGTCGCCACCGATATCGCCGCGCGTGGCATTGACGTTTCCGGCGTCAGCCATGTGATCAATTATGAAATCCCCAATGTGCCCGAGCAATATGTCCACCGCATCGGTCGCACCGCGCGCGCCGGGGCCGATGGTCAGGCGTTCAGCTTCGCCGCGCCTGATGAGAAAGTCTATATCCGCGACATCCAACGCCTTACCGGCGTGCGAATGACACCGATGCCGCTGCCCGAAGGCTTTAACGAGGCCGCCGCCAATCTGCCCGGTCCTGCCAAAATCGAAAAAGGCCCCGGACCGCGCGGTCGCGGAGGACGCAGAGACGCACGTCGCGATGACCGCCGGGACTCCCGCCGCGATGGTCGTCGTTCTGGAAACCGACATGGTCGGCCTGCCCCTGCGATTGGCGATGACCGCGCAGATCAGGGACAGAAACGCAGCAGCTATGACCCGACCGCCTATCGCGAAAAAGATGCCATCGAAGCGCGCGAGCATGACTCACGTGGCGAACGCTCCGGGTCCGGTAATCGCCGAAACAACCGCCATGGTAATGATGGCGGTCAGGGCAAAAAACACAATTTCAATCGTCGGCATGAAAATGGGCGTAATGACAACCGTCATGACGAACGTCAGGGTGATAGCGACCGTCAAGAGCGCGGGTCACGACGCGATAATCGTGGTAATGCGACATCATCAGACGACCAGCGCAACAACAATCGCCGCGATGGCCAGCGCAAGCCCCATGGCGCAAACAAGCATCATCGCAAACCGGATGGCAAGAGGGCAAACAGCACTAGCGGCAAGTCTTATACAGGTAAAAACCATAGTAGCGGCAAATCGGGCGAAAATCGTGGCGGCAACACACCAATGCGGCGGCGTCCTGACGGTCGTCGCTCCGGGCAAAACCGCGCTGGATGACGATGCAGATCTCTTCACGAAAGACCTAAAGTTCTGTGAGTGGAGACCGTTATTATGTCCAACAACAAAAAGTGGACATGATGACAAAACACTCTCACTCCCAATTCCGCAATGCTGAGCCAGCAACATCCGGCCTAGGCAAGCGGGTTATCGAATATTTTGGCTGGAAGGATGCGCCGCCAGAAGAGAAACCGCTGCGGCTGAAAAAGCTGGAGGCGGTCTATGATTTTCTGGACTCTGCGCAATTGGAGCCAACGCCAGAAGCCTATCGGCTCGGCTGGGAGTATCTTTATGGCGCCAACCAGAAACTATGCGCAGAGATTGACGCGCTCATGGAAGAACGCGGCACCGTTCCTTTGGGTTCGGTATATGAGCTGACAGCACAGCATTTGAATATCTTCGACTTTTCCGAGCTTACCAAGCTGATCAACAGCGGCACCCAGGTTCTGCGTCAGGGCCATAAGGTGATTGCTGACAGTCGCGGTGACAATCGCAACTATAGCAAGGCCTTGAAGCAGGAAATGAAACAGATTGATCAGCCTGCTGGCAGTGAAAACCATCTGACAAGACTGTTCAGCCTGACCAATGCAATGATCAAAAAATCGCAAGAGGCAGAACGCCAGCTAAAAGAAGCCGAAAGCAATGTCGTCAAAATGCGCAAAAAGCTGGATGATGCGACACAAAAGGCCGAGACTGATCAGCTTACCGGCCTGCCCAATCGCTGGGCTTTTGAAGATGTTCTGAAGGAAGCGCTGGCGCAATCGAAGAAGAATTTTGAGCCGTTGACGGTCGCCTTTATCGATATTGATCACTTCAAGGCGATTAACGACAATTATGGCCATGATGTCGGCGACAGGGTGCTGAAGCGTATCGCTGGCATATTGAACAGCATGTCGGACGAGCGATGCCATTTGGCGCGTCATGGCGGCGAAGAGTTTGTCACGCTGTTCAGCGACAAAACACCGCAACAAGTGTTCGACATTGTCGACAAAACCCGTGACGAGCTAGCGAGTCAGAATTTCACGATCCGTGAGACCGAAGAGCAGATCGGTACGGTCAGCTTCTCCGCCGGCATCGCCGCCTTGGGCAGCGATGGCGACCCTCGCGCCATGCTAAGACGGGCCGATGCGGCGCTCTATGCGGCCAAGGAAAATGGCCGCAATCAGGTGGTGATTGATAAGAGTTGATCAGGTCTAAGCTCTATCCGTTCGTGTCGAGCGTAGTCGAGAGACGGCAAGTAAAGTGTCTCGACTTCGCTCGACACGAACGGGTTTATCGGACAGTCAATGCCGGAAGTGTCGCATCCCGGTAAAGACCATGGCCAGCCCTGCCTCATCGGCAGCGGCGATCACCTCGTCATCGCGGATTGAGCCGCCCGGTTGAATTACTGCACTCGCCCCAGCCTCGACTGCCGCCATCAGGCCGTCAGCGAACGGGAAGAACGCATCCGAAGCCACTGCTGAACCTTTGGTCAGCGGCTCGGCCCAGCCTTGCGTCTCGGCGGCTTCCTGAGCCTTGGCAAAGGCGATGCGTGCGCTGTCGCGGCGGTTCATCTGGCCCGCGCCAATGCCTGCAGTCTGGCCGTCTTTAGCGTAAACAATGGCGTTGGATTTAACGTGCTTGGCGACGGTCCAGGCGAAGAGACAGTCTTTCAGCTCCTGCTCACTTGGCGCGCGTTTGGTAACGACTTTGAGATCATCCTCAGCCACCGCGCCGTTGTCGCGGCTCTGGATCAGCCAGCCCCCGGCTATGGTTTTGGCCATAATCCCCGGCCGCTTGGCATCGGGCAGATCGCCGGTCAGCAGCAGTCGCAGATTTTTCTTTGCGGCAAATACCGCGCGCGCGGGATCATCGGCGTCAGGGGCGCAGACAACCTCGGTGAAAATGCTGGTGATCGCCTCGGCCGTCGCCGCATCCAGTGGACGGTTGCAGGCGACAATACCGCCAAAGGCCGAGACACTGTCGCACGCCAATGCCTTGTTATAGGCGTCGAGCAATGTCTCGCCCGTCGCCACACCGCAGGGGTTGGCATGTTTGACGATAACCACTGTCGGCGGGCCGTCGGCAAATTCGGCGACCAGCTCCAGCGCCGCATCAGCATCATTGTAATTGTTATAGCTCAGCGCCTTGCCTTGAAGCTGTTCGGCCTGGGCAATCCCGCCCGCCGCCGGACCGCTGGGAAGATAGAGCGCGGCGGCCTGATGCGGGTTCTCGCCATAGCGCAGCGTATCACCGCGCTTTGCCACCATCGGCAGGGTTTCAGGGAATTGCTCGCCTTGGTCGGCAAATCCGAACCAGCTGGCAATCATGCTGTCATAGGTTGCAGTCGCGGAGAACGCCTTGGCCGCCATGCGTTTGCGAAATTCCAGCGTGGTCGCATTGTCGCCATTGTCGAGCTCGGCGATCAGCATGTCATAATCTGCCGGGTCGGTGACGATGGTGACATAGGCATGGTTCTTCGCCGCAGAGCGCACCATGCTCGGCCCACCAATATCGATATTCTCGATAATCTCGGGCCTTTCTGCGCCGCTCGCCGCCGTCTGGGCGAAGGGGTAGAGATTGACCACCACCAGATCGATCGCGCCGATGCCATGCGCCTCCATCGCGCCGGCATGATCAGCATTATCGCGCACCGCCAACAGCCCGCCATGGACCATCGGATGCAGCGTTTTGACCCGGCCATCCATCATCTCGGGGAAACCGGTGAGATCGGAAACATCGCGCACGTCCAGCCCGGCCTCACGCAGCGCCTTGGCGGTGCCGCCGGTGGAGACCAGCTCTACCCCGGCAGCGGCCAGCCGCTGTCCGAGCGGGACAAGACCCGATTTGTCGGACACTGAAAGCAAGGCCCGTTTGATGGTGATGCTGTCCATGCGCTATTCCTCTGGCTTATCCCATTTTCTTCAGGGCCCAGGCAAAATTGCTGCCGCCTGGCCCGGTTTCGCCATGCAGAACGACCTGCTTGGTCGCTTTGGCCCGCCCATAGCCATTGACCCACAGGCTGTCTTCGACGGTCAATTGGCCCTGATTGATCCTCAACTGCCACAATTGACCATCATCGAGCCGCATGATCGCACCCTGGGCATCTTCGGTGCAATGCGCCTCGACATGCTGACCAAGATGAAAACGGATAGCGAGCGGCAGGCTGTCAAACCCAGCCTTGCGCGCCTTGGCACTTTGCGCCGATGGCAGCAGCAAATCCTCGCCGCGCAACTCGCTGCCGTCCGCCTTCAGCACCAGTGCGCGCCGATGGATCAAACCGTGACGACGGACATAGCCATCATGGCTCATCTCCAGCCGGGTCGCGGCATCAATCTCGCGCCGCTCCAGCTCCACCTCATTCACGCCCTTGCCAAGCTTTCCTTTGGGCAGGATCGCGGTGCTGTTGAGATCATCAAGGCACAGCGTTGAATGGGCCGCGGTTGCGCGCAGGCCCTGACAAACATCTTCGGTCAGCATTGCGCCTTCAGCCGACGCACCGCCGCAACTGGTGATAATCCGCTGGCCATTGCTCGACATCTCGAACGCCAAGGTCGAGGCGCAGCCGGTCGCGGCATGGCGGGCAATGGGCGGCGGCCCGGCATCGGCCAGCACCACGGTGCGTCCGGCGGTGATCCGCTGATAGCCCCAATAGCGCGCCTGTCTGAGCGGACGGGCAATGGTGCCGCTGGCCTGCACCAGATGCTCCAGCATCTCGACATTGAGCGCGGGCGCGCCCTGCCATCCGGCCATGCTGCCATCATCATGAGTGACGCCCTGAAACGCCGCCATCGCCATATCCAGCGCCTCATAAATGGCATCGGGCAGATCGGCATCTTCGCTCTGCTCATAAAGCGAGCGCAGCAGCGACAGCACCGCTATCGCCTGAAACTGGTCCATGGGCGCGCGCGAAAACACCCCGCCATCGGCACCAAAGGTGGTCAGCATCGCCCGGCGCAGCCCGGCCTCGCCATAGACGCGGCGCGGATGGCCATCGGGCAGCAAAAGCGAGGCTGCGACCACTCCCGCCCACGCGGTCAGGCGCCTGATGCCGGGCTCTGCCTTATTGGCGGTGCGGTCGAGATGCCGTGCGGTGACTGCCAATTGCGTCAGCACCCGCTTGCGATGCGTCTTGTCACGCCCGCCCATAATCAGCGGTGCATACGCGGCGCAATTCATCAGCCGCCATGCAGCAATATCCGGTCGCCAGGCCGGGACTTTTACGTTCTCGCCATGATTGGCCAGCCATTGCTGCAACAGCCGTTCGGCAAGCGAACGGACCTTTTCGCGCGGCGCTGCCGCCGCCAGATCGCGCAGCCAGCCAAAGCCGTGGAGATAATCCTGAAACCCCTCGGGCCATTTCGCGGCATTGAAATCATAGTCTTTTGCCGGCTGTTCCAGACCAAGATAACGGAAATGCCCGGCGCGGATAGCAGTGCCGCGTGTCGCATTGCCGAGAATGGGATCATCCGGCACCATCTGTAGGCGCAAGGGCGCAGCGGCGCGGAGCCGTAATTTGTGCAACGGGGTTCGCCATGTCAGGCGATAGACGCCATTGATCAGCCGTTCAGAGAGCGACAGGCCTTTCTCATTGTCGGCACGGATAACCAGCGCGCGGTCGGTGAGTTGCTCCGCCGGCTGTGCCGCACTGGCTGGCTCTTCAGCCTCGGCCGCACAGATCTCCGTATTACCGCCCTCAGATTGCCCGGCCTCAAGGATCAGATCAGGCCGCGCCTCCACAGCCCCCAAGGGCAGTGCTATGTCCGAAGCCTGATCGGCAGCGATCGGCTTCTTGGTCAGGTTGGCGCTCGGGTCTGCGTTCATTCGCCCCTCAATGCTTTGATATTGGTGGCATAATGATCCGGCCCGCCCCGGAAGGTTGCGGTTCCCGCCACCAGCACATCGGCACCCGCATCGACACAAAGCGGTGCGGTTTTGGCATCAACGCCGCCATCCACTTCGAGATGAATATCCCGCCCTGTCGCATCGATGCGCTTGCGGATCGCTTCGATCTTGCGCAATTGGCTATCGATAAAGCTCTGCCCGCCAAAGCCGGGATTAACGCTCATCACCAGCACCAGATCGACATCATCAATAATATAATCGAGCGCGCTTTCCGACGTGCCGGGGTTGAGCACAACGCCTGCTTTTTTACCCAGCGAACGGATATGCTGCAATGTGCGGTGAATATGCGGTCCGGCCTCGGGATGCACCGTAATGATATCCGCGCCGGCATCGGCAAAGGCATCGAGATAGGCATCGACCGGCGAGATCATCAGATGCACATCGAACGGCTTATCTGTGTGCGGGCGAAGCGCTTTGACGACCGCCGGGCCGATGGTGATATTGGGCACGAAATGCCCGTCCATCACATCGACATGAATCCAGTCGCATCCGGCTTCATCTATGGCGCGGATTTCCTCACCCAGATGGGCGAAATCAGCCGAGAGAATTGAGGGCGAAATAAGCGGGGTGCGGGCCATATCGTCAGGTAACTTTCACCCCCGACATGCGCAACCGCGCGCGCGCTTTCTGTCCACAAATAAGTCAGTTTTCTCGCTGCATCCGGGCGATAAAGAAACCATCCATCCCGCCAAGCTCCGCCAGATGATGTGGCAAGATGCGGACATATCCCTCATCAGTCGGAGACAGGCCATCGGGAAGCTCATCGGGTGTCACCGCATTGATCAGAAAATCGCTATGGGCGTCGAGAAACTGCCCAATCTGTGCTTCGCCTTCTTCGGGTTCCAGAGAGCACACGGCATAGAGCAGATGTCCGCCGGGTTTTAACCAAGCGGCTGCCTGCTCAAGCATCTTGGCCTGTAGTTGGGCGCGATCTGCAATATCGCGTTCGCTTATGCGATGGAGCACATCGGGATGGCGTCGGAAAATACCGGTGGCTGTACAGGGGGCATCGAGCAGCACCGCATCGGCCTGTGCCTCGGGCTGCCAGCGCAGCGCATCCATGGTGATGATGTTGGCGGCAAGCCCAGTACGCTCGAGATTTTCCGACAGGCGGCGATTGCGTTTTTCCGAGAGATCAAGCGCCGTGACCTGCCATCCCTTCACGGCCAGTTGCATTGTCTTGCCACCGGGCGCGGCGCAGAGATCATAGACGCTGCGACCCGCGCCATTGCCTAACAGGCGGGCGGGCAAGGCTGCGGAGATATTCTGCACCCACCATGCGCCTTCGGCATAGCCGGGCATGGCGGGGACCGGTCCGCTTTCGCTGAGACGAATATGGCCAGGAATCAGCTCGGTGCCGCCCGGATGCGCCGCAGTTTCAGGATCGCGAAGCGTGATATCGATAGGCGGCGCTTTGGCGAGGCCGATGCTGGCAGCTTCGACCATCGCATCGCCCCAATGGTCTCGCCAACGCTGCGCCACCGTTTCCGGCAATGTAGGTTTCTCCGGCAATGCCGGATCGCCACGCATCAGCGCGCCAAATACGCCATGCGCCAGTCGCCTTGGGCCGCCGCTGAGCAGTTCGAGGCCCGTCGCGACGACAGCATGGGCCGGGGTTTTGAGGACAAGCGCCTGTGCCAGCATCATCCGCAGCACCGTGCGTGCCTTGGCATCGTCGGCCAAGGGCTGGCGGGTGCGCGCATCAATCAACGCATCGAGATCAACCATATGGCGCAGCGTTTCCGCCGCGATGGCGCGCGCCATGGCTTTGTCTTCGGGTAGTTCGAGATGGCGACAGGCGCGCGCTTCCACTTGGTCCAGCGCATCGCCCCGGCGCAGTACCGCATCGAGCATGGTCAGCGCGGCTCGGCGCGTGGCTAATCCGGCAATATCGGTCATAGGCTAGATCCTGCCCCTCGGGGGAGGGGAACCGTCGAAGACGGTGGAGGGGCATCTTCGGCAGGATACATAACTCGTGATAATCCACTATCTCGTTTCATGGTTTTGGTAGCTTAGCGCGTTGCCTCAGTAGCAGACCATGCTGCTTGTGCCCCTCCACCAGCTACGCTGGTTCCCCTCCCCGTACCGGGGAGGATATCAGCGGCGACCGGTGGGATTGAGCGCACTGGCGCGGCCCTGACTGCGCTCTGGCGTGCCGCCAAAACCGCCGGACCCCTGACCCATATCGGCGGCAATCTGCTGCAGCGCTTCGATGCGGTCGCCGGTATCGGGGTGGGTCGAGAACAGGCTGCGCACGCCAGCGGGCACGATGTAAAGCTGTGCCGCTGCCGGGTTGCGTTCGCTCACCGGATTGGGGATCTGCTCAGCTTGGCCGGAAATCTTGGCCAGCGCAGAGGCCAGCGCCATTGGCTTGCCGCTAATCTCTGCCCCGCCCTTGTCAGCGCCAAATTCGCGGGTCCGGCTGATCGCCATTTGCACGATCATCGCGGCAAAAGGCGCGACCAACACCGCCAGTAACCCGGCAATTCCGGCATTGCGATCCCGGAAGAACATGCCGAAATTGGCGAGCATGGAAATTGCACCGGCAATCGTCGCCACCATGGTCATGATCAGCGTATCGCGGTTTTTCACATGCGCCAGCTCATGCGCCATCACGCCTTCGACTTCATCCTTGTTGAGCATCCGCAACAGGCCGGTGGTGGCGGCAACAGCAGCATTTTCCGGATTGCGACCGGTGGCAAAAGCATTGGGATGCGGCGTGTCCATCAGATAGACTTTAGGCATGGGCATATCGGCATTGCGCGCCAAATTGGCGACCATATTGTAAAAGTCAGGATGGCTCTGGGCATCGACTTCAATCGCATTGTGCATGCGCAGGACAATCTTGTCGGCATTCCAGAAGGTGAACAGGTTCATACCCGCCGCCACGACCAGCGCGATCATAGCGCCACCTGCGCCGCCCAGCGTATAGCCCAGCGCCATAAACAGCGCGGTCAGCGCCGCCAGCAGCATCATTGTCTTCATCTGGTTCATCACGTCTTTCCCATAGTTGGCAATGACAGCCTTTGCCGCCACTGCATACGCTTTTGCGGGCGGATCGGCCAGTAAACTTGCGAAAAGGCTTGGCCTGATCTGCATCCTTACCCATAATATGTGCAGCGAAACGCAGTTTTTCAATCGCAACAGGAGCAAGGGCGATGGCCAATCAGGACAGCAAAGCGGCACTGGCACAAACGGTGACCCCGGCCCGCAAACGGCCCGACAATGTCAGCCCGCCCAAGCACTGGAAGGCGGACTCCGCGCCAGAGCCTGAGGCGATCAGCCCGGAAGCGAAGGAAGCGCATGCCAATGGCCCGACCCGCTATGGCGACTGGGAGTCCAAGGGCATGGCGATTGATTTTTAGCAGGGCTTTTGCCGCGCTAAGTTCACAAAGTTCACACCTGTGAGGCGCTCTAATAGCCCTCTCTCCTTTAGGGGAGAGGGTTGGGAGAGGGGGTTGTCAAACTAGCACTGCGCAAGCGGATAGTCCCCTCCCCTAGCCCCTCCCCTGAAGGGGAGGGGAACGATCCTATTTCACCAGCATCGCCTTTTCGCGGCGTCTTTGTACTGAGGAACCCAGATTCATCGCCTCGCGATATTTCGCCACGGTGCGGCGGGCGATGTCATAACCCTGATCCTTGAGCATCGCGACCAGCTTATCATCGGAGAGGATCTTTTTCGGGTCCTCATTGTCGATCAGTGTCTTGAGTGCATCTTTGACCGCCGAGGACGACACCGCTTCACCGCCATCGGCGGACTGGATCGCCGTGGTGAAGAAATATTTGAGCTCAAATGTGCCGCGATCACAGTTCAAATATTTGTTGCTGGTCACACGGCTAATGGTGGACTCGTGCATCTCGATCGCATCGGCGACCTGCCGCAAGGTAAGCGGCTTGAGATGCGCCACACCTTCGCGAAAAAAGCCTTCCTGGCGCTTGACGATCTCGGTCGCGACCTTGGTGATGGTGCGCTGGCGCTGATCGAGCGTGCGGATCAGCCAGCTGGCATCATTCAAACATTCATTGAGCCACGCCTTGCTCGCCTTGTCCTGCAGCCCTTCGCTCAGCTCGCTATGATAACGCCGGTTGATCAGCAGGCGCGGCAGCGTCGCCGGGTTCATCTCGATATGCCATCCGGCACCGCCGGGTTTGGGCCTAACAAAGACATCAGGCACTACCGGCGCGGCAGCAGACCCGGCAAAAGCGGCTCCCGGGCGAGGATCATAGTCGCGCAGTTCGGATATCATATCGATGATATCTTCCTCATCGACCCGGCACAGGCGCTTCAAACGCGCAATATCGCGCCGCGCCACCAGATCGAGATTGTCGATCAACCGCGCCATCGCCGGATCATAACGGTCCGCCTCGCGCGCCTGGATCGCGATGCACTCACTCAAAGACCGCGCACCAACACCGCTGGGATCGCTTTGCTGCACCACCGCCAGCACATCTTCCAGATGATCCACCGAGACACCCAGCTGATGCGCCAAGGCCAGCGTATCCGCCTTGAGATAGCCACTATCGTCAATATGGCCGATAATCTGGTCGGCGATCAGCATATCCTCGCCATTGAGCACCGCCGCCACCTGCGCGCGCAGATGGTCATGCAGGCTGATGCTTTCGGCGAGCATATTCTCCCAGTCCGGGCCTTCTTCGCCACCACCACCAGAGACCGCGCTCGCGCCCAGTGCCGCGCTGCCCATCATATCGGCGGCGGAATCATGATGGAACACATCGGTATCGCTGTTGCTGTCGAGCGGCGCATCGGCCTCTCCTGCCCCCGCAGCGATCAGCGTATCGGCGCCGTCAGGGGCAGGCGCATCCTCGAAACCGGCATCTGCGGCGCCGTTCTCTGCGCTGTCACTTATCGTGGCATCGCCTTCTGATGCGTCCTCAGATGATGGCGATTTCTCGCTGGTGCCTTCGCTCTCCAGCAACGGGTTCTTCTCCAACGCCTCGTTGAGATAGCCCTCCATCTCCAGATTGGACAGCGCCAGCAGCTTGACCGCCTGCTGCATCTGCGGGGTCATCACCAGCGACTGTTTCTGCCGAAGGTCGAGGCGGGGGCCTAGCGCCATGGCTGCACCGCCGCTCTATGCTTGGTTACTGTAAGATATTCCAAATCGTGCCGGGTCGATGGCATGGTTACAATGCAAACCCCTCACCGAGATAGAGCCGCCGCACATTGTCATCATTGACCAAGGCTTCGGGGGAGCCGGAAAACAGCACCTGGCCATCATAGATGATGCAGGCACGATCGACGATATCCAGCGTCTCGCGCACATTATGATCGGTGATCAACACGCCGATGCCACGATCCTTGAGCTGCAGCACCAGCTGGCGGATATCAGCGATCGAGAGCGGATCAATGCCGGCAAAGGGTTCATCAAGCAGAACTATCGAAGGATTGGCCGCCAGTGCACGGGCGATTTCACAACGCCGCCGCTCACCACCGGAAAGCGCCATAGCCGGAGCATCACGCAAGCGGGTCAGACCGAATTCGTCAAGCAGCTTATCCAGTTCCGCCTCACGCGCAGCCTTGTCCGGCTCGGCCATTTCCAGCACCGCCATGATATTCTGCTCAACTGTCATGCCGCGGAAGATCGAGGTTTCCTGCGGCAGATAGCCAAGGCCGAGAACCGCGCGGCGATACATCGGCAATGCAGTGATATTCTCGCCATCAAGCACGATGCGCCCGGAATCAGGCTTCACCAGACCCATGATCGAATAGAAGCAGGTGGTCTTGCCCGCGCCATTGGGGCCGAGCAGTCCAACAACTTCACCCTTGGCCACTGACAGCGAAATATCGGTCAGCACCGGGCGGCGGTCATAGCTCTTGGCAATAGAGACCACCGCAAGGCCATTCTCCAAGGCATCAGGGTGCAGCGCAGACGCCATGCCATCAACAGCGGCAGGGCTGACATCAGCAGTTGTGGTTATGTCGTCCATAAGGTCCAGATCTTTAGTCCTGCTCTTGCTTTACACCATCATCTGCCTGACGGAATCGCATTGCAAGCCTAATTCTATAAATGCAAGCAAGTTTCATGCCTGTTAACGCATGACACGCTTTTTGCCGATTAATTGCTGCTATCGTTGCGCTGCGGCACGGTGAAGCTGCCGCTGACCCGGCCATTGCGGCTGTTGACATTATTGGCACCACCGCCCGATGCCCGGCCATCAATACTGGTCAGGCCTGTGGTCAAATCAATCACCAGCCGCTCACCATTCAGCCTGTCGCCCGCACGGTTAAGGCGGACATTGCCGATCATGGTGATGATCCGCCGGTCGAGATCATAGATCGCGCTCTGGCCGCGTGCATTGGTATCGCCCTTGCTGACGGTCACACCGCCCAGCGCATCGATACGCTGGATATCGGTGCTGCCAATATCGCGAAATGCCACCGTCACCCGAGATGCTTGAAGGTTTAGGCCCGCCTGATTGATCGCGACACCACCGCTCAAGACGACGCGGTCCTGCCGCTGCTGCAGCTCGATACGTGCGGCGTCGAAATCCACGGGTGCGTTGCTGTTATGGGTAAACAGAGACTGAGCTTGGCCATCACCAGGGACCGTCAGGGCAACCGCCGCTAAGGCCACTGCAACTCCGGCAAAGAGCCATTTGCTCGTTCGAGGCATTTTCATGTCCTTCATCTCAATTGCCCCTGCTCTATCCGCATCGACGCATTGCCCACCAGTGTCACAGTCCTTTGTTCCAGATCAGCACTGAGCTGATCAGCACGAAAAGTGCCCACCGACGTGCGACCACTTACCGCGCCCCGGCTTTGCAATGTTCGTTCTTTCAAATCAACATCAACGTCACGGGTGATCATGCGATAGCCATTGGCGGCGTTGAAGCGGATAGGGCCATCAATGCGGACGGTCTCGGCTTCCATGTCATAGCTGCCCTCATTGGCATCAAGTGTCCCCGGCCCAGATGCCAGCAATATCCGCGCGGTCAGGTCTTCCAGTTCGACAACCGGAACATCTGAGCTACGCTGCACCGCCCTGCCTGCCTTGAGGGAGAAAGGCCGCCCCTTGCTGTCCTTGCCGCGATAGAGCGCATCAGTGACCCGCATTCGTTCATTGGCGATTTCTACCGTATCTTTGTCGAGCAAAAAGCTGAGCTCTGAACGCTGTACCAAGGGTGCGAGGACCAGAAACGCAACCAGCGCACCGATGCCCAAGGGCAGCACCCGCTGCAACAGCCGCACGATCGTATCATGACGGCTGCCCGGCGCGGCGAAAAGCTGGCGCTGGCTTCTTTGCTGTTCTGCCCTTTGGGTCATAGACTTTCCCGGAGGGCAGCAGGATTGCCGACGCCTCTCGCGGCCTCTAAATATTAACTATGGGCGAAAATATCAATTTCCGGCCAGCCAATAATGTCCAGTTCGGCGCGATGCGGCAGAAAATCGAAACAGGCCTGGGCGATATCCATCCGCTTCTCGCGCTCCAGCCGCTCGGTCAGCTTGTCGCGCAAATCATGCAGAAAGCGTACATCGCTGGCGGCATAGTCGCATTGCGCGTCACTCAGTTCCGGTGCACCCCAGTCGCTTGACTGCTGCTGCTTGGAAATCTCCTTGCCCAGCATCTCGCGCACCAGTTCTTTCAGGCCATGGCGATCCGTATAGGTGCGCACCAACCGTGATGCGATTTTGGTGCAGAAAACCGGTTCGGCCATGACGCCAAGATAATATTTGATCGCAGCGAGATCAAAGCGACCGAAATGATAGAGCTTGGTGCGATTGGGGTCGGCGAGAACCGCTTTCAGATTGGGTGCGGCAAAGTCGCTGTCAGGGGCAAAGCGGACAAGATGTTCATCGCCGCTGCCATCGCTGATCTGCACCAGGCACAGTCGGTCGCGAGGCGTGATCAAGCCCATGGTCTCGGTATCAACCGCCAGCGCGCCCTCGCCCAAAGCGTCTGCCGGAATATCTTCCTGATGGAGATGTACTGCCATGTGTTGTTCGCCCCGTTGCTATTCTTTTTCTGTTCCTGATGCGCTGATCTCGTCCGGTACGCCCGCCGCGCGCGGCACCATGCCGCGCTTTTTGCGCCGGGCATCGCGCGCCAAAATGTTGAGAAATTCGACCAGCGCCGAAAACGCCATGGCGCCGTAAATGACTTCTTTCGGTACATGAAAGCCAAAGCCATCGGCTATCAGGCTGGCGCCAATCATAAACAGAAAAGCCAGCGCCAGCATAACCACGGTCGGGTTCTGCTCGAGGAACCGCGCCAAGGGTCCGGCAGAGACCAGCATCACCGTCACTGCCACAATCACCGCAATCACCATGATGACGATATGATCGGTCATGCCAACGGCAGTGATGATCGAGTCCAGCGAGAACACCAGATCGAGCATGATGATCTGGCTGATCGCGGCGGCAAAACCGATTTCCACCTTGTTCTGTACCTCGGCCATATCGTCTATCGCCGGGTCATAATCGACATTATGGTGGATTTCCTTGGTTGCCTTCCACACCAGAAACAGGCCACCGGCAATCAGGATCAGATCGCGCCAGGAAAAGCCATGGCCGAAAGCCGAGAAGATCGGCGTCGTCAACTGGACGATAATGAACACCAGACTAAGCAGCACCAGCCTTAGGCCCAGAGCCAGGCTGATACCGATAACCCGCGCTCTTGGCCGGATGGTTTCAGGCAGCTTGTTGGTGATGATCGAAATGAAGATCAGATTGTCGATGCCGAGCACCACTTCCATGGCAATCAGCGCCGCCAATGCGGCCCAAGCGGCGGGCTCTGCAAAAATGCTGAAAGTGGCAGCGAGATCGACCATGGCGTTCCCTTGCCCAATTGCCCCGCCGCTGGCAAGCGTGACGGGATATGCCGCCAACAAAATTGGGGGATAACGCGTTTCGCCTCCCAGACAGAAACAGGCATAGCGCCAGGTTCCAATCGAGGAAAAACAGGGCCGCTCAAGAGCGTGGCAAGCAATAGAAGCAGCCTATCGACTAAAAGCCCGGAACATTAGTCAGGCAATACGCAGCAAAACTGCAACAATGATTCGTTAAAGTATTCGCCGAAGAGGGTTTTTTGCGGTATAGAGAGTCGCTGAGAAGGGCTTTAAGGGTTCATTAAGAGACAATAATCACGGAAAAGACAGAATCAAAACGCTGATAATGCACATGGGATTCTATGGCTGAATCAGCGGCTCATCCAATGTGAGATGATATAAGGTTATGAATTGAGGGTGTATTTCCCTCTTAAGGTAAAGGCTTCCCGGCGTCCCGGAACTTTTGCTTGATATGCTTGGGGCGGACTTGAAAGTGACGAACAGATTATGGGTTTTGATAGAGGGCGCCGTGGCCGGGGCCGGGACAAACGGGACGGATTTGGCGAAGACAGTTTTGACGGCTTCCCCCCGCCTGGTGATTTTGGCGGTGGCTTTGATAACCGGGGCGGCGGCTTTGACAATAATGGCGGTGGTCGCGGTGGCGGCGGTTATGACAACCGACGCGGCGGTGGCGGCTTTGGCGGTGACCAAGGCGGTGGCGGCTTTAATCGCGGCGGTGGCGGCGGTGGTCGCGGCGGCGGCATGCCAGCCCAGGTTGTCGGCGAAGGCAGCGGCACGGTAAAATTCTTCAACGGCAATAAGGGCTTTGGCTTTATTCAGCGCGATGGCGGCGGCGATGATGTCTTCGTCCATATCAGCGCGGTCGAGCGCGCCGGGCTGGAAGGCCTTGCCGAGGGCCAGAAGCTCAAATTCACTCTGATCGATCGCGGCGGCAAGGTTTCCGCCAGCGATCTGGAGATTGACGGCGAGGTCATCCCGGTACAATCCAAACCGGCCCCGCCTCAGCGAGAGCTCACCGGCGAACGCGCCAGCGGTACGGTCAAGTTCTTCAATTCGATGAAGGGCTTTGGTTTTATCCAGCGTGACGATGGCGAGGCCGATGCCTTTGTCCATATATCCGCCGTAGAGCGCTCCGGCATGCACGGCCTGAATGAAGGCGACCGGCTCGACTTCGACCTTGAGGTTGATCGCCGCGGCAAATATTCCGCGGTCAATCTGGTCGCCAAAACCGAATAGGCACCTCGTCGACGAGATATCCTATATAAGAATGCGCAGGGGCCGCTGATGTTTCAGCGGCCCTTTTCGTTTCTGTTGCCGAAACAACGCTGGCGCTTGGAACGGAACATATCTGTGCCTTTTGCAGATGGTCATTCATGCAAAAAGGGGCGCCCCTAAGGACGCCCCCATTGTTTGCAATAGCGTCTGATCGATGATCAGAAGCGGATACGAACGCTGCCCGAATAGGCCTGATTCTGGAAGTCCGAACGGCCAATAGTGGTCTCGGCAGACACCCCAATGGTGACATTGCCTGTGTCATAATTAATGCCAACGCCGGCCTCGACCCAGTTGCTGTCATCCGATGCGATGGCAAAGGGAGCGAGCCCACCAACACCGCCAACGAAATTGGCGCCAAAGGTCGCATCGCGGTCCAGGAAGTCATGGACATAATCCGCACGAATCCATGGACGGAAGCTGTTGCCCGGCTTGGTCGTTGCTGTGACGCCAATACGACCCTGCAGCGTTTCAAACGCGTCACGATCAATATTCAGCGCCGGCGCGCCGCCAGTTTCCTGCAGATCAGTGAAGCTGACCGACTGGAAGTTCAGGGCTGCTCTTGGGCGGAAGACCAGCGTTTTGGCTTCAAAGTCCTTCGACACACCGATTTCAGCGGTATAGGCAAAGCTGTCATCATCGCTTCTCAGATCGAAGCTGTTGGCACCAATGGCCACATTACGTTGAGTCTCTGCGCTATAATTACCGACACCGATTTGGGTATCAAAGGTGATACCCGAGTTGGTACGATAGGCACCGTAGATAGTGGCCTGCAGCATCTGGCCCTGGGCCTGCTGTGCGCCCTGAGAGGTGCCATCAACATCGCTGTACGACAGTGAAATACCGAAGACGCTGTTGGCATCAGGCAAATATTCCAGGCCGCCGGCAAGGAAGAAGCCATCAAACTGGTCATCGCGCGTGGTGATGGCTGCAGGCATACCGACACCCTCACCAACCAGGAAGCCGCCAGAGAGGAACAGCGCGAAGTCCGAGGACAGACCGGAATTCTCATTCACGGTTTCTTCAGCATCCTGCGCAGCGGTTACTGCGGCAAAGGCACCCTGTGTCGGCAGCCCCATGGACGCCGCTGATGCCAGTTGAATAGCCGAATTGTTCATCGCCACTGTGCCGCCACGGTCTGTATCAAAGGCGGAGGCAAGACGGTTGCGATAGAAACCGGTCATGCTGTTCAGCATCATTTCGGCGATGCTGAGGTTGGTGGTTTCCGTCGCTGGTGCCAAGCCTTCGAGCGTTGCGCCAAGCGTTGCCGCATCGGCCATCTCGGTGAAGCGATAGATATCGCCAAATTGCGACAAACCATTGCCTCTGTTCTGGTCGAGCAGAGCCGCATAGCTGTTCTGCACCGCTGAGGTACGATCTACAACGCTGGCGTAGGAGTTGACATTGACGATCAGGTTGACGGAAGTCACGCCGGTTTCCTCGTCGGTAACCGTCGCGAAATCGGTTCCAAGCACAGCGCTGCCAAAATCGGAGCTGAAACTGTTGGTTACCTCGCCTTCTGCAGTCGCAACGGTGAACGTATCGCCATCGTTGAAAAGGAATTCGCTAATTTGATTGATCGCGACATTGCCGCCCAGATCAAGATTGCCGCTGGTGCCTGCTTCGGCATCTTCTGGCGCGACTACCCGGATCAGATCAGAATTGCCTGCCGCGTCAACATCCAGCGCATATGTGCTGCCTGATGCCAGGATGACATTGCCTTCTATCGTGAGGGTACCAATAGTTCCATCACCGCCGGGCGAGATGGTGCCAGCCATATTTGTCAGGAATGGGGTCTCGACTGTTCCTGTGCCGCTTAAGGTGCCGGCAAACAGGCTATAGTCATTGATCATCGACAAATTGCCATCGACATTAACCGACCCACCCATTTGGGTAGCACCCAACCAAGTGAAAAGATCCCCTTCGGCGGCTATATCGAGACCAGCCTCACCCATAATCGTCAGGCGATCGATTTCTACCTCACTGTTCAACGTCGTCGTGCCTGCTCCAGACAGGGTGACATCGAAATAGCGGCCATTGACGCTGTTTGCGATATCGGGATCAATATTGTCAGGAACAAAGCCGGTCGCGCCAGGCAAGCCATTTGCCAATGTCGGGTCAGGCAATGGTTCAGGCTCCGGAGTGGTCTCGGCATCCCCTTCATTGTGCGGAGCGTTCTCGGCAGATTCAACAGCAAGTTCCGTCGAGGCGGCAATGGCAATATCTGTGACCGAAGTGACAGAGCCTGATATCGCCGCGTCCTCATCTCCGTCTGCGGTAATCGCACCAGCGCCCGGTTCAGAAACAGTGATGTCGGCACCTTCGAAAACGATCTCCGCTTCACCGCGATTATTGAAAATATCGGTTGCGGGTGCGGCGGCTGGTGGATCAATCGGGTCGCCATCCGGGGTCGTAACCGCACCGGTAGCGAGATCAACGCATTCATTAGGTCCAAGGGCCGGTGCCGAAATACCTTCAACACAGATACCACCCCAATCGCCTTCAGTACCGTTCAGGCCGAGTTCCGGAGTAGTGGGAACACCATTAACGATGTTTCCATCGCCATCAATGATCCGGTAATTAGGATCAAGCAGCGTCACCCAGTGGTCCGGGTCTTCCCAATTACCATCGCCGCCATTGGTGCCTACATAGCGATAAGGGTTCACCTCCGCGATATATTGCCAATAGAGCGAGAGCGGTTGATAAAAGCTGGTTGTACCGAGAATGTTGGAGACGCCAAAGAAGCTTGAGCCGCCAGACAGGACACCAAGTACCAAGTCTTCATCGGTGATGTCATTGTTGGCCGCATCAAGGATCAACGGGCCACCAGAATCACCTGGCGCCGTAATGCCTTCATTAGGACGCGCATCATCCTGATGGACGTTAAAATCGAAGAAAAAGTCGTCAGGGTTTTGGGCGTCAAAATCGATCTGGTAAAGATTTTGCGGCAGGGATGGATCATCTGGACCAAAAACCGCATCGTTACGATCATCTAAAGAAAGAAAACCGCCGAGAATATTCTCCGCAGCACGACGACGGAAATCAATACCAGTGATATCACCGTCCAAAGCCGTGCCCGTGCGACCATAACCGGTAATGTTGACGTTATAGCCTGTGCCTGTAACCGGATCGATTCCATCCGGCGCGGGCAGGGTAGAGAACAGCAGAGCCCAAGTCGGGATACCAGTTGCAGGCGTATCAAGCGTGGCCATCGCAATATCCGCTTCGATAAAGCCAAGCGCCTGCGGATTTTGCAGCGAGCGGGGATCATATTGGATTTGGCTAATATTGTAGACAAATAGTTCAGGGTTGGAAGCACTGGTACCGAACCAGTCAATCAGGCCCGGAAAAGCATCGACCTCAAAAGCCACCGCTGCACGCTGGGTAACGCCATCATAATCGCTGGCAGGTCGGTCATTCACGCAATGGGCGGCAAAAAGAAATGCGCGCGGATTGATAAGGCTACCGGTGCATATACCAATACCGCCCTCGCCGGGTGTGTTGGTAATAATAATACCAACGCCATTAACCCCGCCTTCTTCATCAACAATCGCGTCACTGTCTGTCGTCTCATTTGGCACAATAGCCATTGCCGGAGCCGCTGCCAGCATGGATGCCAATACAGCCGTTGCCGCGCCCGCGCGGAAACCGCGGACGCATGTCGTGCGCAAATTTGTCATGATTCTTCCCTTGTTTTCACTTACTCCCGTTTTGGATCGCACCAAAATGGACAGGAAACAAGGTCCGATACGGATTAAAAGGCAGTTTCGTGACAGTTTTACGAGGCTGTGCTAAATTTGAAACACTTGATTACTAATATGAAATAATCTGAAATGGGTGTTTACAGCGGTTATCTCCAGCCGACCATATGTCTCCCCATTTCAGATTTATGAAGTATTGACATCTTTACCAACCGGCCAGCTATCCAAGAGATTCCGCAAGGAACCATGCGCGTTTTTCCGCCTGATCGGTCCAGTCATCAATAATACCATCGGTTGCATTGTCGCCTGCCTCACCAGCCAGCGCCTTGGCCTCACGCAGCCGCGCAACGATGGTGAGATTATCCTCGCGCAGCTCTTTCAGCATGGCATTGGCATCAACCGCATCGGCATCATTGTCGGTGATGGTCTGCCGCCGTACGATATCGCCGATGGAAGTCAGTGAGCGATGGCCATTTTTTCGCACCCGTTCGGCAACATCATCGGTTATCGCCAATATCTCTGCCGCCTGTTCATCAAGCATCAGATGATAATCGCGGAAATGCGGCCCGCTGACATGCCAGTGAAAATTCTTGGTTTTCAGAAACAGTGCATAATAATCGGCCAGCAGACCGTTAAGAGAATCTGCCAGAGCCGCTTTGGAATTGCTAATATCGTTCGCCATCATAGCCTCCTGTAAAGCCTGGCCATCACGCCGCGCGATGGCCGTTCTCATCTACGCATGGGATATAGGGTCTCCGGGTGCGTTTTTGAGAGGACAGAGCCGGCAATTATTCCACTTAGAGTGACCGTATTTTTCACTTATGTACTCACGGCATTGGCGCGCCTCTAATGCCGCGCAAGACTTACCGAAAATGCCTTTCCGGGCTTGACTTTCGCGCCAAAAACCATAGAGAGCGCCGTTCGGATGCGATGTGCCGTAGCGCCTCGCGGAAACATTACGTCGAATCGGTAGCGGTTTTGTTCAGGGCCAATCTTGGCCGACACACAAACACCCCGAGACGATGAAACAGAATATTTCTTTGAGGACTTTAGATCATGGCCAAACCAGCCACCGTTAAAATCAAGCTCGTCAGCACCGCCGATACCGGCTTCTTCTATGTTACCAAGAAGAACCCGCGCAATATCACTGAAAAGATGACGTTCCGGAAATATGACCCGGTTGCAAAAAAGCATGTCGAGTTCAAGGAAGCCAAGATCAAATAATCTGGCGCTTCACTTTCAAGTGGGTTCAGCCGCTATTCAATCCATTTCCGGCATAAGTGCCGCATGAACATGGAAAAACTGATTGATCGCCATCGCTACGCACTGCCTCTTTTGGGGTTGGTCGCTGCGCTAGCCATTCTTGTCGGCATGGCGGGCATTGCCATCAGCTTTGCCGGCACCGCGCATGCGCAATCTGCCAATTCAGGCGCGGCAGACCTGCAAAAGATCGAGCGCCACCTGCGCGACATCAACACGCTCACTGCCAATTTCGTCCAGACTGACCGCAGCAACCAACAATTAAGCGGCAAGCTGATGCTGAAGCAGCCAGGCCGTATCCGCTTTGAATATCAGAAGGACGCCGAGCTGCTGGTGGTTGCCGATGGCCGGGCACTGACCTTGATCGACTATCAGGTTAATCAGGTTCAGCGCTGGCCGATCAAGGAAAGCCCATTGGGGGCGCTGCTTGACCCCAAGCGCGATATCACCCGTTATGGCCGTCTGCTCGAGACCGGTAACAGCGATGTGCTAAGTGTAGAGGTCAAGGACACGGACCGCCCGGAATATGGCACCATCACCATGGTCTTCCGCCGCGATGCCTCTGCGCCTGAGGGCATTGAACTCGCGGGATGGGTCGCGCTCGACTCGCAGAACAAGCGCACCACCATCAGCCTGAGCGAGCATCGCTATAACCGCCCAATTGCGGATTCGGTCTTTAAATGGCGCGATCCGCGCAAGAGCCGCTAGGCTTTAGAGAGCCTATAGGCAATTTTACATTATTATACACGATGAGATGCCTTGCTGGTGCGATCAATGTCATGGGCTGCCGATTATCGTTCATCTAACCGCAAGCCGCCGCTGACTAGTCTTTAGTTATCCGGCGAAGAGGAGTTTCCCCCTGTTGCTCTTGACCTTCCCGGATTTGGCGTGACGAACGCACAAAGAGACCCTCGTTCCAATGCCCCCGGGACGAGGGTTTTTTGTGCCTCATTTTTCCTCTCTTGTTGAGAGCGCAAACCATCATATGCCCCTTGTGGTTAGCAGCAACAGACCCTAGACCCCCGGGATGAGCCAATCCCTCACCATAGCTTCGTGGAACATCAACAGCGTTCGGTTTCGCATCGAGATTGTCGAGCGCTTTCTGCGTGAATATGCACCCGATATTCTGTGCCTGCAGGAAACCAAGGTCGTTGATGAGCAGTTCCCCGAAGGCGCATTTCGCCAGCTTGGCTATAACCATCAGGCACTCAACGGCCAGCCGATGCACCATGGCGTCGCGACCTTAAGCAAAATCCCGATCCGCAATATCACCCGCCATGACTGGCAAGCCAATGGCGAGGCGCGACATGTTGGGGTTGAGCTCGGCGGCCCGTTGGTGGAGCGCTATGGCAAGCCGGTGCGGCTCGACAATGTCTATATCCCCGCTGGTGGCGATGTGCCCGATCGCGAGGAAAACCCGAAATTCGGCCAGAAGCTCGATTTTCTGACGCGGATGACAGACTGGTCGCAATCGCTGGATACGCCCACCATGCTGGTCGGTGATTTCAACGTCGCACCGCTGGAAAGCGATGTCTGGAGCCATAAACAACTACTCAAAGTGGTGTCGCATACGCCGATTGAGGTCGAGCATCTCGACCGCCTGCAGGCCGCGCATGACTGGGTCGATATTGGCCGCACATTCTATCCCGAGCCCCAGCGGCTTTATAGCTGGTGGAGCTATCGCGCGCGCGACTGGGCCAAGTCCGACCGCGGCCGCAGGCTCGACCATATGTGGGTGTCGCCCGAGCTGACCGACAATGTGAAGAGCCATAAGGTGCTCGAAGACTGTCGCGGCTGGACCAAGCCCTCCGACCACGCCCCACTGATCAGCGAGTTGGTGTTCTGATGCCGGATACAGCCGGTGCCATTGCCGCTGCAAAGGCCATTGACGCATTGCTGCGTGGCTGGCCGATTGTCATCAGTGATGGTGCGGACAGGCTTGTCCTGAGTGCGGTCGAAACCCGGATTTCCGAGACCGAGAGTGCCAGCCAATGCGATGAGATGCTGATATCTGCCGCACGGGCCGCGACGTTGAAGATTATCAACCAGCGCGCCGCTGCCCGCCCCGATGCCCCGGTGATGATCCGCACCATGGAACCACTGAATAATGTAGCCGCGATGGCGATTGCGGACCCGGCACAGGATCTCGCCAATCCACTCAAAGGACCATTTACTGCATTGCCGCTGGAATCCGAGACGATTGCCGAGGCCGCGATGATTCTAGCGCGGCAGGCTGGCCTGCTTCCTGCCTTTATCATCGAGGGCGAAGAGACAGTCACCCCACAGGCGGCGATCACCGCCAGTGATGCCAAGGCCTATGGCGATGCCCGCATGTTGCGCATCGCCGCCCGCGCGCGGCTGCCGGTGGCGACGAGCGAGACCGCCGAGATAGTCGCCTTCCGCACCATGGCCGACAACAAGGAGCATGTCGCGCTGGTTGTTGGTGAGCGTGATGCCAGCCTGCCGGTGGTGCGGTTGCACAGCGAGTGCCTTACCGGCGATATGCTGGGCAGCCTGAAATGCGATTGCGGGCCTCAGCTTCATGAAGCACTCAAAGCGATGTCCGATGCGCAATGGGGTGTCTTGCTTTATCTGCGCCAGGAAGGCCGCGCCATTGGCCTGATTAACAAGCTGCGTGCCTATGAGCTGCAGGATCAGGGCTTTGATACGGTAGAAGCCAATAACCGGCTCGGCTTCGCCACCGATGCGCGTGATTTTATGATCGCGGTGAACATGCTCAAACTGTTGAACGTCGATCAGGTACGGCTGATGACCAACAACCCTGACAAGGTGGGGCGTCTGGAGCAAGGTGGCATCACCGTAGTTGAACGCGTGCCGCTGATCACGCCGGATAATCCCTATAATCGTCGATATCTCGACACCAAGCGTGATCGGACCGGGCACCAGCTCTAAGCGCTGGCAATCACAATTTAAATGTCGCCCCCGCGCAGGCGGGGGCTAGGCTTTTAGTTCACACTAAGGCACAAAGGCACAAAGCCCGCTTGGACAGACATAGTATCTTAGTGTCTTTGTGGCTTCGTGCGAAATTCAAACAAGAGCCCTGGCCCCGCATGCGCGGGGCCGACGATAATCAATGATAATCAATAATGCGGCGTTTAAGCCGCCGTCAGCTCATCTTCATCCAGCTCCTTCGGCACCTCGACCAGCGCCGCCTGTAGCTGCTCCAACCTCTCTTTATCGCTGACCTTCGCACCCATCAGGTCGGTGACATAGAACGTGTCCACCGCGCGCTCGCCATAGGTGGCGATATGGGCGCTATGGACGATCATATTCGCCTCAAAGAATATCTGCGCCAACCGCGACAACAGCGCCGGGCGGTCCTGGGCATTGACCTCGATCACGGTGAAACGGTTGGAGGCGTTGTTGTTGACGATGGCGAAAGGCGTGATCGAAAAGGCATCGGCTCTTGGATGGGCTGCGGTGCGCGCATCCAGCCTGTCGGTCATCTTCTGGCGGTTGGAAAGCGCATCGGTAATGGCACTTTTCAGCCGAGCAATCTGGTTCTCCTCACGCATCGCCTGACCACGGGCGTCCTGCACCAGAAAGTTATCGAGCGCCATGCCATCGCGCGTGGTGTGGATGCGGGCATCGATAATATTGCCGCCCGCCGCATAAATGCCGCCAGCAATGCGGTAGAACAGGCCCGGATGGTCCGCCCCAATTACCGTGACCAAAGTGGCTCCGCGCGCCGGATAATATTCCGCCGCGATGGATAGCGGTGCATTGGCCTGCATATTGCGCAATTGCTGTATATTGCGCGCGATAATGTCTTCCGGCTCGGCAATCCAATAGGACTCAGGCAGACGCTCCTCCCATTCGCCCAAAGCCGCCACCTCGACGCTCAATAACGCCGCCACATCACCCTTGCAGGCGGCAATTTTCTCTGCCCGGCCATGCTCCTTATGGCCGAGACGCAGCACCTCTTCCGCCGCATCGTAAAGCGTATCAAGCAACTGCCGTTTCCAGCTGTTCCAGATACCGGGGCCGACAGCGCGGATATCGACAACCGTCAGCACCAAGAGCAGCTTCAGCCGTTCCGGGCTTTTCACCATCGCGGCAAAATCAGATATGGTCTTATAGTCTGACAAATCGCGCTTGAAAGCCGTCGCCGACATCAGCAGATGATGCCGCACCAACCAGGCCACCAGCTCTGTCTCAGCGTCGGACAGGCCCAGACGCGGGCCGAGATCAAGCGCAATCTCCGATCCCAATATGCTGTGGTCACCTTTGCGCCCCTTGGCGATATCATGCAGCAGCACCGCGACGCTGAGCGCGCGATAGGTGGAGAGCGTCGAAATAATCTCGCTGACCTTGGGGTGGTCATCGGCAAGCTGACCCGAGACCAGTTGCGACAACAGGCCAATGGCGCGGATCGAATGTTCGTCCACCGTATAATGGTGGTACATATCAAACTGCATCTGTGCCACGACACGGCCAAATTCGGGGACAAAACGGCCAAATACCGTCGACTCATTCATCCAGCGCAACACCACCTCCGGGTCTCGCGGGCTGGCCAATATATCGAGGAACATCGCATTGGCCTCGGGCTCTTCGCGCACCTTTTTGGTGATCAGCTTGGCATCGCGTGTCGCCTGCCGCATCGCGGTCGGGTGGATTTCGAGCTCATGCTTGTCGGCCAAATGGAACAGCTCGATCAGGCGTGAAGGTTTTTCGGCAAAGAAGTCCTTATCCGGTGTGATCAAGCGCCCGCGGTCAAGCTGAAAGCCATTAAGTTTGCGCGGTTTGCGGCGGATGGTCGGGATCAGACGGCGGCCGGTAGAGGCGAATTTCTCGTCAATCTGGGCGAGGAATATCCCGGTCAGATCGCCCACTTTCTTGGCGTTGAGAAAGTAGAATTGCATGAAGCGCTCAACCGCCGATTTGCCCGGACGGTCAGCATAGCGCATCCGCTCAGCGACTTCGCGCTGCAAGTCAAAGGTGAGCCGTTCCTCGGCCCGCCCGGTAATGTCATGCAAATGGCAGCGCACCGCCCAGAAGAAATTCGCGGCGCGCCGAAAGCCACGATATTCGGTCATGTTGAACAGTTTTTTATCGACCAGCTCCGCCGCAGTACGGACATTATAGGCATATTTGCCGATCCAGTAGAGCGTCTGCAGATCGCGCAACCCGCCCTTGCCATCCTTGACATTGGGCTCGACAACATAGCGGCTATCGCCCATGCGCTTGTGCCGTTCATCGCGCTCGGCAAGCTTTTGCGAGATAAAATCGCGGATCGTGCCGTGCACCACCTCGGCGTGAAAGCGTGCCGATGCCTCATCATAGAGTGCCTTGTCGCCCCAGACGAAGCGGCCCTCAAGCAGCGAGGTGCGGATCGTCAGGTCATCGCGCGCCATGCGCACCATATCGTCGAGTGACCGGCTCGACTGGCCGACTTTCAGCCCCAGATCCCAGAGCAGATAGAGGATCGCCTCGGTTACCTGCTCGGTCCAGCTATTCTTCCGCATCGGCGTGATAAAGGCGATGTCGACATCGCTATGCGGTGCCATCTCGCCACGGCCATAGCCGCCCACGGCGATGATGGTCAGCCGCGCCCCGGCGGTGGCATTGCCCACCGGATAGACATGGGTGACGACATAATCATGGATCAGCCGCACCAGCTGGTCGATCAGAAAGGCCTGGGCCGCCGCCGATGCATGGCCCGAAGTGGGCCGCTCGACCAGCCGATCGGCTATCTCGGCGCGGCCATCGGCCAGCGCATCGCGCAGCAGCGAAAGCACATCGGCACGGGCATCGCCCGCGCCATGCGCCACCAGACGATCAATCGCCTCGCCCAGCCTGGCGCGATCAATGATCGCGCGGCGCCGAGGCACCGCGGCGATCACGCCGCAGCAGCGTCCTCCGCCGCGACCAGCTCACGATATTTGGTCCGCAATGTTACCTTGTCGATCTTTTGGGTACCGAGTATCGGCAGCGGCTCATCGGAGTTCCACACACGCGACGGGATTTTGAACGGCGCCAGATGTTCGCCGAGAAATTCCTGCAACGCTTCCGGCTCGAGCGATTTGCCCTCCTTCAGATGATAGACCGCCCCGGGCACTTCACCAAAGCGCTCATCAGGCAGGCCGAAAACACTCGCCTGGGCAATATCGGGATGCGCATAAATCGCCGCTTCCACTTCGATACAGCTGATATTCTCACCGCCCCGGATGACGATATCTTTCTTGCGATCAACGATGAAGAGGTAATCATCCTCGTCCAGATAGCCCAGATCGCCGGTGCGGAAATAGCCATCGGGCATGATCGCCGCCTTGGTCGCTTCCTCATTGTTCCAGTAACCGAGGAAGTTGCAGATGGTGCGGATCGAAACCTCGCCTATCTCACCCTGGGGCAGCGGCTTGCCGTCATCATCCAATATCGCCAGATCGACCAGCGGACGCGATGCGGTGCCGGTGCTGTTCGGCTTGGCCATATAGTTTTCGTTGAAATTGCCGCAGCCAACGCCATTGGTTTCGGTGAGGCCATAGCCCAGCAACGGGAAGGCCCAATCCATCTCTTTCTTGATGCGCTTTACATGCTCCACCGGGCGCGGCGCGCCACCCGCTGCAAAAGATGTGCAACTGGTGAGGTCATATTTGTCGCGATCAGGATGGGTTGCGATTTCATAGCTCATTAGCGGCACACCAACAAAATAGCTGATCTTTTCCTTCTCGATCAGCTGCATCGCATGTTCGGCATTCCATTTTGGCATCAGCACCAGTTTGCGGCCAATGCCAATGCTCTGCAGCATCACCGGAACCATGGCAGTCACATGGAAAAGCGGTACATTAAGCAGCGTTGCGGGCTGTCCTTCCGGTGGCGTGCCCGCTTTAACCAGAAGCTGTAATGCCAGCATCGTCTGGGCGATATAGCTGGCCGTTCCCTGCATCACGCCGCGATGATCGGAATAGGCCCCTTTGGACTGGCCAGTTGATCCCGAAGTAAACAGGATCGTCGCCAGATCATCGCCGGTCAGTTCCGGCAGTGCCGTATCGCTGGCCCCTGCGCTGCCAATAACCGCCGCAAGGCCGGTTTCCGGAGCAACATCATGGTCGAACAGGATGATCTGCGAACCCGGCAACTGCTCCCCTTCGAGCCGCGCGGCGCGTTGTTTGTCCGCCAGGACCAGCTTGCACTCGACGGCATTGATCCCCTGGGCCAGCTCCTCGCCGGCCCACCAGCCATTGAGCAAGGTAGCCACGCCGCCAGCCATGATGATGCCCATATAGGCGACTATCCAGTTGGCCGAGTTGCGCGCCGCGATGCCGACTCGGTCCCCTTTTTGCAAGCCATGCTCTGCCAGCAATCCCTTGGCCACCTGATGCGCAGCGGCATAGGTCTGGGCGAAGCTGAGACGCAGATCGCCATCGACCAGAAACTCCGCATCACCATGCTGGGCGCAGAAATGGGCGAAATAATGCGACAGGCTGGGCGGTGCCATGGCCAGCATCGGCAGTTGCTGACCATATTTTTCATAAGGGACGGTCGCCAGAGGAGCGCCCTCTGCCGTCATCTCGTCCATCGTCACCTGCATCATTTTATCAAGCTCTGTCGCCATTCGTCATCTCTCCTATTGGTATTATTGTTTCAGCCCTATATGCAGGCGAAAATCATTGGGGAAAAGCCTTGATACTGTCTATTCTCGCCAGTTCTACCGACTATTTACGTTTTGAAGAGCTGGGATTGTCCAAAACGCTCTTCACAATCGGCTTTTTTGAGCTGCGCTGGTACTCGCTCGCCTATCTTGCCGGGATATTGGTCGGCTATTGGTATCTTTTGAAACTGATCGCCCAACCCGGTGCGCCAATGGCGCGGCGCCATGCCGATGATTTCATCCTTTATGCCACGCTAGGCATCATCCTGGGCGGACGGCTCGGCTATGCGCTGTTCTATAAGCCGGAACTGTTCACCACCTTCACCGAAGGGGAGCTTATTAGCTACAATCTGCTGCGTATCTTTGATGGCGGCATGTCATTGCATGGCGGCGTTCTTGGCGTTTTGCTTGCGATCTGGCTAATGACGCGCAAGGAGAAGCTCTCCTTTCTGCGCTTCTGCGATTATATCGCCTGTGTCGTGCCGTTCGGGCTGTTCTTCGGGCGGTTGGCGAATTTCGTCAATGGTGAGCTTTGGGGCCGTCCTACCGATATGCCCTGGGCGATCATCTTCACCAATACCGACCCGCTGGCGCTGCCACGCCATCCGAGCCAGCTTTATGAGGCCGCAAGCGAAGGCCTGTTGATGTTTATCATCCTCTACTGGCTGTTCTGGCATACACGCAGCCGTTACAAGCCCGGCCTGCTTGTCGGTGCAGCGGCGGTTATCTATGGCGCGAGCCGCTTTATCGTCGAATATTTCCGCAATCCCGACGCGCATCTGATCGAATTTGCCGAGCGCACCGGGCTCAGCATGGGCCAATGGCTTACCGTGCCGATGATCCTGATCGGGCTGGCGTTGATTGCCACCGCCGGCAAGCGCAAGGTTAGTGCCGATCCTGTACCGCGTGAGGCTTGAGGCGTCAGCACATGCCCTCTGAACTAGCGCAGCGATTTGCCCGTGTGATTGAGTCCACCGGCCCTATATCGGTGGCGCAATATATGGGCGAGGCCAATGCTGCCTATTATGCCAGCCGCGATCCGCTGGGGGCTGCAGGCGACTTCATCACCGCCCCGGAAATCAGCCAGATGTTTGGCGAGATGATCGGCCTGTGGTTTGCCGATCTGTTTCTGCGCTCGGGCTATAAGGGGCAGCCGCATTATGTCGAACTCGGCCCCGGGCGTGGCACACTCGCCAATGATGCACTGAACGCCATGGCGAAATTCGGCGTCGAGCCCAAGGTGCATTTTGTCGAATTCAGCCCGGCGCTGCGCGAAAAACAGGCGGCGCTGCGACCCGATGCCATCTGGCATGATATGCTCGATACCTTGCCGCGCAGCGGCGCGCTGCTGGTGATGGCGAATGAGTTTTATGATGCGCTGCCGGTACGTCAGCTCATCGCCACCCATGCCGGATGGCGCGAACGTGTTGTCGCGCGCAATGGCGAGCGCTTTATGGCCCTGCCCGGTGCGCGTCCGATGGATGCAGTGGTACCCGAGCAATTCCGCAATGCGCAGCAAGGCAGCATATTGGAAACCTGCCCGGCCGCCAGCGGCTTTGCCTATGAACTGTCAACACGGATCGCGGCGCAGGGCGGCGCAATGCTGACCATCGATTATGGCTATGACACACCACAGCTGGGCAGCACATTGCAGGCGGTGCGCGCGCATGAAAAGGTCGATCCGTTCAGCGATCCCGGCGAATGCGACCTCACCGCGCATGTCAATTTTGATGAGCTGAAACAGATTGGCCTGTCGCAAGGGCTGAACGCCTATGGCCCGGTTGGGCAAGGTGCGTTTCTGAAAGCGCTGGGCATACAAACGCGGACCCAGATGCTGTCGCAGCAGAACCCCGATCACGCCGAAGCGCTGAAGGCCGCACAGGACCGGCTGATCAATGAAGATGACAGCGCCATGGGCGAACTGTTCCGTGTCCTCGCGGTAACCGGCGCAAGCTGGCCCGCACCGGAAGGCTTTGCTTAATTCATCCTCCCCGGCACGGGGAGGGGGACCGTCGAAGACGGTGGAGGGGCACCCTCGGCATGTCTCAAGCTATAAGATGCAGAGAGGTCTTAGCTCCCATTATGTGGGCCTCCCAAAATAGGATCATGCGGCATGTGCCCCTCCACCAGCTCCGCTGGTTCCCCTCCCCCGAGGGGGAGGATTGTTTGAGATGCTGTTGAGCCAAGCCGATATCATCCCTAAATAGGGCCTACTATTGCAATGCTGGAGCATGAAGATGCCTGACCAAGCTATTCCAAGCCTGCCCGAAGACCCAACGCTGGAGGAAATCCAGCTATTCCTCGCGCCACATATTGCCGAGGAAGCGGCCTTTGATGGCTGGAGCGATGAGGCGCTGACCTATGCCGCCGAGGCGCATGATATCGACCCGGCAACAGCCCGCCTCGCCTATCCCGATGGTGCGATGGATATGATCGATGCCTGGATCCAATCGGTCGATGCGCTGATGCAGGCAGAATTCACCGAAGAGCGCCTGGCAACCATGAAAATCCGCGAAAAGATCACCGAGCTGGTCTGGTATCGCATCAGCGTGGTCATGCCATTGAAAGAAGCGTTGCGCCGCGCTGTCTCGCTGATGGCGCAACCCCAAAATGCGCCCCGCTCCGGTCGGATCAGCTGGCGCTCTGCAGACCTGATGTGGCGCATGGCGGGCGACACCGCCACCGACTATAACCACTATACCAAGCGCACCATTTTGATGGGCGTCTATTCCACCACGCTGATGTGCTTCCTCGACGATGAGAGCGACGAATATGAAGACACCCGCGCCTTTCTGGAGCGGCGGATCGAGAATGTGATGCAGTTTGAAAAAGCCAAGGCGAAGTTTCTCAAGCCACGGGAAGGCTTTGACCTGACGCGGTTTCTGGGGCGGCTACGCTATCGTGCGGATTAAGCGCCCTCCGCTAACTCACATATCCTTCCAGCACACATCGAGCGAATCGTTGATCCAGCATTGCTCTCCCGGTTCGCGATAGGCGGTGCCGAAACCGGGCCGTTCACCATCGCTCATCCGCACCGACATTCCCGCCCGTGTCGGCGTATCTGCCTCGATGATCACTTCGACAATCTGCTCAAAAAACGGCAGGCCATCGCTGCGCACCATGGTGAAGCTGTCGCCGCCAAGGATGAAATATTCGCACTGGCCCTTATACTCTACGTCGCCGGGCGCGGAGGAGACGGTGCAGTCCACTGTTTTCGATGGCCCATCGGCCTTGTCTTTCGCCACCGAGTTTTTCAATTCCTCGGTGATCTTGGCCTCTTCCTCGCTTTCGGTCTTGGGCTTTTCGCCCTTGGCCGGTGGCTTGTCACCCGACGCGGCAACATCGCTTCCTGAAGACGATGTTTGTGCCTCGGCTTCATCACCATCGTCGTTTATTTCCGGTTCATTACAAGCCGCCAACGCCAAGACCGATGCCAATATCAGAATACGCATAATACCCCCTGTCACTATTCACAAAGGCACATGTAAAGTCAGCACTTGCCAAACGCCGACCGTTCGGAATATCGGGCCTATTGCAGCCCCGCTTCACGAAAGTAACTCTCTGCACCAGCATGGAGGAAAAGGCCCTCTGGCATCCCCGAGGACATTCGCTCCGCTGTGAGGGGTTTAAGGCTTGGATGCAGGATGGTGAATCGGTTCACATCTGACAGGGTCAATCGGGTGACGTCATAAACCGTACGCGAGTCAACATTGGTCGAGGACACGAGCAAGGCGGATGTTCCGATCGTCTGAACATCGCCGCTCATGCCGCGATACGCCCCATTGGGAATGCTCGCGGCGCGCAAGCCGGGCTCGGCAGCCAGCATGGTGTCAATCGCTGCGCCTGTCACGGGAACAAGGACCGCATCACAGGCGGTTGCGGCTTCCGTGATGCCGGAATTGATCACCCCATCCACGACGATATAAGCATCTATGTTACGGTCACAAAGATCCATGACCGCATTGCCAATTCTGCCGGGCTGTTCCGATATTGATGTCTGGGTCCAGCCTTTGGCGGCAAAAATGGCATCTGTTATTGCTGCCGCGTCGGAGCCTTCGCCCCCAAGCGCGACCTTCTTGCCCTTCAGATCATCAAAAGTCGCAATGCCCGCATTGGGGTGCGCCACAACAAACATCACCTGTTCGTGCAGCCGCATAACGAAGCGAAGGTTATTGGCTGGCCCGGCTGAGGCGAAAGGGCCAGTTCCTGACCAGGCTTTGCCGACAAGATATTCATTGGTGATAGCGAAATCCATCTCTCCATCGAGGAGCGTCTGGAGATTGTACCCGCCGCCAGCTGTGGCTTCGACAGACACTCGCAGCCCCAACGCGCGAGCCTGTCGAGCTGCGACACGCGCAATCGCACCTCCAGCCGGATAGCTGACGCCCGTAACGTGTCCGGTTCCAATAGTGGCGAATCGTAAATCTTGTGCGAGGGCGGATGCTCCAATGAGAAGGCCGCAAGCAACCAACATAGCCAATCTCTTGAACATCGACTCCTCCATTTTGGATATATATTCATCAGTAATGGGCCTAACGCAACCGCAAAGCTGGCATAAGTTTGAGCGATGCATGCATTGCGCAAACGGACCTAATGATAACCATTTGCAATAACGCGGGAGACAGCCTAGAGCGAGGTAAGCGCAGCATTGGGCTGTGCGTTCCAATCAACAGCGTGCCGCATGTTCCTCGACCAGCTTTCCCCCGGCCACAGTGCCGAGATCACCGATATTGCATGGGACCAGCTTTCCGATGATGAAGGCCGCCGGTTGCGGGCGCTCGGCATCTATGAGGGGCAGCGGGTCGCTGTACGGCATCGCGGGGTGTTTTTCGGGCGCGACCCGATCGCACTGGACATTGGTCGCACCACTATTGCGATCCGACGGATGCACGCCAGACTGATCGGTGTTGCCGAGGCGACGAGTGCTGAGGAGACAGGCCAATGACCGCCGCGCAGCCTCTCATTGCTTTGGTCGGCAACCCCAATGCCGGCAAAAGCGCGCTGTTCAATGCGCTGACCGGGGCGCGGCAGAAGATTGCCAATTATCCCGGCGTCACGGTGGAGCGCAAAGCCGGACGGATGGCATTGGCCGATGGTCGCCCGGCGGAGATTATCGATCTGCCCGGCAGCTATAGCCTCAACCCGACCAGCCCCGATGAAGCGGTGACGCGCAAGGTGGTGATGGGCGAACAGGAGGGTGAGCGCCAGCCAGACCTGATCATCCTCGTCATTGATGCGACCAATATGGAACAGCATCTCGCCTTTGCGCTCGAGGTGCTGGCGCTGGGCCGTCCGGTGGTGATGGCGCTCAATATGGTCGATCTCGCCGCCCGTGATGGCCTGACGATAGACCCTGCGCGGCTTTCGGCACAGCTGGATATTCCGGTGGTCGAAACCGTGGCTGTGCGGCGTCGCGGCCTTGAAGAGCTGAACACGGCAATAAGCGAGCGCCTGTCGGCAAGTGACGCAACGCACCAATTGCCGATCACCCCGGGCGCACCAATGCGCGAGCGGCGGCGTTTGGCCGAGACCATAGCGCGCGAGGCGATTGTCGGCGAAACAACGAGCCGCCGCCTCTCACAACAGGCCGATGCGATATTACTCCACCCGATCTTTGGGCCGCTGATTCTGTTAGCACTGTTATTCGTTATCTTTCAGGCGGTGTTTAGCTGGGCCGATCCCCTCATGGGCCTGATCGAAAGCGGCGCGGAAGCTCTTTCTGGCCTGGTCACCGCGACATTGCCCGAAGGCTTTTTCCGCGACCTTATCACCGAAGGCCTGATTGCTGGCGTCGGATCGGTGGTCGTGTTCCTGCCGCAAATCCTGATCCTGTTCCTGTTCATCCTGCTGATGGAGGCATCAGGCTATATGGCGCGCGCCGCCTTCATCATGGACCGATTAATGGCACTGGTCGGCCTGTCGGGCCGCTCTTTCATTCCGCTGCTCTCCTCCTTTGCCTGCGCCATTCCGGGCATTATGGCAACGCGCAGTATCTCGGACTCGCGCGACCGTCTCACCACCATCCTGATCGCACCGCTGATGACCTGCTCGGCGCGCCTGCCGGTCTATACCGTGATCATCGGCGCATTTATTCCCAATACCAGCATCGCCACTGGTGTCGGGCTGCAAGGCCTTGTGCTGTTTGGCCTCTATCTCTTCGGCGTGGTCGGCGCGATGCTGGTCGCATGGGTGCTGCGCGCCACTGTCACCCGTGGTGCGGCAGGCGGTTTTCTGATGGAAATGCCGAAATATCAGGTGCCGCGCCTCCGTGATGTGCTGCTCGGCCTGTGGCAGCGGGCATGGATATTCCTGCGTCGCGCCGGCACCATCATCTTTGCCGTCACCATCGGCCTGTGGCTGCTGCTCAGCTATCCGCAAAAGCCGGTAGGCAGCGATATCAGCCAGGTCGATTACAGCGCCGCTGGACGCATTGCCGGAGTGATCGAGCCGGTGGTCGCCCCGATAGGTTTCAGCCGCGATATCGCGCTGGCGCTGATCCCGGCCATGGCCGCGCGCGAAGTAGCCGTTGCCGCACTCGCCACCACCTATGCCGTCGATGCCGAAGATGAGGATGAACAGGCGGTTGAACTGGGTCAGCAGCTTGCCGGACGCTGGTCACTGCCCACCGCGCTGGCGTTTCTCGCCTGGTTCGTTTTTGCGCCGCAATGCCTCTCCACCATCGCAGTCACAAGGCGCGAGACCAATAGCTGGCGATGGCCGATTTTCATGCTGGTCTATCTTTTTGCGCTGGCCTGGATTGCGGCGGGGATAACCTTTTGGACGGCTAGTGCATTGGGCCTGTAATTTGCTAGACAATGCCCCGAGCAAACACAGAATCTAAAGGGCATTTCCATGGCAGGATCGGTCAACAAGGTCATTCTTATCGGCAACCTCGGCGCAGACCCGGAAGTGCGCAGTTTTCAGAATGGCGGGCGCGTCTGCAATTTGCGCATCGCCACCACCGATAGCTGGAAGGATCGCAACACTGGCGAGCGCCAGGAGCGCACCGAATGGCACAGCGTTGCCATTTTTCAGGAAGGCCTTGTAGGCGTAGCCGAGCGCTATCTCAAAAAAGGCTCCAAGGTCTATATTGAAGGCGCCCTGCGCACCCGCAAATGGCAGGACCAGTCAGGCAATGACCGCTACACCACCGAGGTTGTGCTGCAAGGCTATGGCGGCAACCTCACCATGCTCGACAGCCCCGGAGGCGGCCAGCGCGGCGGTGGCGGCAATTATGGTGGCGGTAATGATTATGGCTCAGCCGGTGGTTCCGGCGGCGGATCAAGCTGGGGCCAGACTTCGGGTGGTTCTTCTGGTGGCGGCTCCGGCAGCGGAGGCCCTGCTGGCGGCTATGACGATCTCGACGACGAAGTGCCGTTTTAACCCATAGGTCCTAGGGTAATACCTCATGATGTGGCATCGACACAAGCTTCTACGACCCTAAGCTTGGCCCGTGAAACCAGAGACTTCACAAAAATCACATCAACAAAGCGGGACGCTCTCTACACCCGCCATGCTTGGCTATTGCGGCGGCAATCTTGGCAAGAATATTCTCGCCGGGTCGCTGGGGTTGTTTCAGCTATACTTTATGACCGATATATTGGGGCTGGCCCCGGCGCTAGCCGGGGTTCTGGTGTTGCTGGCGCTGCTCTGGGATGCGCTGCTCGATCCGCTTGTCGGTCTGTGGTCCGACAGGGTCTATAATCGTTTTGGCAAATATGGCGCGTTCATTCTGTTGGGAGCGCCGCTCGCCAGTGCCAGCTTTTTGCTGTTCTTCTTCCTGCCCTTTCTCTTTGGTTCAGATGGTGCAGGTTTCTGGCTCGTGCTGGCGGCACTGCTGCTGTTTCGCAGCTGCTATACCATTTTGGATCTGCCGCATAATGCGCTGATTGCCCGCATATCGCCCGATAGCCGTGAGCGCGGGAAGATTGCGGTAACGCGGTTTTTCTTCAGCTCTTTGAGCATGTTGATGATCAGCGGCGCATCGTTTCTGATCTTTTCGGATCAGGCAGGCTCAGGCGAGGCCTGGCTGTTTGCTCAGGCGGCACTGGTGGCGGCAGGCATCTCGCTGGCGGTGATGTGGCTGTCATGGCTGTCGGTTGCACGGCGCGATCGTGCAGGGCCGCGACAAACACGCCGCGAGTCATTCTCCTGGCAGGCGCATCTGGCCGCATTGCAATTGGGTGATGTGCGCCTGTTGCTGGCGGCAGGGATGCTCGGCGCTTTCGGGCCACCGACTTTCATGCGCATGCTGCCCTATATGAATGTCTATGTCTTTGCTGACGACCGTGCTGTTTCCACCGGGCTGCTCGCCATCGTCCTTGGTCAACTGGTGTCGGCACCGGTCTGGGCCTGGCTGTCGCATCGGTGGAACAAGGCCACCACCATGATTGCGGCGCACGGCCTGTTGATCCTGGCGATGCTGGCGTTTCTTGTGACGGTAGAGACCGTCGGCCCCATATTCTGGGCGCTGACCTTTGTCATGGGTATTGCCTATTGCGGTATGTTCTCGATTGTCTGGGGCATGGGCGCAGATGTGATTGATCTGATCGAACTGCGCACCGGGGTGCGGTTGGAGGCGATCCTGATCGGCCTGCTGGTGCTGGTTATGAAGGCGGGAGAGGGGCTAAGCGGTGCCGCTATTGGCATGGGGCTTGATCTGGCAGGCTTTAGCGGTAACAGCATCAGCGATCAGGGACGCAGCGCGATCATCTGGCTTGCCTGCCTGATCCCGATCGTTGCGGCCAGCGGGGCCATGCTGTGTCTCTTTCGCTATTCGCTCAGCCATGCCGAACATGCGCGCATTCGTGCGGCGCTTCCAGGCTAGACGCTATGGATCCAGCGGGTCGCGGGCATCTCTATGAGTGCTGAGCGGGTTGATGCGGAAGCTGTAATCATAGGGTGATATCCGTTCAACGAATTCGCGCGGAACATAGCCCAGCTCCTCGATACAGCGGCGGCGGAACTCTTCACTTTGGGCGTAGCGGCTATGGCCGGTACTGGTAGAAACCAGCGCCAATTTATCCGTGGGCACGCCATAGCGCAGCATCAGCCGTGCGGCATTGCGAAAGTTGGTGGTGGTATGGCGGGCATAGGGCTCCATTATGATCGCGGCCTCTGGCACAGCATAGCGTTGCATCAGCACGCGTTTCATCTCCAGCGCCTCATTGATCGGGGTGCGCGCCGGATGGACATTGCCGCCCGATACAATCAGCAGCGGCGCCAGGCCGGAATGATAGAGCCGCGCGGCATGGGCGAGGCGTATTTTGCCAAAGCTGCCAACGCGCTGCCCCGGCGCATCGGGGCCATCGCCCAGCACCAAAATGGCGCTGTAACGAAAGACAGACCAGTCAATCGCCGCCACGGCATTTTGGGCAGCACGGTTGTGATGGCTATGCAGATCGGGGAAGTATCCGGCATTTTCACGCATATTGACATGCAGCAAATGCAGCGCCGTGCGATAGCCGGGGTCATCAGCCAGGGTGGTTGCATCACCGCGTGTATGCCGAAGCCAGCCGAGTAACTCGACGGTGAGCTTGGCGAAATCCTCTGATTGCGGATCAAAGGATATCGCATCAATCCGGGGATAGCGTGGTTCTTCGCCGAGGCCATAAATGGCTATGATATGGTTCTGCGCCGCCACCAGGTCGCGCCAAGCCTGATCGAGCAGCGCGCCATCATCAAGTGCGGCATGTCGGGCAAATTCACCGCTGGCCCGCATATTTTTGGCAAGCAATGGCAGTGCCGACGATGCATCCAGCGCGGTGCGCAGAACAGAACCGGCCTCCTCAGTCTCATCGGCTGTCCATTGCAGAGCGCGATATGTGCAGGCCGTATCCGTCCCGCAGCGCTCTACCTCATGGTCTATGCGCCGCACCCGCTCCGCCAGCACCGAGCGCAGCAGCACATTGTCTGCCAGCATCGGCGCCAGATCTTTGCTGGCAAGCCGGTGCGCCAACGGGAAGACCCGTGAGGCGACCAGCTTCGGATCAGCAAGTGGCTGCGCAGCAAGATGCGCCTCTGCACTTGCTTGCTCTGCCAGAGCGTGGCCGGGCACGGCACTGCTGCCCAACAGAAGTAGCGCGGCCATTGCTGGTCCCGCGATTGATGCGATACGTCTCTTGCCTAAATCCATGCCAAACCTTTGCGCCCTATCCCCATTGGCCGGGCGGTGTCTGGCTGGGGATAGCCAGACGCCGCCCGTATTCCTCGCCTCAATAGCGGAAGGTCAGCCCCAGATGGAACTGGCGGCCGATAATCGTTTCGCCAAAGAGCAGATCGAAATTCTCTCCGGTCCATTGGCGCCGACGCGAGTTGGTGAGGTTTCGCCCTTCCAGTGAAACGAGGAAATTGTCGGTAATATAGTAGCGCAGAGATGCATCGATCTGCTCAAAGCCATCATCGGTGCGGTTGGCGCGGATAAGGAAATCATCGGTATAGTTATAGACGACACGGGCCTCGAAATCACCGGTATTGTAGAACAAAGAGGCGTTGGCGATCAGATCAGCCTGCCTTATCCGCCGGTCAAGCGTGGTGCCGTCCAGAAAGGTGGTCTCGCCATCTAGGAAGGTGACATTGCCGGAAAAGCCAAGCCCCTGTAGCACCGGCGGCAGAAAAGGCATGGTGCCGACATAGGCCTGCAGTTCGAGACCCTGCACCATTGAGTTGGACGCATTGGTGTTCTGGGCAAAGATCACCGGCTCACCATCCAGCTCCCCCTCGGTTTCGGTGAAGAAGATGTCGCCATCGATCTCCTTGCGGAAGATCGCCGCTGACAACAGGCCCTCGCCATTGTTGAAATAATATTCGAGCGAGAGATCGAAATTGTCCGAGATACGCGGTTGCAAGTCGGGGTTGCCGCGGCGGATGCGGCGGATGCCCTCATCGGTCTCCTCTGCCGGCGTATCAATAGTAGTAACCGCCAGATCATTCGGATTGGGCCGCCCCAGAGTGCGGCTATAGGCACCGCGCAGGAAGAGATTATTCGCCAACTCCCATTTGACGTTTATTGAGGGCAGGAAATTGTCAAACGAGCCGCTCACCGCCTGGACCTCAGCCTGGGCGCCAGCGCGGAAATCGGTATGCTCATAGCGCACGCCCGCAATGATATCGAGATTGTCGGTGCGGTAGGTCACCATGCCATAGGCGCCGATAATATCTTCCTCATAGTTGAAATCGGGCGTTGTCGAACGCCGATCATCACGCGGTATATTGAGCGAGTCAAAGAACGCGTTCACCGCCTGACCATCATAGAAAAGGAAAGCATCGGGCGAATAATCCGAAGTAAAATTGTCATTGGCGAGCAGCGGAGCCAGAGAGGTGTTGGCCGAGAGTTCGTTGAACTCGTCTGCCGAGAAACGAAATTCCTCATTGTCGCGCACACGTTCAAGATTACGATAGGCAATACCCGTCTTGAAGCCAAAGCCGCGATCACCGGCGAGATTATTATAGCCGATGTTCATCAACGCATTGAGCACCTGCTCATCCGTGTTGAGATCACGCTGGCGGATAAACGACAGCGCATAGTTTTCCGGATCGCGGAAATAGGACGGATCATTGAAGGTTGAGCGTGTCGGCACCGTGGTCGAGGCGTCGATATCCACCCCGAGCTCCGGCACGAATGGTGTGCGGAACACCAGCGCCGGGGTGTCATGGTCAAAATTCTGCTCGGCCCAGCCAATATCGGCATCAAAATTGACCCGGTCGCCGATCAGCGCCTCAAAATGGCCCTGCACGCCAAAACCCTGGGTGCGGATTGGGAAGTCATCAAAGTTGAGCTCCATCCGGCCATTGGCAAGCTGCGCCTGATCAGGGCCGGTTTCGATCAGATCATTGGCGGAGAAGCGCAGATTGTTGCGATATCGAACCTCATTTTCCTGTTGGCGATAAAAATAACCGCCAACCGAGGCATAGACATCATTCTTGCTATATTCGAACTTGCCATTGCCGCCATAGCGCTCCTGATTGTTGGAGGTCAGCGAGGAATCAAAGCGGGTCGGCGGTGTGACATTGTCAAACCGGTTTTCAATGCCGCCTACAGTAAACAACCGGTCCTGTTCGCGCGGCCGCTGGCCATAAAGGCCTGTAAGGACAATGCCGAATTCATCCTCTGCGCCGAAACGCTGCGAAAAGGTGCTTTCGAGACGGAAGGCCTGCTCCTGCTCATCTGAATCCTCTGCAATATCATTGGCGGTAAAATAGCTGCCGGTGACTCGCGCTACCAGAAAGGTTGGATCATCTGAGTCAAAGGCCGAGCGAGTGACAACATCGACATAGCCGCCGATCGAACTGCCATCCATATCGGGTGTGAAGGTCTTGTAGACATCCAGCCGCTTGACCGCTGTTGACGGGAAGAACTCGATATTCACATTGCGCCCGCCACCGCCAAAGGAGCCGGACGATGGTACGCCAATGCCATCAAAGGTGACATAGTTGAGATTGGCGTCGATGCCACGCACATTGACGAAACGGCCTTCATCCTCGTCAAATTCGGCGGCAACACCGGGAATCCGGCGCAGCGCGTCGGCGACATTGAAATCGGGCACCGCCGCGATCTCATCCTGTGACAAGGAATCGGACACGACGTCGCGTTCGACCTTTTTATTAAGCTCTTCCCGACCCCTTGCGCGGGTGCCGGTGACCACGATGGTTTCGCCCTGAATGATGCCTTCCTCGCCAGAAGCATCCTCAGCCGTTTCGTTCTGCTCAATATTGTCTTCGGCGTTTTCGCTATCGCCATTGTCTGCGGCCTGTGCGGGGACGGCCATAGTCCATGCCATCGCGATCAGACTGCCACCCAGTATTCGGTAGAAATGCTGCTTTCTCATAATTTCCCCCATCACTGCGCCATGGCAGAAACCCCGGCGCTTCTCTCAGGCAGGGAAAATAGAGATTCGTTATTAAACTTAAGTGACAAGTTTAATATTATTATTCGAGCTGCCCCGAAAACTCATGCAGCGGTAGATAGGCCGCTCCCATGGCGGTAACCGCGCTGCCCAGGGATGATGCGTGCAATTTTGGCGCGGGACGCTCTGAAAAGCTGCCAAACAGGCTCGGCGCGTCCATGGCCGACACCAAAGCCTCGAGCAGCTCGGTCGGCAGCGCGCCCGACAGATGGATACTGTCAGGGTCAAACCAGGACCAGGCCGATTCCACGAGCTCTGCCAGTTGTGGCCCTGCCCGCTCTGCCCATTGTGCGCCCATTGCCGCCTGATCGCTATCGCCCCAGTTCATTGTCTCCAGCGAGGGCAGCTCCAGCCCCCGCTCGGCCATAAAGCCAAGCAGATCAGTGCCTGACGGCCGCGCCTTATCGAGCGGGAAAAACGCGCCTATCTCTCCGGCATTGCCATGGCCGCCGCGAAACGGTCGTCCCTCCAACACCAATCCGCCGCCAATGCCATAGTTGATCAGCAGCGTAATCAGGCAGCGGGTCTCGCTCGGCGCATGATAATACTCCGCCAAGGCCGCCGCGGTGGCATCATTCTCCATAAAACAGGGCAGGTTCAAAGCTTCTGAGAAATAGGCAGTAAGGTTGATATCGCGCCATGAGGCATGCTCATCGACAAGCCGCATATGCTCATGATCGGCAAAGAAATACCCCGGTACCGCGAATCCCAGACCCAAGATCCGATCAGCGTCAAACAGCCGCACCTTGCGCGAAATCTGATCGATATGCTCCTGCACCAGCATCGCCACTGACTCCGGTCCATTGCTGGGCATATCGGCAATGTGATCATCCACCAGCGCGCCGGTAAAATCCACGGCAACAATGCGAATACGCCCCGGCGACATCGCCACACCAAAGCTCAGCGCACCACCGGGCTCAAGCTTCAGCGGAAGCGCAGGCTGCCCCCGGCCGCCCCGAATACGTTCCCCCTCACCGATAAGCCCGGCAAGCAAGAGGTCACGCGTCAACTGGGTAATCGGCCCGGAGCCCAATCCTGAAATCTTGCCTAAAGCCGCGCGGGTCACCGGCTGATGCTGACGGATTAGCCGCAACACACGGCGATGCGATTCATTGAGTTTAAGCGAGAGAGCCATGCATCCTTGAAGCCAATATGTGATTATACTTCAAGGTTAATTTTAAAATATGGATATTGCTCGGCTGCCTGTTGGTATGCTTTGGTGTTGGAGAAAGGTACTCAGGTTACAAATTTTGTAATGCACAACTCCACTCAAAGAGCGCGGCGATACGCTTCTGAGACCGCGTCTTTGCGATTTTCAACTTCGAGTTTCGCAAAGATATTCTTGAGGTGATGCTTCACCGTTTCTGGTGACACGCCAAGATTGCGAGCGATCAGCTTTGTCGGTTGTCCTTTTGCCAATTCCGCCAGCACATCGCTTTCCCTTGGCGTGAGGAGCTTGGCAAGCTTTGCGGAATGCATGGACTCATCCCATAAGCTCAGAATTGTCGTGAGATGCGCATCGTTCGCATCATCAATATGGGCTGTCCGCATCCCCTCAAGAACAGGTGCGAGATTAAGCGATAGATCGAAATAGGGCCTGACTATTCCCGCATTGTGATGGACTGCCAGCGATCTTTCCAGACACAAGCGCGCCGCCTCTTCGTCTCCCATCTGTGTATAGGCTCCAGCCATTGCGATTCGCGCGAGCTCGGCGGTTAAGACCCGCCCCATTTGTTCGGCGCGCCGACAGATTTCTTGTCCAAGCACGAGCAATTCTTGCGGTTCCTCTCTTGACAAGTGCAGGTTTGATGACGACCGCAGAAAAGCCTCTACAAATATCCAGTTCCAATGGGCGTGCTGTCGCTCTGCCTTCCATGCGCCCACCAGATCACACGTCTCATAATGTGCCGCCGCCGCATCGACTTCCCTGCCGCGAACAAGGAGTTCAACGCGCAGCGCATCCAGTGTCGGCAGCATATTGTTGAGCCCATAGAGTGATCGCTGTTTTATTGTGCGATCCAGATGCTCGATCGCCCGCGGGATAGAGTCCTGCTGGGCAATACAGCGAGTCTTGGTAACATCTCGTGCCTCAATCAACTCCATAAAAGTCGCTTCACGCACTTCTGGCACCGCTCTTATATTGGCTTGCGCGTCGTTCAGCCTATCCTGCTCATAAAACATCTTTGCCAGGAAGCTATTGCCGACGCGTATCAACAGCTCTTCACGGCCGACAAAGCCATCCCAATGGTGCGCGAGATTCTCGCTAAAATACCATGCGGCCCGGTCGAACTCGCCAGATTGAAAGGCAATCATCCCCAAATGTGGGGAAATGGAAGGCAATTGCGATGAGAAGGCAAGGCGATCACAAACCTCCTCATATTCTGTAACTGTCTTCTGCGCCTCAATGATCGAACCATGCCGCGCTTCAAGAAAGAATTTGAATGCCAGGAAAAGGCCGAGAATTCTTGGCTCGTCTTCCGATCTGCGGCGAACCAGCACTTCAATTGCGGGCATGCGTTCCTCAAGAAAGGCATGGATAGGTTCGCAAGCGTCAATCAGCATCGCGCGGCCCAGCTCGACAAGTAACGCCAACTCCTTGCTATTCAGAAGCAGGTCCTGCGGCTGCTGGTCCAGCAACTGTTGGAAGCGAGGATAGAGATGCTGCGCACCCAATCCGTCTCCCAATGTTATCGCACGCAATATCTGCGTACCACTTAATGCAACGCGACCGTCGATGAGAGGCCGTGGCATCTGGCTGAGGAACGACCAGACCTTGGCCGGTCCGTGGCTTAAAATGGCCAAGGGTCCGCCAATCTCCTCAAATATCTCAGCGGCAAATTCGGGGTTATGGGCTTCCATCGCATGCTCAATGGCGCGAAAGATATCGCCGCGATCGGTGAAATAGCGAGAAGCACGGAGATGAAGCTCTGCTACTGCGCTTGATCCCTTGCGCATCAATGCCTGTTGAAGATACCCCTGCATCACCGGGTGAAGCTTGAGTGTCAGCACGGGCTCGGTCTGCGAGCTGATGAGCGGGTCAAGCAGGGTAAGTGCCATCAGGGTCGCCTCAGCGCGATCCGTTCCCGTGAGCGCTTCAGCTATACCTGCATCAATATAATCAATGATCGAGCAATCGATCAGCAAGTCGGCCTGTTCCTTAGGCAGCGTCCCGACGACCTCTTCTGCAAGAAAACCAAATAGTTCTGAATGTGGCCGCAGCAGATTCTCGACAAGGTGCGCATTGCCGCCTGGCTGGCTGGCCTTGATGCGAGCAAGCTGCAGCATCATCGGCCACCCCTCGGACACCTCCAAAACACGCGTTATCGTTGCATTGTCGCAGGTATCTCCAAGCAATTCGCGTGTTTCCGTATCCGAAAGCGCCAACGCCGCAGCATCAATGGCCGTGGCTGTTTCATCGAGAAGAAACCGCGCCAACCGTGCTTCATCAAAATGGCGCGAAGCGAGCAAAACGCGATGCCCATCGGGCAGCAATGTGACCAACAACTCGATAACAGAATAGGCCTCTTCGCCTGCAATGCGCTCGAAATCATCAATGACCAGCACCGACGGCTCGGATTTGTTCTCTAAGGTCGCGATGATCGCTGAAATCGTTGGCCGACATTCGGCAAATGCCGTGTCTGAACGTGCCAGAGCCAGCCGCAAAGACTGGACAAAGTTCTCCGCTTCGGAATCGGAGTTCTCACAGGTCAGCCATGCCAGTGTTGCACCTTGATACTCAAATCTGGCACCGATCTGGCCTAACAGCGTGCTTTTGCCAAAGCCGCCCGGCGCCAGCAAAATTGTGAGCGGATAATCTGTTCCTGAGACTATGCGATTAACCAGAGCTTGTCTGAGCACCTGATTGCGCAGCACTTTGGGCGGACGATATTTGCGCTCTTCCACTTTCATCTGTGCGCATCCCCCAAGGTTCTCGGCACATCCCCCACCTGCATTATTGCGCAAGATGCGATCATGCGACGACAAAGACAAGTAGGGGAAAGAAGATGGGACCAGCATGGTTGTTTAAGGCGGAAGTTCACCGTCATTTTGGACCAAACATCCCATTTTGTGTGACCCGTGCGTCGCCGCTGATCACTACTGAGGCAATAGCCTCAAAATCTTATGCTGCGACCGGGTCAGGCTCCAAAGAGCCGAATTGAATTGATCAAGGGAGGGATCAAAATCATGAGAAACTCTAAATTGCTTTCAGCTTGCAGTGTGTTCGCACTGATTGCCTATCCGGGCCATGCATTCGCTCAGAGCAGCGAGCCTGCGGAACAAGAAGCGGAACAGGAGGCCGAAGACACGCAATACGGCAATACGATTATTGTCACAGCGCAGCGGCGTGAGGAGAATCTTCAGGAAGTTCCTGCGCAGATCACTGCCTTTACCGCGGACATGATCGAAGACGCCAGCATCAGGTCGACGCAGGATTTTGTTAATCTCACACCCAACATGTCGCTCGACAGTTCAGACACCTATAACAACACCTTTGTGGTGGTGCGCGGTGTAACCCAGATCAACAATGCCGATGCACCGGTTGCGATCGTCATCGATGGCGTGCCGCAGAATGATCAGAAGCAGTTCAACATGAATCTGTTTGATGTTGAGCGGATCGAGGTGCTCAAAGGGCCTCAAGGCGCGCTTTATGGCCGTAATGCCATTGGCGGCGCGGTCAACATCGTGACGCGTGAGCCGACCGACTATCTCTCTGGCTTCGCCATGGCGAGCTATGGCCGAGGCGATGCGGTCAATCTGTCGGCGGGCATTTCCGGGCCTCTGGGCACCGACAATATCAAATTCCGCCTCTCCGGTGTCTATGTCACCGATAATGGCCGGATCAACAACACTTTCGCCAATGAGAACGTGGATTTTGTCGACCACGATTATACCATCCGCGGTCGGATCACGGCCGATGCTGCTGATTGGCTCGAACTTGATCTGAGAGGATCTTACCGTGACTTCGATGCTGGAAGCCAGTTCGACTCCGTCGTGTTCAGCGGCGATGCGAATGATTTTGTTAATCCGCAAAACAATCTGATTGGCTTCACAACCGGCGAGCAATGGGACCTCACATTCAAAGCCGATGCGGATTTGGGCTTTGCAACCCTGACCAGCATCACCGGTTATAATGACGTATCCGAGGTTAATCGTGGCGATCTCGACTTCCGCAACCCGGTCGACAGTCCCGGTGGTTTTCTTGGCCTGGGCATCCAGGTCGGGCAAGGCCAGGATCGCTTTGTCGAACTGTTCAGCCAGGAATTGCGCTTCACTTCACCCGATGATCAACCTGTGCGCTGGATTGCCGGGGTCTATTATCTCAATACCCAAAGAGCGTTGCGCACACGGGGTTTCGTTGACCTTGATGGAACGTTCGAACAGATCGATAATCCAGCGCTTTTGCTGATCGATCGACAGGAAGCGAACGAGTTCGACTCATACGCCGTATTTGGTCAGCTTGACGTTGACTTGACGGACTCGCTCACCCTGTCGGCTGGCCTGCGCTATGACCGGGATGATCGTGAACAAACTGATCTTGCAACCAATAATGTGCGCTCCGCCTCCTATGATTCAGTGCAGCCAAAGGTCACTCTGACGTATAATTTTGACGACGAAAAACTGCTCTATGCCACGTATGCGACCGGCTTCCGCTCCGGCGGTTTCAACGCTCCGGGCGTCGCTTTGGATAGCTTTGAGGATGAAACACTCGAAAATTTTGAGGTTGGCTTCAAAACCACGCTGGCTAACGGGAAGCTGCGCTTTAACGGTGCGGCCTATCTCTCAAATGTCAATGATTTCCAGTTCTTCTTTGTTGAGGCAGCAACGGCCTCGCAGATTATCTCCAACATCGACAGGGTGCGGTTGTTCGGTTTTGAACTTGAGGCCCAGTATTTCCCGCGTAGCGACTTACAGTTTTTCGCCGCTTTGGGCAGCACCGACAGCGATATCAGGGAAATCACTGTCTTTCCCGGAAATGAAGGTAATCGCACACCGAAGACCACGCGCTATACCGTCAATATGGGGGCGCAATACACGCCAGAATTGAGCGATGATCTCGATGGCTTCTTCCGCATCGACTATGAGCATCGCGGTGATCGTTTCTGGCAAGTTGATAATGTAGACGTGCAAGAGCCGCTTAATTTGCTCAATTTCAGGCTCGGGATCGAGAATGACACCTTCGGTGTCTATTTCTGGGGCAAGAACATCACAGGAGAGAGATTCTTCACCGACTTCAATCCGCGCGAATTCTCCGGGCTTGATATTGATATCGGCTTCCGGGGACAGCCCGCAACATATGGCGTAGAAGCCCGCTTCAACTTCTAGGTCGGGGCAGACCATGTCATTCGCTCTCACAAACTTTCGCCTGTTTGATGGCGAGAACCTTCTGGACGGCTTGCATCGGGCGGTTGTGGTTGAAGGCGATCGCATTGCTGACATCTATGACAGCGTGGAGGCGCTGTCGCCCGAGGTTGAGCGCATCGACCTGAACGGCTCCACCTTGATGCCGGGCCTGATTGATGCGCATTTTCATTGCAACAGCCCTTCGCTCGATGTCGGGTCGATCGACCATTTGCATCCCTCGCATCTGGCCCAATTTGCGCGCGAACATCTTGAATCCATGCTCAATCGTGGCTTCACCACAGTGCGAGACGCGGGCGGGGCGGATTACGGCTTGGTCAAATCCATCGAGGAAGGCCTTATCAGCGGGCCACGGCTGTTCATTGCCGGCCGTGCTATCTCGCAAACAGGCGGGCATGGCGATTTGCGCGCAGCGCATGCATTTGAGCCTTGTGGGTGCGGCTATAAGGGTGTGCTCGCAATGGTCGTCGACGGCGAAGATGCCATGCGCGCCGCCGTGCGCAATGAACTGCGCAAGGGCGCGCATCAGATCAAATTATTTGTTTCCGGCGGCGTGCTTTCGCCGACCGATCCCATCTGGATGGACCAGTTTACCGATGTCGAGATCAAAGCAGCGGTTGAAGAAGCGGAACGCTGGCGCACCTATGTCATGGCGCATTCGCATACTGCTGAGGCATCAACCCGATGCTCGGTCAATGGCGTGCGCTCAATTGAGCATGGTACTTTGATCGACGCTGAGGCGGCAAAAATCATTGCTGATCATCAGACATATGTTGTCCCGACAATCTCGGTCATGCAATCGCTGGGCGAAGAGGTCAAAACCCTGCCACAGGCGGCGATGGATAAGCTGGACCGACTCCTCGATGAAGCAGGTGAAGCGATTGCCCATTGTCACAAGGCGGGGGTCAAGCTTGGCCTGGGAACCGACCTTTTCGGGGAATTGCACGGACGCGAGCTGAACGAGTTTACCGCGCGGGCGCAAATTGACGGCGCGCTTAACGCCTTGCGCTCGGCAACCAGTGTCAATGCCGAAGTCATGGACATGAAGGGCCAAATCGGGGTGATCCAAAAAGGCGCATTCGCAGACATGATCGCCATAGACGGAAACCCGATTGAGAATATTGGCCTGTTCGACGATCCGGACAACACGATCAGAATGATCATGCGCGGCGGAAAGACCATACGAAACACATTGGACTGCGGAGTAGCCTGAAATGACCAAAGCCTCGAACGGACGCTCTTCAGCGTCAAAACTCCGACTGGGCATTGATGTCGGCGGAACGAACACCGATGCGGTTCTGATGGACGGTGATAATGTCGTCGGCGCGGTCAAGCGCGCGACATCTGAAGACATTGCACAAGGCGTGATCGACGCGGTCACCGCCTTGCTAGACGAGACGAGCTCGTCTCCGTCCGAGGTGTCTCGGGTGATGATCGGGACGACGCAATTTGTGAACGCCTTTTTGCAGCGGCGCAATCTGGCCCGCACCGCCGTTTTGCGCGCGGCTTTGCCAAAAACAGACGGGGTTCCGCCCAAGGTGTGCTGGCCCGAGGATCTGCTGGCGAAGATCGGCCATAATGTGCACATGGTCGAGGGCGGCGCTTTCTACACCGGCAAGGATTATCGCACGCTGGATACAGATGCGGTCGCCAGAATTGCAGCGCAACTGGTGGAAGACGGCGTTGAGTCTCTGGCAATTTCCAGCGTCTTCGCCCCGATACGGCCCGATCTTGAAGAGGCGATTGCAGATATAGTGGCTGACATCGCCCCCGGCATAGCGATCACAAAGTCTGCCGATCTCGGCGGTGTGGGGCTGGTAGATCGAGAGAATGCGGCCATCATCAATGCAAGTCTGGTGCCTTTCGCGCATCAGGTGGTCGCTTCGATGCAAGGCGCATTTCGTGACATGGGGTTCGCGGTCAGTCCCTTGTACAGCCAGAATGACGGTACGTTGATTACCGGAGAGCGCGCCGAGGCCTTTCCGATCCTGACATGCGCGGCGGGACCGACCAACTCGATCCGCGGTGCCGGTTTCCTGACCGGCTCGCAAGATGCCGTCGTTGTCGATATTGGCGGCACCACCACGGATATCGGGTTTCTCACCAAGGGGTTTCCTCGGGAAACTTCCAGTGCAAATTACATTGGCGGCGTCCGCACCAACTTCCGCATGCCGGACATATTGTCGATCGCGCTGGGCGGTGGATCGCATGTGAAGACCGATGGCGACAACATCTCGATTGGCCCTGAATCTGTTGGCTTCCGCTTGACAGAAGAAGCGATGATCTTTGGTGGAACGGCCACCACGGCGACGGATATTGCGGTCGGCTCGGGCCTTGCCAGCTTGGGCGATGTCACCAAGGTCCAGTCTCTGCCGGATGATCTATTGAAGCAAGCGGTCGGCATGATGCAGCACATGGTTGAAGATGCCATCGACCAGATGCGTTCGAGTGCGAAGCCTATAGACGTGATTTTGGTTGGTGGCGGTTCCATCCTGATTGGCAATGATTTGCGCGGCGCGGCGCGGCTGTTGCGGCCGGAACATGCAGGCGTTGCCAATGCCGTGGGCGCTGCCATTGCGCAGGTCAGCGGGCGGATCGACAAGCTCTATGACTATGGCGAGGCTGGCCGCGAAGCAGCGCTTGAGCGTGCGAAGAGCGATGCGATTGCCAACGCAGTCTCCGCAGGCGCGACAGAGAATACAGTCGAAATAGTCGATATCGAAGAACTGCCGATGACGCATATGCAAAGTTCGGCAGTGCAAGTGCGCGTCAATGCGGTTGGCGAACTGAGCTGAGGCGGGAGACAGGGCGATGAGCATTATCCAAAACCAGAATGACATCCGCGATATGGCACGCGGCGCGGTTTTCCTGGGCGCAGGCGGCGGGGGTGACCCGCAAATTGGGGAGCTTTTTCTGCACAATCAATTGGCGCAGGGACGCAAGCCAAATATCGTTTCGGCAGAGACACTTGATGATGACGCCTTTGTCGTCTCAATCGCCGGGGTTGGCGCTCCTACGGTTCTGGTCGAATATCTTGTGAGCGAAGCCCATTTGCTCGACCTGCTTGAGAAAGCCGAGGCATTTTATGGCCGCAAGGTTGATGCCCTGATTTCCGCAGAAATCGGTGGCGCAAATTCGATGTTCCCGCTGGCACTCAGCGCGTCCACGGGATTGCCCGTTATTGACGCCGATGGAATGGGCCGCGCATTTCCGCATCTCGAAATGACAACATTCAGCGTCTATGGCTCCAAGGCAACGCCCGCAATCGTTACCGATGAATTGGGCAATAAGGTCACGCTCGATTTGCTGACAGATCGTCTGGCTGAGGAAACCCTGAGGCCAGTCGTGGCAGCCCTTGGCGCCATGGTCTTTTCAGCGATCTATCCGATGACGGCGAAATTCGTAAAGGCAAACGCCGTACATGGTTCGATAACGCACAGCCTCGCTATCGGCAGATGTATCCGCGAAGGCCGCGACAAGAGCGAAGATGTCTTCGAAACGCTGCTGCAATATCTCAATCAACCCGATGAAGATCGTCACGCCAAAATTCTGTTTGATGGCAAGATTGTCGATGTTTCGCACGAAACACGTGACGGATGGCATTGGGGCAAGGCGGTCTTGCGACCGCTCGATAACGGTCCGGACGAATTCGAGATCGAGATTCAGAATGAATTTATCATCGCGCGCAAAAACGGCGAGCCAGCAGCAGTGGTCCCCGAGCTTATCATCGTCCTTGACCGCGAAACAGGTGAACCGATGACCGCAGAGATGCTGCGTTACGGTTTGCGTGTGAAGGTCGTCGGATATAGCTCTGCTGAAATCATGCGCCGCCCTGAATGTTTGGAGGTCTGGGGACCAAAGGCATTTGGCCTCGACATGGACTTTATGCCCATTTCCGAATGCGTGGCCTGATTCCCTGTTGCTAGTGTGGCTGTTGCATGAGCTTCGAGTTTGTTAGGTGGCAGGGTCCCGGCACCGTGCGCTTACTATAGCTTGAATTCTGTTAAGCAGCTCTTCGGTGAATAATTGCCTTGCTTATCAGTCCTTTTTCAGCGCACCCAGCGCGGCGAATGGGCTTTCCTTCTCTTCACCCTCGCGCAAAATGCCTTTCCGGCTGATCGCCGCATCAGCATTAGGTCCGCGCGGATAAGGGTCTAGCGCCAGTGCCAGCGTCTGCGCCACAGCCTCGCCGATATCAAAACGGCCATTGTCCATTGGCATAAGGTCGATATCATCCTGCTCGACCAGTATCTCGGCTTCATCGCTGTCATCTGCCAGCGTCTCTTCGGCGACAAAGTGGAGTTGAAATGGCTGGTTAATATGGCTGGCAAAATCCTCCAGCGTGATAACACAGCTTTGGACAATATCGGCCCTAAGTGTGCCGGTGACATGCACATCCTCGCCCTGGCGTTCATAGGAACAGTCTGCCGACAGCGTATTGATGCGCACGAGGCCAAAGCGCGCAGCTAATGCGGCGCATTCTGCTTCGCTTGCGGTAATGCTCGCAGGCGCCTGTTCCAACTGTGCGGCAAAAGCCAAACGCGACAGTTCTGCTAGGTGCGTATCACCACTCATAGAATCTCTCCCGCCAGCACGGTATCAATGCCGCGTCCAACCAGACCGGCATGCACGGCAATCATCCCGTCACACGCATAGCCAAGCGCCTCCTCGCTGACCTCGGTCTGATAGACATTGCGGCGCAGCACATCTTCGAGCGCAGCGCGGCGCGCATCATGATCTTCCAGCGCGAATGCCTCGCGCAAGCCGCCCAGACGGCCGCCCAAAATGCTCATCATTTTGCCGACACGCTTGCCGACAACTACATCGCCCACGCCTTCCTGACGCAATTGCCCGTCCATATCATCAACGAACAGCTCGGTCAGTGCCACCCCTGCCTCGGCCTTGTCCGGAGCGTCCTCCAGCCGCAACAGCACCAGCGATAACAGGGTAACCAGAAGATTGAACCGCCCCTCCACATCATCAGCGACTCCGCCATCGAGATACCAGTGCGGCTGTCTGCCCAGTGTAATCACCGAGTTATAGAGCGGCACCATCGCATCTTTGCGATCTGGACCACGGGAAAACAGGCGCGAGAAAATAGACATGGCGGAAAATTCACTTCTGGTTCAGCGAGGGATTGAGAAAAGTCTTGCGGCAAATATATTGCTATTTGCCGCGCCAGATGCAATGCGCGATGGCGTTGGCAGCTTATGCCATACACAAGGTAAGACAGGCACGAACAGAAAGCCATGACTATCAAGGCGAACTCCATCCTTATCGCCAGTGCTATCGCACTCATGCTGTTGAGCGGTTGCACCCGGCTGCGGGCCCATCGTGGCTATGTTGTAGATCCGGTGCTCACCACTTCGGTTTCGCCCGGCATTGATGACAAGCGCTCTGTTGAAGATATGCTGGGCCGCCCGACTTTTGTTGGACAGTTTAATGAGAGCGAATGGTTCTATGTCTCGCGAAATACCAAACAGCTCGCCTTTTCTCGTCCAAAGCCTGAGCGCCAAACGGTGCTGCGCGTGCGTTTTGATGAGCGCGGTCAGGTCGTGGATGTTGCCGAAACCGGTGTAGAACTGGCCGTCAATCTCTCCCCCGATGGCGATGCCACCCCGACACTCGGCCGTGAACGTGGCTTTTTTGAAGACCTGTTCGGCAATATTGGTGCCGTTGGCGCGGGCGGCCCCGGCGGCCCTGGTGGTCCGGTTGGTCCCGGCGGCGGGCCTTAACCTTAGTCTAATCCGACTCTACAGCTTCTTTGGCATCGGCGACCTGCCGAGCGATCAGCTTGTCGATCTTGCGACCATCCATATCGACAATTTCAAAGCGCCAGCCCTGATCCTCAAACTGCTCGCCCTCCTCTGGAAGATGGCGCAATATCGCAAGCGCATATCCCGCCACTGTTGCGAAATCACGTGTCTCGTCAAATCTGAGACCAATGCGTTCCGCCAAAGCATCTGCGGGTAGCGCGCCGGAAATCAGCAGCGAGCCATCATCACGTTCCAAGATCGCGGGCAGGTCGCCATCTTCCTGATCCGAAACAAAGTTCCCCGCCAGCGCGGACAAAAGATCAGCAGGGGTTACGATCCCGTCAAAATGGCCATATTCATCATGCACCATCGCCATGGCAACATCGGCCTGTTGCAAAACGCCAATGGCATCCATGGCATCGACTTGATCGGGGATGATGGCTGAAGGGCGCATCAAGGCGCGAATATCGGGTTGCTCATTTTGGACAAGGCTGCGCAGCAGCTCACGCACTTTCACGACGCCGATAATCTCATCGATCGTGCCCTCGGCGACTGGCCAGAGGCTATGCTGAGAGCGCTCAAGCAAAGCGGAAATCGCATCGCTATCGGCATCGACATCGATCCAGTCAACCTCGGTGCGTGGCGTCATCACCTCTCGTACAGGGCGGTCGGCCAGTCGCACCACGCCGGAGATAATCGCCCGCTCCTGCTCTTCGATCACGCCCGATTTTGTCGCTTCGGCAAACACCATTTGCAGCTCTTCGGCGGTAACCAGATCATCGGCGGTGCGGCGCAGGCCGAGCAGGCGAAAGATCATCGCGCTGGTCATATCCAGCACCCAGACCAGAGGCGCGGCGATACGCGCCAACAGGTCCATGGGTATGGCCATCACCACCGCAATCCGCTCTGCCGAGCGCAGCGCGATCTGCTTCGGCACCAGTTCACCAATCACAAGCGAGGCATAGGTGGTGAAGCCGATCACCAGCGCAAAGCCAAGCGTCTGCGCCAGATCAGCAGGAACGCCCAGCGGCTCCAAACGTGCCGCCACCGGACCGCCCAGACTGGCGCCGGAATAAGCGCCTGCGATGATACCGATCAGGGTAATGCCGACCTGGACGGTAGAGAGAAAGCGCCCCGGATTGGCGGCCAGCTCAATCGCCTTGGCCGCTCCGCTATTGCCCTTTTCCGCAAGCGCCGCCAGCCGCGCGGTGCGCGCCGACACAATCGCCAGTTCGGACATGGCGAAGACCCCGTTCACCAGCACGAGAACGAGAATGATGATGAGATCAAACCAGGGAAATGGTGGCATTATGCTTTCCCTATTGAGGAAAACGCCGAAAAGCACAAGCGCCCGCATGTAACCTCTAGTCTAGCGCCAATGCGACTATACCAAGCTTCTCAGCCCTTATACGGCGACACCCTGCAACAAACGCGGCAAATTGCCGCTTTCACCGCGCGCTTCTGCGGCAAGCCAGTTGCGCAGCGGTTCGACCGCGCCCACCGCCTCCATGCCGGTACGGCGCAGACCAGCGAGCGGTTCGGGCAATGCGAAAATCCGCATAAGGCTGTCAGTGACCGACGCCATCAGCGTGACATCGCCTGCACGCCAGTCGCTATAGCGTTGCAGCATATCACTATTGCCGCATTCCAGCCCCATGCGCACCGCCTCGGCCATGATCTCGGCGAAACAGGCGACATCGCGCAGGCCAAGGTTAAAGCCCTGCCCGGCAATCGGATGCAGGGCATGGGCCGTATCGCCGATCAGCACTGTGCGTCCGCGGACAGGATTGGTAACATTGTGAAAGGTGAGCGGGAAGCGACCGCGATCACCGGCAAGCTGCACATCGCCGGTGATATCGCCAATATGGCGCGCCAGCTCAGCACAAAAACCGCGTGGTCCCAATGCCATCAAGCCATCCGCCTGCTCCGAAGGCATCGACCAGACGAGAGAGCTGCGATGCGGCGGCAGATCAGAGCCATCAGACACATCACCCAGCGGCAATAGCGCCACCGGGCCTCCGGGGAGAAAATGCTGAAATGCGACGCCATCATGGCCATGCGCATGCGCCAAAGTCGCGACAATGGCATGATGGTCATAGCCCCATTCGGTCGCCGAGAAGCCGCCCGATTTCAGACTTTGCGAATGCCTGCCTTCGGCGACCACCTGTACATCGGCGGTCAGCTCTGTCCCATCATCCAGTGTGAGCGTCACGCCTGAATCATGCTCTTCGCGCGCAACGCAGCTTTTGCCGAAATAGCAGCTTATCGCAGACTCTTTGGCAATCTGGGCAAGCAAAGCTGCTATCAGGGCCGTATTGGGCACCATGTAGCCCATGACATCGCCTTGCTCGGCATCGAAGCGCAGCGGTTTCGCGCCCTGCTTTTCGCGCACCGCAATGGCGTTGATCGGAGAGGCAGCATCGCCCAGTTGTTCTGCAACACCGATAACATCAAACATTTCCCAACTTGAGCGGATAATCGCGGTCGCGCGCTGATCATCTTGCTGGCTGACATGCGTTGCCGGATCGACCGGATCAATCAGATGCACGCTGAGGCCCGAGCGCGCCAGCGCCAGTGCCAGCGTCAAGCCGATCATTCCGGCTCCGGAAATGGCAATGTCGTAATGCAAGGGCGGCGCGGGCGAGTCCTGTTTGGTCATATTGTGGTTTTTAGGGGAACGGGACGCAGGTTGCAAAAGGCAAATTATGCCAATGTTCTATCGTAATAATACAGTTGCAAAGCTAGGTGAATCCACGAGTCGCTACCTATCTCAGACTTGACGGGGAGTCCTGAGTCTGCGCATAATTGGCATCTGAATAACGATTATGGACTGACAGCTATGGCCAGCAGGGCAATTGCACAGAAAAACAGCGACTGGCGCGCGATTATGCGTCAGAGCCTTGGCCGCAGCCTTGAGCTGATCTTCGGCGCAACACTGTTTATCTTCGTCATCTTCTTCGCGCTGGCGCTGTTTAGCTATAGCCTGACAGACCCTTCCCCCAGCACCGCAGCGGGCGGAAGCGTCAGCAACTGGATGGGCCGCCCCGGCGCATGGATTGCCGAACGTGCGCTGAGCTTTTTCGGTCCCGCCTCAGTGCTGTTTCTGCCCTTTGCTTTCGTCACCGGGCGGCAGCTGTGGCGCAATGATGAAAAGCGCAATGGCTGGCGCTCTCTGGCGCTGATGACCGCTGGCACGGCCTTTATCGCCGCCGCTATTGGTCTGGCCTTCCCCGGCACAGCAGGCGATTTGCCAGCCGGATGGGGCGGCCTAAGCGGCCTTACCGCCACTATCACGGGGGACGCGATAACATCACGCCTGCCGGAAGCAGCGCAACCATGGCTGGGTATCGCGGTGACCGCATTGCTCGGCCTTGTCGGCGCGGTGAGCGTTTGGCGCGCTATTCCGGTTGACCGCAATGTGCTGCGCCTGCCCAGCTTCACCCTACCGCGCCTCGCCCTGCCATGGGGTGGCAAGAGTGAGGACAATGAAGAAGAAGGTAATGCGCCGTTTATCGCCGATCCAGAGACCGACAAAGCTCCGGCAAAACCCGCCAAGCCTCGGCCCTCTGTCGAGCCCGACAACCGCCCGCCACCGGAGATCAGCGAACCCTCATTGCCACCAAAACAGGCCCAGCTTGGTCCGACCAGCCGTCAGGGCGACTTTTTTGGCGATTATGATCTTCCCGAGCTTGATCTGCTCGATCAGGCTGAACATGCCGAAGGGCCGCGTCTCGACAAGGTAGCGCTGGAACGCAATGCACGCTTGCTCGAAAGCGTGCTCGCCGATTTCCGGGTGCAGGGTGAAATCAAGGCGGTCCGGCCCGGACCGGTGGTCACCATGTATGAGCTGGAACCCGCCCCCGGCACCAAGGCCAGCCGCGTGATCCAGCTGGCCGATGATATTGCCCGCAATATGTCCGCCATCTCGGCGCGCATCGCGGTCATCCCCGGGCGCAATGTCATCGGCATCGAACTGCCCAACAAGAAACGCGATATGGTGGTGCTGCACGAGATGCTGGCGAGCCATCACTTTGCCGAGCATAAGGGCCAGCTGCCAATCATTCTCGGCAAGAATATCAGCGGTGACCCGGTAATTGCCGATCTTGCTCCCATGCCGCACCTGCTGGTTGCGGGCACCACCGGATCGGGTAAATCGGTGGGGCTGAACTGCATGATCCTGTCGCTGCTCTATCGGCTTACCCCCGATCAGTGCCGCCTGATCATGATCGACCCGAAAATGCTCGAACTATCGAGCTATGATGATATTCCGCACCTGCTTTCACCCGTCGTCACCGAACCGGCCAAAGCGGTGCGCGCGCTCAAATGGGCGGTGGAGCAGATGGAAGAGCGCTATCGCATGATGTCCTCGATCTCGGTGCGTAACCTCGCCAATTTCAACGAAAAGGTGAAGGCCGCCAAGGCCAAGGGCAAGCCGCTCGGCCGCCGGGTACAGACCGGCTTTGATCCGGAAAGCGGTCAGCCGCTTTATGAGGAAGAGCAGCTCGATTTCGAGCCGCTGCCGCAGATTGTCGTTATCGTCGATGAGCTCGCTGACCTGATGATGACCGCAGGCAAGGAAGTCGAATTTCTGATCCAGCGTCTGGCGCAAAAGGCACGTGCGGCGGGCATCCATCTGATCATGGCGACGCAGCGACCCTCGGTCGATGTTATCACCGGCGTGATCAAGGCGAACCTGCCGACGCGGATCAGCTTCCATGTCACCTCCAAGATCGACAGCCGCACCATCCTGGGCGAACAGGGCGCGGAGCAGCTGCTCGGCAAGGGTGATATGCTCTATATGCCCGGCGGCAAGGGCCTGACCCGTGTGCACGGGCCGTTTGTCTCCGACGATGAAGTCCGCCGCGTCGCCGATCACTGGCGCGCACAGGGCCAGCCCGATTATGTCCAGTCGGTCACCGAGGAACCGGAAGATGGTGGCTTCGCCCTTGAAGGCGCATCACTCGACGATAATCCCGAAGCCGAGCGCTATCGCAAGGCGTGCCAGATTGTGTTTGAAAGCCAGAAAGCCTCGGTCAGCTGGCTGCAGCGCCAGTTGCGCGTTGGCTATAATACCGCAGCGCGCCTGATCGAACAGATGGAAGAAGAGGGCCTTGTCAGTCCCCCAAACCATGTAGGCCGTCGTGAAGTCTTCCGAGACCGCGACGGTAACCCGATTTAGGGCGGTATCGAGCATTGCACGGTTAATAAGGAGGTTAGGCAGTGATTGGTAAGTTCTTACCGGCAGGCCTGTTCAGTATTCTCCTTGCTGCATGTGCAACCCTTGAACCAGCGCCGCCCAATGCTGGTGTTAGCAATGGGACACTGGAATCAAATCCTGGCCCAAAGTTGGCGCAGTTCAAATCCGAACGACAGTTCAACCGATACATAAGGAAATTGGCTCGTGCGCAGAAGCGCTATTCGGAGAATTATGAATATGATGAACAGGTCATAGTTGTCACGGCCCAAAAGCTATCACCACCACCACCGAGCCCAGCCGTTGAGAGTGACGGCACATTCGACCCTGATAATCCCGAAATAACTAACAATCAGATGATTGGAGTCGATGAAGGCGGTATCGTGAAACAGATCGGCCGCTATCTAGTTACACTGCAAGATGGTCGTGTATTCTCAATCGACCTGGGCAAAAGTCAGGGCGAACCCCTGATGCTAACAGATCGTATCAATGTCTATCGCAACAAGGAAGTTGCTGCGAGTTGGTATGACGAAATGCTGGTTCGTGGAAACAGGATATTGGTGACTGCCTATAATTATCGGGAGGAGGCCACCGAAATCACTGTGATCGCTATGAATCGGGAGGGCAAATTATCGCGCGAAGGCCGCTTCCTGATCAGTTCGAATGACTATTACAGTACCGATAATTATGCGACCCGCCTGGTTGGCGACAAGCTGGTTTTCTATACGCCTCATGCGCTGCGCGCTGATCCGCGGACGGGCTATAGATGGCCTACACTCAGGCGAGCCTTGAGTGATTCTGAAGAAGCCCTTTCACAGAACATGTTTGGCGCGACACAGATCTACCAGTCTTTCGATAAGGATATTCTCTTTCCAACACTGCACAGCATTTCGATATGTCCGCTGAAAGGTATGGATTTAGCCTGCCAGACGACGGCATTTATCGGTGGTGCGATGCAGGAGTTTTACGTCTCGCCTGAAAATGCTTTCCTCTGGATAGATGCGCCTGACGATCGCCCATGGGGAATCGACTATGATTTGCGACGACGCATGTCATGTCGCGGCGATCAGCGGGAACATGATGGCGATGACAATGAAAGTGCTCTGTTATATCGCTTGTCAATCACCTCAGGAGAGATCGGCGTAGTCGGTCTGGACGGCGTGCCAGCTAACCAGTTCTCTTTTGACAGCCGCGATGATCGTTTTCGCGCCCTGCTCAACCGGAAACGGCGCGGCTGCCTGACGGAAGAAGAGTATGATCGTGACCGCAATCTGAGCTTGCTTGATATCCCGTTGAGCGTTTTTGATGAGCGCGTCCATCAGACAGCAGAAAAAGCGTATATCTCCTTGCCATCAAAGGGAGACGGTCGGCTCAAAAACCGTTTTGTAGGAGACTGGCTGCTCTACAGCGCTTCAGATGAATATTGGTCGCTATATGATGATCCGGACTATCCTGATGATTATACCGGAGATGAAAGCGAACCACCTTCAGAGAAACCTCAACAAGACATCGTGTTCGCAACGCCGCTACGGCAACCTATGGCGACCAAGCAGCTTTTGTTACCACATAATGCACTGAGAATCGAACGTGCGGGTCGCGGTGCCGTCGTCACGGGCTATCGAGACGGTCGGGGTCTGTCGTTAAGCATGATCGCTTTGGAGAATAGCCCGTCTGTCGAAGCCACAACCACGCTTTATGGTAGAGTAGAGACAGAACGTCGCAGCCATGCCTTTGGTGCATGGATCAAACCGGATGGCAGTGGGGTAATCGGCATTCCTACGAGTCAACGGATATGGCGCGCTGGTCGCGGCTGGTCGGATAGCGAAGATTCAGATCTCAGTTTTGTAAGGATCGGAAACGACAGTGCCATGTCCTCAGCTGGAGAACTGGCAGTCTCCAGTATCGATACAGCTAACGGCTATAAATGCCAGGTTTCCTGTATTGATTGGTATGGTAATGCACGGCCCATCTTCACCTATGGGCGTATTTTTGCGTTGATGGGTACAGAATTAGTGGAGGGCGCAATGCAGGATGGCAAGATAGTCACACTTGGAAGGGTCGATCTAACCGGTGAGACAGTTCATTAGAAAGAGCAGTGACGATCACTGATACCAGCCCGCTCACCACCGTTCTTTGAACGGACGCAACTCCACCTCGTGCGACCAGGCCGAGCGGTGTTGCTTATGGGTGGTCCAGAAAGCATCGGCGATGGCGGCGGGTGAAAGCGCGCCGTCTTCGCCCATCTGATCGAGATAATCGGGATAATTATCGCGCACCCGATCGCCATCGATCACGCCGTCGATGATGAAATGTGCGACATGAATGCCCTGCGGCCCATATTCGCGCGCGAGTGACTGGAGCAGATTGCGCAGCCCGGCTTTGGCCGAGGCGAAATGCGCGAAATTGGGCTTCCCGCGCAATGAGCCGGAGGCACCCGTAAAGAACATGCTGCCATGCCCCTGCTCCTTGAGCAGCGGCACCGCACGTTGCGCGGTGAGAAAGGCGCCAAAACAGCAGACGCGCCAGAAATTCTCAAACTGCTTGGCCGTCAGCTGCTCAAACGGGATGATGGCATTATTGCCGGCATTATACAGCACAGCGGCAATCTCGCCGCGTTCTGCCCCATGCGCGAAGAGCGCGTCCTGATCCGCTTCACTGGTGACATCGACGCGCATCGCTTCGATGGAGCCACCTTTTGCTGCAATCGCATCCGCCGTGGCCTGCACTGTGTCCAGTGTGCGCCCGGTAAAGAGCACATGATGCCCCTCATCAGCAAAACGCTGCGCCAGCGCGCCGCCGACGCCATTGAGCGAGCCGCCGCCAAGAATGATGACCGTGCCGCTCATTGTGCGGCCTCCGCTTTCAGCTTCGCCTCATGCGCCTCCAGCCATGCGGCCTCCTCGCCCGGCTCGGGAAGCAGATCGCCGCCTTCCATAACCCAATGGGCCGGGACATCCTGTGTCGACATGGTGATATTCTCCAGCGCGATGCCGCTGTGCCGCGCCACCGATTGGCGCATCTGTTTAACAATCTCTTCTTTGGTCGCATCATCGCGCCCGGCGCGGATATTGCCGTGCAGATGCACTGTGGCATTGCCCAGCGGCGGCATAGGCGCATCCTCGAAGAAGAACGCATGCACAAAGGTCGGCGGCGCGTCTGTCTGTTCGCAATGGATATCGGTGATGTCCTTGGCGATCTTTGCCTTGGCAGCCTCGGGAATGACGCCCGCATGGGCATTGCAGAGATAAAGCGGCATGGTCTTCTCCTTTACCCGGGCTTATTGCGCCGGGTCGTTGATGCTGGCGACAATCTCGTTGATCGAACAGGCGGTTTTTTCCATCCACAGGTCACATATGTGCTGCAGCATCGCGATCCGCTCAGGCTGGGCCAGTGCCTGTGGTGACTGGATGCTGACCAGCGAGCTGGTCGACGGCTTGGCCTCGGTAAAGCCGTTACCGGGTTTGACCTCGATCCAGTTGATCATCGCCTCGCCATCCAGCTCCGATTGCGTCAACGCACCGAGCTCCTCACGCAATGTGGCGGCGATATCCGCGCCAATCTGCCCCTGCTGCACAAAGCATGTAATCGGTATCATCGGGCATCTCCTCTTGGCCGAGCGACTCTGTCTGTAGGGCTTGCACGATAATAAAGTGGTCCTATAATGCAACCACTTTATCGATGAGAAAGCGTCATGCAGCCAAAATCCTTTGCCGATATGCAATGCTCCATCGCCCGCACTCTGGAGATGATCGGACCTTGGTGGTCATTCCTGATTATCCGCGATGCCTTTATGGGCGTGCGCCGTTTCCGCGATTTTGAGCGGTCATTGGGGATCGCCAAAAATACGCTGACCAAAAGGCTGAACCAGCTTGTCGATGCCGGGCTGCTGCAAAAAGCCCCCGCCAGCGATGGCAGCAAATATGCCGAATATCAGCTGACGCAAAAAGGCCGCGAGCTATTCCCGGTGATCCTGTCGCTGACCCAATGGGGTGACAAATGGGCCGAGCATGAGGATGGCCGGACCTTTATGATTATCGACAAGCGCAATGGCGAGGAGATTGTCAGGCAAGAGGTACATGATGCGGAAGGCAGGCTGGTGCCATCCAGCGCTATCGGCGTGCGGCGGGCATGAGAAGGTCGGTGTAGAATAAGCGGACCGTATAACCGCTATCGAGTATCACCGTAGAATCTGTTTTGGATATCTTTCACTGCTTGCCTGCCTTCATCGACTAGCTGAGTTTCGGCAATTCTCTCCGGCGTCAATGCATCGAGGAATTTTGTTGAGACCCTGTCTTTGGGGTTGTTCCAAATATCAAAAAAGATCTCATCCAGCTCAGCCTCTGAGAGATTGAAATTTCGCTTCAACCAGTGACGATTGCCATACTCGCTACCGCCTCGTTCTTGGCTGTCTTTAATGCGATTACGGCAATACTCTTCCTGAAACTCTGGAGTAGAAAGCCAGAGTGACTTGGCACCTAGTGATGACAGAGAGAATCGGTCTTTGATTTCGGCAGCCATTTCAGAAGAGTAACGCTCTCCCTTATCAAGCTTGGCTCTAATATAGTCATAGGGACCGATCATGTCACTCATAGCGTCCAACTCTGGCTTGCTCTTTGACCCCGCTTCATACCAACCCGTTCACTGCCTCCATAAACGGGCCGATGCTTACCGGCTTTGAAATATACCCCTCTGCCCCGGCGGCGCGGATGCGGGCTTCGTCGCCGGTGCCAGCATAGGCGGTGACGGCGAGGATCGGGATGGCGCGCAGGTCCTTGTCGGCCTTGATCTGCTCGATCAGTTCCAGACCGCTAATATGCGGCAACTGGATATCCATGATGATCAGGCCGGGGACAAATTCGCCTGCCTTCTCGACCACATCGCGGCCATCGGCAACCGGCTCCACCGCATAGCCATGGGCGCGCAGCACATCGCAGAATAATTTGCGATTAAGGTCATTATCCTCAACCACCAGCACCCTTTTTGCCACGTCGGCCATCCTTTCTCTTGTCCCCACCGCCTGCCACTGCCATTTAAGCAGTCATGGTGCAACAACGCGATGACACAGACGCCGAAACACAGGCGTTGCAGGTGCTGGCCTGGGCGCTGGGCAATGACAATCGGCGGGATCGGTTGTTGGCGATGACCGGCATGACGCCCGATGATCTGCGCGCCCGCGCCGGATCGCGCGAGGTGCTGGGCGCGGTGATGGGCTGGCTCGCCAACCATGAGCCGGATCTTTTGGCCGCGTCAGAGGATTTACAGATACGGCCGGAGCAACTGGCCGCCACTTATCAGGAGCTGAGCCGATGAGCAGGCCATTATTGATTACCGATTGCGACGAGGTGCTGCTGCATATGGTGGTGCCGTTTCGCCAATGGGTGGATGAGGAGCATGGCGTCAATTTTGACCTGAGCGGCGGCGATTTTTCGACCGCGCTGACCGATCAGAAGACCGGCGATGTCCTGAAACCGGAGAAAATCTGGGCGCTGCTCGGTGGCTTTTTCGACACCGAGATGCACCGCCAGACGCCGATTGACGGCGCGGTGGAAGGACTGGCCGCGATCAACGAAGTCGCCGATATCGTCATCCTTACCAATTTGATGGACCATCGCCGCGACCATCGCGCCGAACAGCTGGCAAAATTTGGCATCGACTATCCGGTCTATACCAATCAGGGGCCCAAGGGCGGCGCGCTGAAAACCATTCTCGACGAGCATCAGCCGGGATCAGCGCTGTTTATCGACGATCTGCCGCAGCATCATGACTCGGTGGGCGAAGTCGCGCCACATGTCTGGCGGTTGCATATGGTGGGCGAGCCGGAAGTCGCGCCGCATATTGATTGCGCCGAAACCAAAGGCCATGCGCATGTCCGCATCGACCTTTGGAGCGAGGCGCAGCACTGGATTATTGACCGGCTGACCAGCGGTGCGGATGCGCCCGCGATTGCGAAGGCGGCTTAGGCACCATTGTGATATGAACTGCCATATCCCCCAACGTCATTCCCGCGAAGGCGGGAATCCAGAGCCGCAAGCATTGTGCCCCGTTGTTCTGGACCCCCGCTTTCGCGGGGGTGACAGTAAGATTTGATACATTAGGATTGCACAGAAAGACCCTTATGACCGACACGATTGACGCCCGTCTTGCCGAACTTGGCATCACACTGCCCACGCCGGCCGCGCCGGTAGCGAGCTATAAGCCTGCGGTTTTGCACAATGGCATACTCACTATCTCCGGGCAGCTCCCGTTTATCGATGGCGAGCTGGCGACGGGCAAGCTAGGCGCGGATGTATCGCTGGAACAGGGGCAGGCCGCAGCGCGCGCTTGCGGGATGATGATTTTGGCGCAGGCCAAGGCGGCGCTCGGTTCGCTCGACCGGGTGACACAGGTGGTCAAGCTGGGCGGTTTTGTCGCCAGCGTGCCCGATTTTCATGACCAGCCGAAGGTGGTCAATGGCGCTTCCGATCTGATGGAAGAAGCATTCGGCGAACTCGGCCGCCATGCGCGCAGCGCGGTAGGTGTACCGGTGCTGCCGCTCAATGCCGCAGTTGAAGTCGATGCGATACTGGCGGTGAAGGACTAGCCTTAACCTCAATGGCCCATGGCGACCCGACAACTCAGGATGATGGCCCGGCCATAGCGGCGCGTATCGAGAAAGGCGTCAGCAAGATTGATGCCGCGGAATGGGATGCGTTGAATATCGCCAGCGGTGACAACCCGTTCACCAGCCACGCCTTTCTCTCGGCGCTGGAGGATTCGGGCAGCGTCGGCAAAGGCACGGGCTGGCAATCGGCGCCGATCACCATCCGCGATGACAATGACAGGCTGGTCGGCGCGATGCCCGCCTATCTCAAAGGCCACAGCCAGGGCGAATATGTCTTCGACCATAGCTGGGCTCATGCCTATGAAAATGCCGGTGGCCGCTATTATCCCAAGCTGCAGATTTCCGCGCCCTTCACCCCGGCAACCGGGCCGCGTCTGCTGGTGCTGGAGGAGCAATGGAAAACGCCACTGATCCTTGCCGCACAGCAACTGACTGAGCAAAATGGTCTGTCATCGGCCCATGCGACCTTTTTGACCGAGAGCGACCGACAGGACTTTGGCGATCTTGGCTGGTTGTTGCGCAGCGATACTCAGTTTCATTGGGCTAATCAGGGTTTCGACGATTTTGACGGCTTTCTTGCCACGCTTTCATCACGCAAGCGCAAGACCATCCGCAAGGAACGGCGCACCGCTCAGAGCGATGTCGAGATTGTTCATCTGTCCGGCGATAATCTCACCGAAGCGCATTGGGATGCGTTCTGGGTCTTTTATCAGGATACCGGCGCACGCAAATATGGCATGCCCTATCTGACCCGCGAAGCGTTCAGCCTGTTTGGCGAGCGGATGGCCGACCGGATCGTGCTGGTGCTCGCCTATCTCCACGGTGAACCGGTGGCCGGCGCGCTCAACTTTGCCGGGCCGGATACACTTTATGGCCGCTATTGGGGCTGCACCCGCGACATTAACTGCCTGCATTTTGAGCTGTGCTATTATCAGGCCATCGATATCGCCATTGCCCGCGGCCTTAGCCAAGTCGAGGCAGGCGCACAGGGTGGCCACAAGCTGGCGCGTGGCTATGCCCCGGTGACGACATGGTCAGCGCATTATATCCCTGACCTAGGTTTCCGCCGCGCCATCGCCGATTTCCTCGAGCGCGAGCGCGAGGCAGTGGCGCATGATCAGGAATTTCTCGCCGAGATGACGCCGTTTAAAAAGGGTGGATAGTCAAGCCGCGCGACGGCTATGCTCGGCAATCCAGGCGCGGGCTTCGCGCTGGGCTTCAGCGATTTCGCGTGCGGTCATTTCCTCGGCGATTTCCGCGCGACAGGTAGCGCTTTCAACATGGCCTGATACGGCGGCGAGGTTGAACCATTTATGCGCCTCGATCAGATCAATGTCATTGCCTTCGCTGCCGGTAGAGAACGCCACGCCGAGGTCAAAATAAGCAGCCGGATCACCGGTTGCAGCTTCCGCCAATTTGCTCTCGATCAGAAAACGTGCGCTCTTGATACTGTTAGCCATTGTCTGGCCCCCTTTACTGTCTTTCTTAGTAACGACAGGGGCAAGTTCGGCTTAACTGATAAAAATATGGTTAACGCAAATGGCGTTTCCGTTAATCAACTATCCAAATCGGTAGAAATCGGAAATATTTTACATTTCTTGCGGCGATTCCGGATTTTAGCCGCTCACGGTACCATGAGCGGCCAATTGTCGATAAGCCGTGTCTTGCCCAGCCTTGCGGCAACCAACAATCGCGCGGCAATCGGGCCATTTTCGATCTTTTCGCCCATTATCGGCGCCAGCGTATCGGCGTTGCGGATTTCGGCATAGTCTATCGGGTCAAAGTCGGCTTCGGACAGTCTGCGGATCAAAAGCTGCAAAGCTACCGCGATCTCACATCCGGCTTCGATGGCTGCTATCGCTTCGCGGATCGCATTGGGCAATGTGGTCGCGCGCTGGCGCTCATCCGGTGTCAGATACGCATTGCGTGAAGAAAGGGCGAGACCGTCATCATCGCGCACAGTCGAAACGCCTACAATCTGCGGCGTCATATCCAAATCACGCACCATGCGGCGGATGATTGCCAGTTGCTGATAGTCCTTCTCACCGAACAGCGCGATATCGGGACCTATCTGGTTCAGCAGCTTGCACACCACCGTCGCGACACCATCGAAATGCCCGGGACGCGAACCACCGCACAGCCCCAGGCTGATATCGGGCACGCGGATAACGGTTTCAAAACCATCAGGGTACATCGCCTCAGCCGTTGGCGCCCAGAGCAAGTCAACGCCTGCCTCCTTGAGCAGCGCGCTGTCTTCTGCCAGCTGGCGCGGATAAGCGTCGAGATCCTCATTCGGACCGAATTGCGTCGGATTGACAAAGATCGACACAGCAACGCGATCCGCCTGTTGCTTCGCTGCCTCAACCAGCGCCATATGCCCGGCATGCAGCGCGCCCATAGTCGGCACCAGCGCCAAAGAAGCGCCATCCGCCCGCATCGCCGTCAGCGCATTTTTTAGTGAGTCATGGTCATGAACAGTTTGCACCGGAATGGGCCCTTCTGTATGTGCAGGCGCGAACCGGTCAGGCCTGCGTTCTTGGTATCTGGACTCTCTTGATTGACGGTCCATATCCATGCGCATATCGGCACACTTGCCGGGGGGCAATGCAGGAATGATAAGTGGCCGCAAAGGCCATGAACAGGGGCCAGGAATGACGGCAATGCATGAAACAGGCGACAGGGGCACGCACCGTATTGTCTTTGCCAATGAGAAAGGCGGCACCGGAAAATCAACCACCGCTGTGCATGTCGCCATAGCCCTTGCCTATCGCGGCATGAAAGTCGGCATCATTGACCTCGACCCGCGCCAACGTACCAGCTTTCGCTATATGGAGAACCGCACCGCGACCACTATTCGCCGCGGCATTTCTTTGCCCATGGCGCAATTCAAGGTGTTTGAGCAGGATACCATCGCCCGGCTCGACCAGATGATCGCGCAGGAAGAGAGGAGCCTCGACTTTCTGATCTTCGATACACCTGGACGCGATGACAAATTTGCACGCTATGTCGCAACGTCAGCAGATACACTGGTGACGCCATTGAATGACAGCTTTGTCGATTTCGATCTGATCGGGCAGGTTGATCCCGATACATTCAAGGTCAAGCGTATCAGTTTTTATGCCGAGCTGATCTGGGAAGCGCGCAAAGCCCGCGCCAAAAATGCGGGCAAGGAAATGGACTGGGTGCTGCTGCGTAACCGTACCCAGCATATCGAGGCGCGCAATATGCGTCGTATCAACCGGGCCTTGCATGAGCTGTCCAAACGGGTGGGCTTTCGCATCATTCCCGGGCTGAGTGAGCGGGTCATCTATCGCGAGCTGTTCCCCTCAGGATTGACCCTGCTCGATAAAGGCCATTTGGGCGATCTTGGCACCAGCCATATTGTCGCGCGCCAGGAACTGCGTGAACTGGTTGCAGCATTGAACTTGCCAGGCTTGGAACAACCGGCAAAAGCCCAAGCAAGCCTGTTTTAGGTTATCCTGCCAAAGCATGCCGAATGACTGGACCAGATTTTGCACCTTTCCATAGCGGCTGCACAATATCTTGACTATGCTGTCTCCAAGAGCGCAAAGACAGGGCAGATTCTTGTTCTGTCTGGCCCTTATCGAGATTACTTCCCCCATCCAATGAAAGGACATTTGATGACAAACCTGAGAGATACCGCACGCATTTCGCTGGTCGCGATAGCCGCCATGGGACTGGCTGCTTGCCAGCCAGGCGCGGAACAGGGTGCTGAGACTGCAGAAGGTGCAAAAAGCTGCATCACCGAGGAAGAGGTGGTGAACGCCCAGAAAGCATGGGGTGACGGCATTGTCGCGATCGGCAAGACCTTCACCGAGGAAGGCGATTACACCACCGCCGCCACCGATCATATCAACAAATTCTATGGCTATGATCTGGACGGCGTGGTGCTGTTCAAACCAACTCTGGCTGCCGATGAACAGTTCCGTGGCTCGTTCGACGGCGCGCTTTCCTATTTTGTCGGCGGCAATGAAACCTTCAAGGAAGATAAAGGCTTTGCGCTGACCCCATGGACAGCAGTGCGCTGGGAGAATGCCGGCATCACCAATTCCAGCTGCGACATGGCCGTTGCCATGGGCAATTATTGGTTCACCCCGGCCGAGGGTGACGAGATCAAGGTCGAATATACCATCGGCTATGTGAAGGATGATGAAGGCAATCTGCGCATGGTGGTGCACAAATCATCCCTGCCCTATGCTGGCAGCTAGTCGTTGAAATGGATATGATCCGGGACGCTTAACCAGTGCCCCGGATCAACGGCTCAACTTGCACGCCTTCCCTGTCCGCCCCATATTCAGCCCATGCCGTTACTCTTCATCCTCGCCGCCGGATGTCTGTTCTGGCTTTGGTATTCAGGGCGGCTTGCCCGAATGCAACCGGGTGACTGGTTCGCGCTTACTGTCGCCATGCTTGGGACGCGCTTTCTGACAACCGGGCAACTGCCCGCGGCTGGCGCCATGCTGGTCGGCGCAATTGGTTGGGCGGTGTATCGATCTGCGTCAAAACCGACAGCTAAGGCTGAACAGCAAGGCGCACCAAAAGCGCCGCCTGAGCCACCCCATCTCGCAGAACCCGGGATGACCATTGCTGAAGCCCGAATGCTGCTGGGAATCGATGAACGCGCGACTTCCGATATGATCCGTGCTGCCTATCGCCGTCGCATGACACGTGCACATCCTGATGCTGGTGGCAGCGCAGAGCTTGCTATACGCCTCGGAACAGCACGCAATATCTTGCTGGAAAATCGCACAGAAAAAACCGACTGGCCTATTGGATAAAGGCGCTATAAGGCGGGCGGCGAAAGTTAAAAATGTGTAAACCTATAAAGAGGGTAGTATCTCATGGCCACCGCTCCGCTATACGAAACGCACACATTCCATCCCACCTCTTTACGTGAATATGATATTCGCGGGATCATCGGTGAGACGCTGGGCGAGGATGATGCCTATGCGATCGGGCGTGGCTTCGGGACTCTGGTGCTGCGAGAGGCAGAGGATGGCAATCGCACCGTTGTAATCGGCTATGATGGCCGAACCAGCTCCCCTGCGCTTGCCGAAGCACTGGCGCGCGGGCTGAACGATAGCGGGCTTGATGTAATCAATATCGGCCTCGGTCCAACGCCAATGCTCTATTATGCCGAGGCGGTTATCGAAGAAGCCGCCGGTGGAATACAGATTACCGGCAGCCACAACCCGGCCAATTATAACGGCTTCAAAATGGTGTTTCAGGGCCGCCCCTTTTTCGGCGCGGATATTCAGCGCTTGGGCCAGATGGCCGCTGCTGGCGATTGGGAAGCAGGCATGGGTAGCGTGTTCACCCGCGATATCATGGACTCATATGTCGAGCGGCTGCTTCAGGGTTTTGACGCCAGCCGCACCGATTTTGCGCGGATTCGGATTGGCTGGGATGCGGGCAATGGCGCCGCCGGACCAATTGTCGAGCGTTTGGTAAAACAACTTCCTGGCGAACATCATTGCCTTTTTACTGACGTGGATGGTGCGTTTCCGAACCATCACCCTGATCCGACCGAGGAAGCCAATCTTGAAGACCTTAAGGCACTGGTGGCCGAGAAGCAGCTCGATTTCGGCGTGGCTTTTGATGGCGATGGCGACCGTATCGGCGCGATTGACGGCGAAGGCCGGGTGATCTGGGGCGATCAGCTGCTCGCCATCTTCGCTGAACCGGTGCTGAAAGATGTGCCCGGCGCGACCATCATCGCCGACGTCAAAGCCAGTCAGGCGCTTTATGACCGGGTGGCAGAGCTCGGCGGTGAGCCGCTGATGTGGAAGACCGGGCACAGCCTGATCAAATCGAAGATGAAGGAAACCGGATCACCATTAGCGGGCGAGATGAGCGGCCATGTCTTCTTCGCGCATGACTATTATGGCTTTGACGATGCGCTCTACGCCGCGATCCGCCTGATCCGCGCCGCCAGCGATCTCGGCAAAAGCGTCACCACCTTGCGCGGCGAAATGCCCGAGATGATCAACACCCCCGAAATGCGCTTTCAGGTCGATGAGAGCCGCAAATTCGCGGTGATTGACGAAGTACTGCAGCGACTCAAGGCCGATGGCGCGAACGTCAACGCCACCGACGGCGCGCGGGTCAACACCGATGACGGCTGGTGGCTGCTGCGCGCGTCCAATACGCAGGATGTGCTGGTAGCTCGCGCAGAGGCCGGGTCAGAAGCGGGACTTGAACGGCTGATGGCGCAGATCGACGAACAGCTGGCGTTGTCCGGATTGGAGCGCGGCGAGAGCGTGGGGCATTAGGGTCTTGTTGAGGTAGTGCAAAGACTTTCAGTCCATTGCTTCATCTCCTCATACGAAACAAATTCGCCGCTTAGCTCATAAGCCTCATAGCGAGCGCGCATGAGCGCTTTCTCGGCCTCAACCGGCTCCTTTCTATCGGAATACTCCGCCATGGCCCCCTTTCATGCGATAGTGGATGAAACCATCATACAGGCCTAACCCCGCAATTCCACCCAGGTCGGCGCATGGTCGCTGGCTTTTTCCCGGCCGCGATGGTCTTTGTCGACGCCGACCGCCTTGAGCCGGTCCGCCGCCTGGGGCGAGAGCAGCAGATGGTCGATGCGGAAGCCATGGTCGCGCTGCCAGGCACCGCGTTGATAGTCCCAATAGGTCCAGATCTGGCCATCGGGGTGCCAATTGCCGATCGGATCGGTCCAGCCGTCGTTTAGCAAGCGCTGATAGGCGCCGCGGCTTTCTGGTTGCATCAGCGCATCCGATGCCATGGCAGGGGGTGACCAGACATCATTGTCACGCGGAATGACATTGTAATCGCCCGCGAGTATCGCCGGGACTTCTTCGGCCCAAATCTGGCGCGCACGGGCACGCAGCCGTTCCATCCAGCGTAGCTTGTAATCAAATTTAGGCCCCGGCTGCGGATTGCCATTAGGAAGGTAAATGCACGCCACCCGCAAGGATTGCTCTGCATCACCGATAGTGACATCCGCTTCCAGATAACGCGATTGTTCATCCTCCGGCTCGCCATCCAGCCCGCGTTTGGTTTCCACCGGCTGCGCACCGCGTGCCAATATCGCGACACCGTTAAACGATTTCTGCCCATGCCAGATCGCGCCATAGCCAGCTTTCTCAAACGCATCGGCGGGGAAGCCCTCATCCTGGCTTTTGATCTCCTGCAGACAAGCAATGTCGGGCCGGGTTTCCTCCAGCCATTCGAGCAGCCGCGGCAGGCGCGCCTTGATACCGTTAATATTGAAGCTGGCGATTTTGGTCATGGGTGAGGTGTAGCGGGTTGATAGGCTCGGGAAAACCGAAAAGCGTTGGGGCCCTCCCCGCTGCGACTAAGCGCCTTCGCTTCGCTCAGTCGCCAAGTCTCACTGCCCCTCCCTAAATGGGAGGGGAGAATTGCTGTTAAACCGAAAAGCTGGTGCCGCAGCCACAGCCTGAGGCGGCATTGGGGTTCGTCACCTGAAAGGATGCGCCACCCAGCGATTCAACAAAGTCGACCGCAGAACCGCGAAGCAGATCCAAGCTGATAGAATCCACCACCAGCTTGACGCCATCACGCTCGGTTACATGGTCATCGCTTTCTATGCTCTCGGCCAAGCCAAAGCGATATTGAAAACCGGAACAGCCACCACCTTCTACCGACAGGCGCAGGGCAGCGTCCTTGCCCAATTTGGTGGCAATCGCTGCTACGCGCTTTGCCGCCGCGGGCAGCAGATCAACTTCAATTGTGGCTGTTTCAGTCATGCTTGTAATATAATATCTTACCGCTCTCCGCTCAAGAGCGGTTTGCATTTAGCATGATACAGAAAAGCTATCAGGCCGATTTAAGCGTGGCAAAGCCCTCAAAAATCTCGCGCGTTGCCTGTCGTGCGCCCTGCAATATATCCAGCATAAGCCCGCGACTGGCGCGTCCTTCAGCATCGGGAGTCAGCCGCCCGGCCATGGTCCAGTCCGGAAATTCACGCAGACCGACCGCCTCATCGCGGATTTTGACGATGCCATCATGCCGGCTATCGGCAATGATACGTTCCAGACAGGTCTCAATCGCCTCTTCCGGGCCTTCAATAAGCTGCAGGAAATTGACGCCGTTATAGGCGAGGCAACCGGTGATATCATGCTTACTGTTATACGCACGGCATTGCTGGATCAGCGCATCCAGCGCCGGTTTATCGAATATGCTCGTTGCAGAACTGATATAGATTACTGAACGCATAGCGTACCTCACCCCGCCAGAATTCTATAATAAGCGAATTTTTACACTATGTTCAAGCGGTTAGTTTCGCTTCTGAAATGCCAGGCTTGGCGCAATACAAACTATGCTCAGCTTTGCGCGGCCTGCGCCTTGGCGATCAGTTCACCATCAATCGCCTTGGCCGCCTTATAGGCTTCACGCGGGCGCATACGCTCGGCATAGGCAATGAAGCTATCCCGCTTCTCCATCGTGCCGAAGCTCATGCCCCAATCGACCTGGCTGCCGAGATAGACATCGGCCATGGTAAAGCGTGCGCCACAGACATAGTCCCGGCTGGAGAGGAAGCCGTCAAGAACATCCATGACCATCTCGAAATTGCCATAGCCCGCCATCCGGGTTTGTTCATCTGAAGGGGCAAAGCCCATGGACTTGTTGGTGATCGCGGTTTCCAATGGGCCCGATGCGTAAAAGAGCCAACGATAATAGTCCGCACGCTCGCTATCATCCTGCGGTGCGAGGCCAGAATCGGGGAAACGCTCGGCCAGATAGGCGCAGATGGCCGCGCATTCGGTAATCACCTTACCATCATCGGCTATAGCGGGCAGCTTGCCCATTGGGTTGATGGCGAGATAGGCCTCGCTTTTGATGCTATTTTCGTCCGAGGGGTCATAGCTCATCAGATGCTGCTGATATTCCGCGCCAGCTTCATGCAGCGCCCAACGGGCAATCTGCCCGCGTGACATCGGATTGGTATAAAAGTCGAGCATCGGGTGATCCCTTCAATGGCAATAGAGATGGTACGACAGCCTGTTTACTGGTCGCCCATCCCTATACCCATTGCGGTGAGGATCAATCCTCTTTCTTTTTCGCCGGAGACTTTTTCTGCGGCTTTTTGCGCGAGGCTTTGGGCGGTGCCGGCATAATCTCAAAGGCCAGCTTGCCGTCCTTCATATGCACCGACACCTCGCCGCCTTGCGCCAGCTTGCCGAACAGCAATTCCTCGGCCAGCGGCTCCTTAATCTTCTCCTGAATGAGACGACCCATGGGACGGGCACCGAAGAGCTTGTCATAGCCCTTCTCCGCCATGTAATCGCGCGCATCCTGATCAAGGCGGATATGCACATTCTGGTCGGCCAGTTGCAGCTCCAGTTGCAGGATGAACTTGTCGACCACGCGGCTGACGACTTCGGGTGAAAGATAGGTGAATGGCACCACCGCATCGAGACGGTTGCGGAATTCCGGGGTGAACATCTTCTTCACCGCATCTTCCTGCGCGTCTTCGCGGCTGACATTGCCGAAACCGATGCTTTCGCGCGCCATGTCACTGGCCCCGGCATTGGTGGTCATGATCAGCACCACATTGCGGAAATCGACGGTCTTGCCGTGATGGTCGGTGAGCTTGCCATTATCCATCACCTGCAACAGCACATTGAACAGATCGGGATGCGCTTTCTCAATCTCGTCGAGCAGCAGCACACAATGCGGCTGTTGATCAACGGCATCGGTCAGAAGGCCGCCCTGATCATAACCGACATAGCCCGGAGGCGCACCGATCAGGCGGGAGACGCTGTGGCGCTCCATATATTCGCTCATATCGAAGCGCTTCAGCGGAATGCCCATGATGCTCGCCAGCTGACGCGCCACCTCGGTCTTGCCGACACCGGTAGGGCCGGAGAACAAATAGTTGCCAATCGGCTTTTCCGGTTCGCGCAGACCTGCCCGCGACAGCTTGATCGCGCTGGCCAGTTTCTCAATCGCCAGATCCTGACCGAAGACCACCTGCTTCAGGTCACGCTCAAGATGCTCCAACTGCTTGCGGTCGTCTTTGGAGACCGATTTGGGCGGGATGCGCGCCATGGTCGAGATAACCGCCTCAATCTCGCGTGCGGTGATGGTCTTGCGGCGACGGGATGGCGGCACCAGCATCTGCATCGCGCCAACCTCGTCAATCACATCAATCGCCTTATCGGGCAATTTGCGATCATTGATATAGCGTGCCGACAGTTCGACCGCGGTTTTCAGCGCATCGGGGGTGTAGCGCACCTTGTGATGCTCCTCGAACGCGCTGCGCAGGCCTTTGAGGATTTTGACCGTATCCTCAATGCTCGGCTCATTGACATCAATCTTCTGGAACCGACGCAGCAAAGCGCGATCCTTTTCAAAGTGATTCCGGAATTCCTTGTAAGTGGTCGAGCCGATACAACGGATCGTGCCACCCGACAGCGCAGGCTTGAGCAGGTTTGAGGCATCCATCGCACCGCCCGAAGTCGCGCCAGCACCAATCACCGTATGAATCTCGTCAATGAAGAGGATCGCATGCGGCATTTTTTCGAGCTCTGAAACCACCTGTTTCAGCCGCTCCTCAAAGTCGCCGCGATAGCGTGTACCCGCCAGCAATGCGCCCATATCGAGCGAATAGATCACCGCTTCGGACAGCACATCAGGAACATCGCCCTCGACAATCTTGCGCGCCAGACCTTCAGCAATGGCGGTTTTGCCAACGCCGGGATCACCAACATAGAGCGGATTATTCTTTGAACGACGGCAGAGAATCTGCACCGTGCGGTCGACTTCCGGCCCGCGTCCGATCAGCGGATCGACCTTGCCGGCTTCTGCCTTGGCGTTGAGGTTGACGGTAAACTGGTCGAGTGCGCTTTCTTTCTTCTGCTTGCCCTCGGCCTTGCCGCCTTCTTCTTCCTGATCATCACTGCCTTCCGGCGTGCGCGAATCGACCGGCTGGCCGCCCTTGCCAATGCCGTGGCTGATATAGCTGACGGCATCAAGGCGGCTCATATCCTGTTGCTGCAGGAAATACACAGCATAGGATTCACGTTCGGAGAACAGCGCGACCAACACATTGGCTCCGGTAACGACATCCTTGCCCGAAGACTGGACATGCAGGATCGCGCGCTGGACAACCCGCTGGAACACCGATGTCGGCGCCGGATCAATCTTTTCCTCGATCCGCAACGAATCCAGCTCATTATCAAGATAATGCACCAGCGTATCGCTAAGCTCGCCGAGATCGACGCCACAGGCCTGCATGACCTGCGAGGCTTCCGGGTCATCGATCAGCGCCAGCAGCAGATGCTCCAGCGTGGCATATTCATGCCGCCGCTCGGACGCATGGTGCAGTGCCTGGTGGATGGTTTTTTCAAGGGATTCCGCAAATGACGGCATGCTTTGTTACCTTTTTACCCGATAATCTGAAAACCAGATTATCATATTCCAACCCGATATAGGAATGCACTCGGCCATTTTCATCGCCTGCTGTGCATAGTCCCATATTTTTTCACATCTACCGCTGCGCAATTGAACAGGCGCAAAGGCAGATGGATTATCATTTCTTGAACAGCGCCTCGGCGCTGGCTCTGTGGTCCGAAGCCTTGGCTTTGTGCGCCTTACACCGGGCAATTTCGGCTTCCAACACCGCAATCCGGCTGTCCAGCTCTTCAAGCGATAGCGGATCAAGGTCCTCGCGAACCAGCGCTTCCAGGGGCTGATCTTTGCGTCGCGGAAGATTCTCGTCCAAGTCCATACGGTACAATGTTGACCTCATAGGACGGACTGTCAATAAGCTGACTATCGAAATTCCATTTCCTTTGTTAAAGAGGGCAAAATGGGGGGGGTTAAACATGGCAGTACTGCCAGAGATGATGCGTGCAATTGATATGGACGCACCGGGCGATGCATCGGTGCTGACTGTGCGTGAGAAACCGGTGCCACAGCCGGGGGCTGGGGAAGTGCTGATCCGGGTCTCAGCCGCCGGGGTCAATCGTCCGGATATTGTTCAACGCATGGGGCTGTATCCTCCGCCACCTGGAGCGCCTTCAACCCCCGGCCTGGAGGTTGCAGGGGAGATTGTTGCTATTGGCGAAGGTGTCAATGATGCCCTGCTGGGGCAGAATATGTGCGCTTTGGTCGGCGGTGGTGGTTATGCTGACTATTGTATCGCGAAGCATGATCATTGCCTGCCGATACCCGCATCGCTGACCATGGAAGAGGCGGCTGCCCTCCCCGAAACGCTGTTTACCGTATGGCATAATGTGTTTGAGCGTGCCTATGCCCGCGATGGCGAGACGATGTTGGTCCATGGCGGTACGAGCGGCATCGGCACCATGGCCATCATGCTCGGCAAGATGTTCGAGATGACTGTCTATGTCACCTGTGGCAGCGATGAAAAGTGCGCCAAGGCCGAGGAGCTGGGCGCTGCCGCTGCGATCAATTACAAGACAACGGATTTTGTGGCCGAGATTGACCGGCTGACCGATGGCAAAGGCGTACATATCGTGCTCGACATGGTCGCTGGGGATTATGTGCCGCGCAATATGGCCTGCCTCGCCGAAGGTGGCCGCCATGTAACCATCGCGGTCCAAGGAGGACTCAAAGCCAATATTTCCATGGTCGATATCATGCGCAAGCGACTGACCCTGACCGGCTCAACCCTGCGGCCGCGCACTGATGCATTCAAGGGACTGCTGGCGGACGAGATTGCGCGCAATGTCATGCCATTGGTCGCAGAACGCGCCGTGGTACCGATTATCGACAGCCGCTTCCCGCTTGAAGATGCGGGCAAAGCGCAGACCTATATGGAAAGCGGCGCGCATTTCGGCAAAATCGTCCTGCTGACGGGACAATAAAGGTATTTCATCGCTCCGTCGCACCACTGTCACGAAACCGGCATCAATTTTCGGCCTGATGTCATAAAAGTTTCACTGAACCATGATTCCGTTTGTCACAGTTTCGGGGCTATGCCGCCCTGAAGCGCAACAGGTTCAGAGGAGAGCCTTCCATGGTATCGCCAGCCGATCTTCTGCCGTCCAATATCCGCTCGCTCGCTGATTCCGAGGTGAGCGACAGCGGCAACATTACTGATTTCCCGCTCAATATCCCGGCTCCTGTTATCAAGGAACCGGAAGGCGGTGAACGGCGGCAATATCGCACCATCTGGATTTCCGATATTCACCTTGGCACCAAGGGCTGCAATGCCGAGATGCTGATCGACTTTCTCGACAATGTCGACAGCGAGACCATGTATCTGGTCGGCGACATTATCGATGGCTGGCGGCTGAAGAAGAAATTCTACTGGCCCTCGACCCATAGCGACGTGGTCTGGCGGGTTATGAAGCGCGCCAAGCGCGGCACGCGGATCGTCTATATCCCCGGCAATCATGATGAAATGATCCGGCCATTCTCGGGCATGAAGTTCGGTGATGTCGAGATTGAGCGCGCTGCGGTGCATGAAACCGCTGATGGCCGCAAATTGCTGGTGCTGCATGGCGATGAATTTGACACCATTATGTTGGCGCATCGCTGGCTCGCCTTTGTCGGTGACGCGCTGTATCACTTTATGATGGGTCTCAATCGCTGGGTCAATTGGGGCCGTCAGAAGTTGGGCCTGCCCTATTGGTCGCTCTCCAAAACGGCCAAGCACAAGGTGAAAAACGCGGTCGAGTTTATATCCCGCTACGAGGAACTTGTCGCGCGTGCCGCCAAACAGCGCGGCGTTGACGGGGTCGTCTGCGGCCATATCCATACGGCAGAAATCCGCGAAATTGACGGTGTCGAATATTATAATGACGGCGATTGGGTCGAAGGCTGCAACGCGTTGGTCGAGAATTTCGACGGCAGCATGGAAATCCTGCACTGGGCTGATATCATGAATGCCCGAAAGAAAGCACAGAGGAAGAAGGCTGGCGCTGACGCCCCGAAAGATGGGGCACCTTTGGCAGCCTGACACTATTTGGAGGGCAAGCGGATGCGGATCGCACTTATTACCGATGCCTGGGCACCCCAGATGAATGGCGTGGTGCGGACATTGCAGGCGGTCACGGATCGTCTGGAAGCTGCAGGCCATGATATCTGTGTGATCTCGCCCGACCAATATCTCTCTGTCCCCTGCCCCAGCTATCCCGAAATCCGGCTGGCGTTGGCCAGCACCGCCTCGGTCAGCCGCAAGATCATGGATTTTGGCCCCGATGCGATCCACATCGCTACCGAAGGCCCTTTGGGACTGGCAGCGCGGCGCTATTGCCTGCGCGCTGGCCTGCCGTTCACGACAGCGTATCACACCCAATTCCCCGATTATGTCGCACGACGGACCGGCATCTCGGCGGACTATATCTGGCCCTATATCCGCTGGTTCCATAGCCCGGCCGAACAGATCATGGTTGCCACCCCGTCCATCCGATCACAATTGGCAGAAAATGGTCTGGAGCGGCTGACCCATTGGGGACGCGGCGTTGATCTTGCGTGTTTCGGTCCCGATGTACCGGCGGCCGAATTCTTTGCCGATCTGCCGCGCCCTATCCAGCTCTATGTCGGCCGGGTGGCAGTGGAGAAGAATATCGAGGCTTTCCTCGAAACCAATCACCCGGGCAGCAAGGTGGTCGTCGGAGCGGGCCCGGCGCTGGAAACGCTCAAGGCGGGATATCCAGAGGCCCATTTTGTTGGTGCCAAAAAAGGCCGTGACCTCGCCAGCTATTATGCCGGGGCCGATGTCTTCGTCTTCCCAAGCCGCACCGATACATTCGGGCTGGTGATGATCGAGGCTCTGGCCAGCGGCACCCCGGTTGCCGCCTATCCGGTGGCAGGCCCGCAGGACATTATCCGCGATGGCGTCGGTGTGCTCGATGAGGATCTGCAGAGTGCCATAGCGCAGGCTCTGTCCTGCGACCGACAGGCCGCCGCACGCTATGGCCGCACCTTCAGTTGGGAAACCAGCGCTGAACAGTTTTTACGGTCTCTCGCGCCGCTGCATCGACCATCAACGGCATGGGCTGCTTGAGTTGCAACGATAATCGCCCTTGTCGCATCAGCGATAATCGCCTATCATTAGTTTATCAGAGGCCGCTCCTGCATGGGGCGGCCCTTATTGTTTTTACAATCCGCCGCTAATCAAATGAACCGAAAACCGGGCATAGCGGCGCACAGGAGTTACTAATCATGGCACATCCGTTGATGCCGCACGCCACCGCATCCTGGTTGGTCGACAATACCGGCCTGACCTTTGAGCAGATCGCCGAATTTTGCGGCCTGCATATCCTCGAAGTACAGGCCATGGCTGATGATCTGGCGAGCACCAAATATACCGGCCGCGATCCGGTACAGGCGGGCGAGCTGACCATGGAAGAAATCGAAAAGGCGCAGGCTGACCCGGAATATAGCATGGTCATCACCAAAGGCCCGGAGCAGAAGCACCGCACCAAGGGCCCGCGTTACACCCCGGTTTCCAAGCGACAGGACAAGCCCGATGGCATTGCCTGGCTGCTGCGTAACCACCCGGAAATTTCCGATGCACAGGTCGGCAAGCTGATCGGCACCACGCGCAACACCATCAACGCTATCCGCGATCGCACGCACTGGAATATCGCTAATATTCAGCCCAAAGACCCGGTGACGCTGGGCCTGTGCAGCCAGCGTGAGCTCGATGCCGTCGTCGCCAAGGCCGCGAAGAAGGCTGGCCTGAGCGAAGAAGCGCCCGAGGACAACAAGCTGGGCGGTGATCGTGCTGCGCTGATCGAGGAATTGCAGGCCGAACGCGAAGCGGACAAGCTGGCGGCAGAAAAGGCCGCACGCGAGGCGGAAGCTGAGGCCGCCGCGCAGGAGATGCTGGGCGGCGAAGCACCTTCGGGTGACCCGCTCGCCTGAGCGCGCAATTGGCCCATAAAGCTCCAGCCTGGCCTAAAGCCGCGACACCCCCTGAGGTAACGCCTTCGGTGCTGGAGGCGTTGGCCGATCACGGGCTGGAACCCAATCAGCACAAAGGCCTGCATTATCCGCTCGGCAATCACGCCCCGGAATATGGCACGCTGTTTCCGCTGCTGCCTGATATTGGCTGGACGCGGCTGCCGGTTCCCGGTTCGCTCAACCATATCAATATCTGGCTGCTGGCCGATCGTGATGATGAGGGCGATGGAATTGCGATTGTCGATACCGGCCTCAACATTCCCGCCTCGCGCGAAGCATGGGAAACACTGCTCGCGGGCGATTTGCAGGGTAAACGCATAACCCGCGTTATCTGCACCCATTTCCACCCAGATCATGTCGGTTGTGCCGGGTGGCTGTGCGAGACGCAGGGTGTGCGGCTTTGGATGAATCGCACCGAATGGCTGATGGCGCGGATGCTCACTGCCGATATTCGCGAGGCACCGCCGGAAGCCGCGATAACCCAGATGCGCTATGCCGGTTGGGATGAAGAGCGGCTGGACAAGATGCGCAGCCGTGGCTGGGGCAATTTTGCCAAGGCGGTTTCGCCGCTACCGGTAACCCATGTGCGGCTGGAGGATGAGCAGGTGATTACGGTCGGTGGCCGCAATTGGCGCATCCTTACTGGCGGCGGGCATACACCGGAGCATTGCTGTCTGGTCGATGAGGAGAATGGCGTGGTCATTGCCGGTGACCAGATATTGCCGCGCATCACCTCCAATGTTTCCGTATCGGTCAGCGAACCATTGGCTGATCCGCTTGGCGAATGGCTGGAAAGTATCGCCAAATTCCGAGCCCGCCTGAGCGAAGATATGCTCGTCCTTCCTGCCCATGGCTTCCCTTTTACCGGCGTGTTTGAGCGGCTCGATGTGCTGGCAGGTGGCCATCATAATCAGCTTGAGGCTCTGGAGCATGCGCTTGGCCAAAAACCGATGCGCGCTGTCGATACCTTTGGCCTGCTGTTTGCACGCAAGATTGACGACAGCGTCTATGGCCTCGCCACCGGAGAAGCGATGGCGCATTTGCGGCATCTCGAAGTCACCGGACGCGCCATCGTCGAGAACCGCGATGGTGTTGGCTGGTTCAGCGCTGGCTGACGTTACCTCCGCTTACAAACTTGCGCTTTATCGCAAGCTGCCATAGAGCGGCGCTATAGCGGTTGGGTCACGCTTTCCCCGCATTTTGCGCGTTGCCTTGCTATGATGCAACTTGACATGCCTTAGCGATGAAAGCCTGAAAATGACCGATAGCGCCATGCTTGCCCCCGAACATGACGACGCCCCGCCAATCTGGACAACGCATTATAATCATCCGACCCAATGGGACCAGTTTTTCGCGCCGATGAGCATGCCCGACATGTTCTTCCGCTCTGCCGGACGCAAGGGCGAGGCGCCGCTGATCGATTTTATGGGTCGCAAATACAGCTATGCCGAAACCGCATCAGGCGTCTGCCGCGTTGCCAAGGGCCTGCAAGATATGGGGCTGGGCAAGGGCGATCGTATCGGGCTTTTCTTGCCCAATGTGCCGCATTATGTCGCCGCCTATTATGGCGCCATGGCGGCGGGATGCACCGTGGTCAATTTCTCGCCGCTCTACACCGTTGATGAGCTGACGCATCAGGTTGAGGATAGCGGCACGCAGGTGCTGTTCACCCTGTCTGCTGCGGCGTTGCTGCCTACGGCGCTGGAAGTGCTGGAAAAATCCAGCCTTGAGCGGCTGATTGTCGGCTCGGTTGCGGGTGCACTGCCCGGCGGCAAATCACTCTTCTATCGTCTGTTCAAGGGCAAGGAGACGGTCAAAAAACCCGATGATGAGCGCATCACCAGTTTCTCGACACTGATCGATAATGATGGCGCGTTTCACCGCGCCTCCATTCGCCCGGATCAGGATATTGCCCTGCTGCAATATACCGGCGGCACCACCGGCACGCCCAAGGGCGCGATGCTGACGCACCAGAATCTCACCGCCAATGCCCGCCAGGTGAACCGCATTGACCCGGATCATGATGCCGAAGACCGGATCCTGGGTGTGCTTCCCTTCTTCCATGTCTTCGCCAATACCTGCGTGCTCAACCGCACCGTTCTCAATGGCGGCGAGATGGTCATTCTGCCGCGCTTTGATGCGGTGCAGGCGCTCAAGGCGATTGACCGCACCAAGGTCACTGCGCTGCCCGGCGTGCCGACCATGTATCAGGCCTTGCTTGACAATCCGCGGATTGAGCAGACCAATTTCTCGCCGCTACGCGCCTGTATCTCGGGCGGCGCGCCGCTGCCTGCCGAAGTCAAAAAGAAGTTTGAGGCCAAGACCGGCGCCAAGGTGGTCGAAGGCTATGGCCTGACCGAGTCCAGCGGGGTGGTTTCGGCAAATCCTTATGAGGGCCTCAACAAATCAGGCACCATTGGACAGCCAGTGCCCGGCACTTTGGTGCGCCTTGTCGACAAGGAAGACCCGAACAAGGAAGTTCCCAAGGGCGAGCCGGGCGAGATCATCTTTTCCGGGCCGCAGGTAATGAAGGGCTATTGGAACCGGCCCGATGCCGATGAAGAGGTGTTTATCAACGGCTATCTGCGCACCGGCGATGTCGGCCAGATTGACGAGGATGGCTATATCCGCATCGTCGACCGCATCAAGGACATGATCGCGGTTGGTGGCTTCAAGGTCTTTCCCAGCGAGGTGGAGAAGGTTCTGTATCAGCATGACGCGGTGAAAGAGGCGCTGGTGATCGGGGTTGCTGACGAATATCGCGGTGAATCCCCCAAGGCGTTTGTGACACTAGAGGAAGGTAAAACCGAGGTGGCAGGCGACGCCATCATGCAATGGCTCAACCCGCAACTGGGCAAGCATGAACGGGTTGTCGATGTCGTTACCCGCGATGAATTGCCCAAAACACTCATCGGTAAACTTGACCGCAAAGCCCTGCGGGCCGAAGAGGCGGATGCCGTCTGATCAATTCCCCTCCCGTTTACGGGAGGGGTTAGGGGTGGGGCGATGCGCAGCATCGCTCGTGTCAGCGAACTTCTGAACGTACCGCATGCCCACCCCGCTGCGACTAGACCTCGCTTCGCTCGATAAGTCTCACTGCCCCTCCCGGAAACGGGAGGGGAGTAATGCCGTTTTACCCCCTGATCCGGTTTCGCTCTGCCATAAGTTGCTTGTTGCGGTCCTCGACCATGCGAAACGCCTGGAATGGCGTCAGTGACGGGTCCATCGCGCCGGTTTCTGCAAGCGCATAGATCTGGCCGTAAAACCAGTATTGCACGGCAAAAGTATCCACCGTCTTGATCAGCTGGAAGGCGCGCAGCCAGCTTAGCCAGGAGGGCAGCAATCGCAGTTCACCCTCGGGCGAAGGCAGGTGGTCAATGGTGCCTTCCAACAGCTGTTTCGGCGCATCGGGCATGACGCACATCGGGCGGCCCAGGCCGATCATATCCGCCGCTCCGCTTTCCAGTGCATAGTCCATCGCCACCCGGGTTCGAAAACCGCCGGTTACCATCAGCGGCACCGACACCGTCTCTTGCATTGCTTTGGCAAAATCGACGAAATAAGCCTCGCGCTTGGCGGTGGACGGCGCAACATTCTGCGGTTCTTCGGCTTCCACGCCTTCAACGCCCAGCAGCTTGGGCTGTTCATAGGTGCCGCCGGAAATCTCCAGCAGATCGACCCCGGCATTGGCGAGCCATTGCGCCACCTGCAGGCTGTCCTCAAAGGCAAAGCCCCCGCGCTGAAAATCGGCGCTGTTCAGCTTGACCGCAATGGTGAACTCTTTGCCGACACTGGCGCGCACCTTGCCCACCGTTTCAAGCAATATGCGGGCACGATTTTCGAGCGAACCGCCATAATCATCGTCTCGGATATTGCTGCGTGGGCTGAGGAAAGAGGACAGCAAATAGCCATGCGCGGCATGAATTTGCACACCGGTGAAACCAGCTTCTTTGGTGACGGCGGCGGTGGCGGCAAATCCATCAACCACATCGCCAATTTCTTCCAGCGTCAGTGCCTCTGGCGTGCCAAACTGGCCGCCGGGAAGACCCAGCTTCACCGCAGAGGGCGCTTTGGGATTGGGGTTGACCAGCTTTGTCGTCTGGCGCCCGCTATGACTGAGCTGGGCCCAAAAGTGATTGCCATTGGCGGTCGCCGCTTTGGCCCAGCGGGTCAGCGCGGGCAAAGCATCATCAATGCTCTTTCCAGCGATGATGACATTGCCGGGGCGTTCCAGATGGTCCGGATCAATCATGATATTGCCGCTGATCAACACGCCGGCACCGCCTTGTGACCAATGGCCATAAAGCTGTTCCAGCGCCTCTGTCGGGACACCATCGGGGCGGGCCAGACCTTCGGTCATCGCCGCCTTGGCGATGCGGTTGGGGATTACGGCACCATTAGGAAGGGTGAGCGGACTATCTAGAGTTACCGCCATATCATCACCTCTTGTTTCTGTCTTCATGATTGGCTGTGCTGGAGTGCACTGCAACCCGTCATGCACATTTTGTAAGGGAATCACAATTTTCTCGGTAAAGATTCTTGCTTTGGTGACGCTTTTGTGAAAGCTTGTTTCTTACAGACAGGGCCTTAACAGCCAAATCTGGTGCGCAAACCGGATAGAGAAGCTGCTATAGGTTTTGGTAATAACCGCCAAGCAGCACATCATGTGCGCATAATGGCGTTATCGGGGGAAGCGACATGGCCAAGGGCATCACCAGCGAACACTCTATCAATGCAGCGCAATCTGCCGATGGCGCGGTATCGGCGAAAGAAAGCTGGTCACATCGCATGAGCAACCATATTGCCTATGCCCTGCTGGTCTATACCGGTTTGCAAATCTTTGTTGTGATGGCGGAAATGAAGGGCGACTCGCATTCGATGCTGCCCTATCTCGGTCTGGTTATCCTGATCGCACTGGTTATTCCCGCCTGCCGCCGCTTTGAAAAACGCTGGGAACATGTCGATGCCAATACAGGCGAAGAACAGCAGAGCGAAGTCTCTTCGCTGTTCCTGCGTGATTGCACCGCGTTGTGGTTGTGCGCCATTGGTCTGCCGCTCGCCATTGCCGGACTATGGCATCTCGGCACCATGGCCATAGGCTGACCTCAGCCCCTCCCGGAATAATTGCCGATCCTTGACTAATCCCCGCCAAACAAGGCTTTGCGCCGCGGATGAATTGACCTGATCTGCGCGCCCGCTTATGGCGCAATCATGCTGAATGAAGAACGGGCCCGAAAAGCCGCCGAACAGTGCGTCGACTATGCTTTGAAGCAGGGCGCGACTGCTGCCGATGCCGCGTGTGTCGCCGAAGAATCGACCGATGTGCAGGTGCGTCTGGGTGCTTTGGAAGATGTCCAGCGCAGCGAGAGCGCGGAACTGGGCCTCAGAGTCTTTGTCGGACAACAGGTCGCGAGTGTTTCAACCACGCGCTTCGATGATGAAACCCTGAAAGAACTCGCCGAACGTGTCGTCGATATGGCCAAGGCGGCGCCAGAAGACCCCTATGCCCGATTGGCACCGAAGGATCGGCTCTATACGCATGAACAGACAGCGGCGGCCCTCGATATCTGCGATGAGGCTGCCCAATGGGATGCGACTTCGCTGCGCTCCATGGCCGAGGCGGCAGAAGATGCAGCACGCAGCATTGACGGCGTTACCAATTCCGAAGGTGGCTCGGTCCAGGCGGGTGGTGGCTTGATGGCGCTGGCCACCAGCGATGGATTCTCCGGCGGCTATCGCTCGACCGTATTTGCCATGTCGGCCAGCGTTCTCGCCGGAAGTGGCAGTGATATGCAACGCGACTATGCCTATCATATGGCGCGCCATCTGGACGATCTGGAAGATGCGGCAAGCATAGGCCGTCGCGCCGGGGCGCGTGCGGTGGCCCGGATGAACCCGGTAACTCTGCCCAGCGGACCGCGCCCGATTGTTTTTGATCCAAGGGTCGGCGGCAGTCTGATCGGCCATTTAACCGGCGCCATTACCGGTAGCGCCGTTGCCCGTAAGGCGAGCTTTCTTGCCGAAGACCGCGGCAAGCAGATATTCCCGGAAGCGATTTCGATCATCGAGGACCCACATCGCCACCGTGGCCTGCGTTCGCGTCTCTATGATGGCGAGGGTGTCACCGCGCAGCCGCACCGACTGATCGACAAGGGTGTTGTCGATAACTGGCTGCTCAATTGCTCGGCGGCGGCACAGCTGGAGATGGAGACTACCGGCCATGCAAGCCGCGGCAGCGGCGGCAGTCCCGGGATATCGGTAAGCAACATCCATTTGGAAGCAGGTGATGTGACTCCGGAAGCACTGATGAGCGATATCCAGGAAGGCTTTTACGTCACCGAGCTCATCGGCATGGGCGTCAATGGCGTTACCGGCGATTATAGCCGCGGAGCAGGCGGTTTTGCGATCCGCAATGGCAAGCTTGCCGAGGCGGTGAGCGAAGTGACCATTGCCGGCAATCTGCGCGATATGTTTGCCGCCATAGTCGCCGCTGATGATCTGGAAATGCGGCGCGCCATCAATGTGCCGACGCTCCGTATCGATGGAATGACCGTTGCCGGGCATTGATCGTGCATCTCTTGCGGACGTTCTCAAACAGGCCGGTGCTTTGGCGATGCAGGGGTTTGATCCCGGCAGAACGGGATCAGGATGGGAAAAGGCCCCGAATCAGCCGGTGACCGAAAGCGATATCGCGGTGGATCGTTTTTTGCGCGATGCGCTGGGCGATCTTGACCCGCATGCCGGCTGGCTTTCAGAGGAAAGCCATGCCCGGCCTGCAGAAGGGCGCGGCGCGGGTGTCTGGATAGTCGACCCGATTGACGGCACCCGCGACTTTATTCGTGGCCGCCCCGGATGGGCGCTGTCCGTCGCCTATTGCGTCGATGGCCAGCCGCAATTGGGGGCGCTTTATGCACCTGCACGCGCAGAGCTTTGGTTGGCAGAAGCGGGCAGTGGTGCCCAGCGTAACGGCAAAACCATTATCGCCAGCCGACAAGAGGCATTGATTGGGGCAAGGGTTCCCACGGCTCAGCTCGCCAAGGTTGATCGCGCATTGGTGGCGGTCGACAAACCCAACAGCATCGCGCTGCGCATGGCGATGGTGGCGGCGGACGAGGCCGATCTGGTAGCGACATTGCGCTGGGGGCATGCCTGGGATGTCGCGGCGGCTTTGTTGATTGCACAAGAAAGTGGTGCGCTATGCACCGATGCGCTGGGTAAGGCCATGGATTTCAAAGATAGCGATGCGCCGATTTTCGGGCTGTTATGTAGCGCCAAGGGTATTCACCAAGCGGCGCGGGCTCATCTCGAATCACGGGCGCAGACTGTCTTGGATAGTCATCCCCATGGTCTGTCGGCAGCAGCAATGCGCCGCCATGAGGATAGCGATAGAGTTTGAATAGGCAATCGCGTCAGCGGGCAGCGAGAGTATGAAGGCTATCTGCGCGGACGGCAGTGTTGGCCTCTTGCAAATCCTGCTCATCAATCCACAGCAAGTCCGCCGGACCCAGTTTGCGGCCGTCATGGGCGTGAATCGCCACCTCGGCTATCGGCTTGCGGTCCCGTTCATCGCAAAGCACCGGATTGGAAGGAACGCCGGTGCTCCAGCGCTCACCCCATTGCCGCAGCGCAATCATCACCGGCAACAGCGCCATGCCCTTTTCGGTCAGACGATATTCAATCTTGCGGCGGTCATCAGCACAAGGCGCACGTTTCAAGATTCCCGCCTGGACCAGCTTGGTCAGTCGGTTCGAGAGAATGTTACGGGCTATGCCCAGCTCTTCGAGAAACTCCTCAAAATGGTGCAAACCATTGAAAGAGCCGCGCAAGATCATAAATGACCAGCGCTCGCCCATGGCTTCCAGCGCTGCGGGGAGACCGCAATTGCCCGCCAATTCAGATAAGGGTTCGTGAAGCTTGCCCATCAGACCTCCTAGCCTAGCGTAAAATCGTCTATAGCCAAAATATTTTTTCGACAATGTTTAAGTTTCTAGTTGCAACTTAAAACCTAATCCATTAGGTAGTGATTCGCAACTGAAATTATCCGTCCCCGAAAGGAAACAAACATGTCCCGCATTTTGAACAGCGCTGCTACTGCTGCTATCGCCGCTACTGCGGCTGTTACCCTTTTCGCTTCTCCGGCTCAGGCTGGCAGCAAGGTGTATTATGAAGCCAAGCTCGCCGCTCCGGTTGAGAAGCAGACCGAAATCATCCGTGGCGTTGTATGGCGCTGCTCTGGCGACACCTGCCGCGCGCCGAAAACCACCAGCCGTCCGACCAATGTCTGCGCCCGTCTGGTCCGCAAAATGGGTGAAGTAACCGAATTCACCACCCGCGGCGAAGCCATGGCCGCAGAAGACATTGCCGATTGCAACGGCAAAGACTGAGTTACGCTATCTCCCAGCGATAATCGCGCCTTCTGAACAATAGCGCGATTGCCGCAATAGCCTCGCCCGCGCGGTGCTTCACATAATCGCCCATTCCCCCTCCGAGGCGTTATGTGCAACCCGCGCGGGCTTTTCTATTGCAATTTCTCTCTAAAACCAGCGTAATGGCAGGCCATGTTACGCCAGTACGAACTTGTAGAGCGGGTCAAAAGCTATGACCCGGAAGCCGATGAGGCACTACTGAATCGCGCCTATGTCTTTTCAGTCCAGCGCCATGGCTCGCAAAAGCGGGCCAGCGGTGACCCCTATTTCAGCCATCCAATCGAGGTCGCTGGTCTGATGACCGACCTCAAACTTGGTGAGGAAACCATCGTCACCGCGCTGTTGCATGACACGGTTGAGGACACGCTGACCACGGTAGAGGAGATTGAAGACCTTTTTGGCCCCGAGATTGCCAATATGGTCGATGGCGTCACCAAGTTATCACGGATTGAGGCGCAAACGGCGGACGAGCGCGCAGCAGAAAATCTGCGCAAGTTCCTGCTTGCCATGTCGAATGATCTGCGCGTGCTTTTGGTCAAGCTGGCCGACCGGCTGCACAATATGCGTACGCTGCATTTCATCAAAAATGCCGACAAGCGCAAACGCATCGCACGCGAAACCATGGATATCTATGCGCCTCTGGCCGAGCGCGTAGGCATGTATGAATATATGCGCGAGATGCAGTTGCTCGCCTTTGAGCAGCTTGAGCCCAATGCCTATGCCACCATAGTCGAGCGGCTGGAGCAGATCAAACAGGATGGGACCGAACCGGTCGACCGGATCAGCGAATCACTGCAACAGGCATTGTCGGCAGAAGGCATAGAGGCCGAGGTCAGTGGCCGCGAAAAACACCCCTATTCCATTTGGCGCAAAATGGCGGAGCGTCAGGTCACTTTTGAACAGATGACCGACATCATTGCCTTTCGCGTCATCACCCAGAGTGAAGAAGATTGTTATCGCGCGCTCGGTATCATCCATCGCAAATGGAATATGATCCCCGGGCGCTTCAAAGACTATATCTCTACCCCCAAGCGCAATGGCTATCGATCGCTGCACACCGCGATCATCCATGGCCAGTCAATGCGGGTCGAGATTCAGATTCGCACCGAGGAAATGCACCGTGAGAGCGAATTCGGGCTCGCGGCGCATTGGGCCTATAAACAAGGCGGGTCAGGGCCCGATGGGCAGGCGGGATGGATCCGCGATCTGCTCGACATTCTCGACAATGCCGACGATGCGGATGAGCTGCTCGAACATACCCGCATGGCGATGTATCAGGACCGTATCTTCGCCTTCACCCCCAAAGGCGCGCTGCACCAGCTGCCCCGCGGCGCGACGGTTGTCGATTTCGCCTATGCGGTGCACACCGATCTGGGTGATCAGGCCGTCGGCGCAAGGGTCAACGGCCGCACTGTGCCGCTGCGCACCCAGCTCGACAATGGCGATATTGTCGAAATCCTGAAATCCGAAGGACAGGAACCCCAGCCAGGCTGGCTCAACTTTGTCGTCACCGGCAAGGCGCGCGCCGCCATTCGCCGTTTCGTCCGGCACAAGGAGCGCGAGGAAATCGGTGCCATTGGCCGCATGCTCTATGACGAGATTTGTGAGCGGCTGCCGGGCAAGATCGGTAAAAAGGCGATGAAGGCGGCGATCAAGCGGCTCGATGTCGAGGATGAAGATGCGCTGATGCACGCCATCGGCACCAACAAGATATCCGATCGCGATCTGATGGAAGCCCTGGTTCCGGGCAGCACCGCCGATCAGGATGAGCGTGATTGGACACAACAAGCGCGCGCCATTTCCATCCGCGGCCTGACTCCGGGCGTCGCCTATGAACTGGCGCAATGTTGCCATCCGGTGCCGGGTGACCGCATTGTCGGTCTGCGCAAGCCGGGTGAGCCGGTACAGGTGCACACGATTGATTGCATGAATCTGGTCAGCGGCGAGGATGCCGATTGGGTTGATCTCGCCTGGGATGCGCGGTCCATTGGTGCCACGGCGCGGCTGCGGCTGGTGCTGCACAATAAGCCAGGTACGCTCGCAGAAGTTACCGGCATTTTCAGCCACCACCATGCCAATATCATGAACCTGCGCATGGTGCAGCGTGATGAGCCATTTCACAGCTTTGAGGTCGATCTGGAGGTGCAGGATGTCCAACATCTGATGCGGATTATCGCCGCGCTGCGCGCCTCAGATGCTTCGGTAGAGACCGAGCGGATTTAGGGCTCTTCCTGCATTTCCTCCATCGCACCGGCATCACATAAAAGGCTGGTGCCAACCGTCTCGATATTCGAAACCTGCACCGCAGCGCAATCGGCGCCGCCGAATATCCGCACCTCGGCACCCTCGCTGATCACCCCATTTATGCGTTTACGCGCATGGGCAATCACCTCGACCGGCCCCTGCACCACGATATCGGTTTCCTCGCTGAACATGTTTGCAGCATCGACCTGACCATAGCCGCCGACAATCAGATTATGCCGATCAGTGTCGCCAGCAATTTCCAGCGTGCCGGAACTGGTCATATTGGTGACCAGTGATTGCGCCTCAATCGCAGCAATGCGTGCCGATCCGCCGCGGCCCATGATCACCTGCACATATTCGCCTGCCAGCCGTTCGACGGTCAACATACCGTCGCTCTGATAATCAATACTGTTCAGACGCGGCACGGTTATGCTGAGTTGCGGTCGATCGCTGGTAAAACCAGTCCGCCCTTCAGCGCGCATGGAAATGGTCACAGCTCGGCTGCTGGTGCGAACCCGAATCCGGCTGAGCGCCCGGTTCTCACCTTCGGCAACAATCGCATGCGCCCGACCTTCGACAATCTCGACATCCATATCGCCGTCAATGCGCAGGGATGTGAAATTACCGGTGGTAAAGCGCCGCTCTGCCGCTTGCGCTTGCGTGACCAACCCTGCAGCCATGACCAGGAGTAGAAAAGGCGAGAATGCGCGGATGATGAACATAGGCATAGCCTGAAAAGAAGCCATCACGTCGCACAGGTCAAGCCCGGTCTTCGCTGTGCCCCATCATGTAACAATCTGCATGGTCGCCAGGCCGCACTCTAGCCGCAAGTCAGCTTGCCAGAACCTACACTGTCCGAAGTGCATTTGGCCTTGCCGCTGACGGTTATGCTGCCCGACCCGGCAATGCTGGCGTCAACCTCTCCATCAGAGGCGATTTCGACATCACCTGATCCAGCGACCGAAACTTCAACCGTGTCCGCCTTGAGCTTTGCCGCCTCGACGTCACCGGACCCGGCCATGGAGACTTCGAGCTGTTGTGCTTCACCCGCCAGTACCACATCTCCTGAACCCGCCAGATCAACCTCCAACCGCTCCAGCGCCACCTTGGCGACACTGATTGCACCAGAACCGGCAAGATCAATCTCGCCGCTGTCGCCCACCATTTCGGCAACTTCACCATCGCCTGAGCCCGCGAGTGAAAAGCGCTTCAGCACCGGCATGGTAACCTTGATGATCGCCTTGCCATCGCCCTTGCCCCATTGCATCACATTGTTACTACGACGGATTTTGAGCTCGCCGCCATCAACACGAATACGCAATTTTTCAAGGGTCTCGGCATCGCCTTCGACAGTCCAGCTCGCAGTTTCGCCGGCGCTGACAATTACATCATCAGGGCCGGAAAGGGCAATGCTGTCAAACGCTTCCCCGGTCACGGTTTCACCGCCTGTAGGTGCTGCGGCATCATCATCGTCGCCAATGGTGAGGCTACAGGCAGACAAGCCGATAGCGGTACCTGCGACCATGGCTGCCTTGAAAAGCGTGAAAGGGACATTGCGCATTTTTATTACTCCAAATTCATTCGGCCGGACAAGTCAATCAGCCACAGCGCACCGTGCCGGAGCCGCTGCGGTCAGAATTGCATATAGCATTGCCGCGCACAACGACGTCACCCGAACCAATAACACTGGCATCTACTTCACCATCAGAGGTAAATTCCGCATCACCTGAACCCGCGACCGATACTGCGGCACGGCTAACACTGAGATCGGCACCGCGCAAATCACCTGATCCTGCCACCGACAGGTTCATCAGACCAGCACCGCCTGACAGAATGGCCCTACCAGAACCGGCAATCTGAACATCAAGTTGCGAGACATTGACCTTGCCGACGGTGACCTTGCCGGAACCTGCAATATTGATCGCGGCACTCTCGCCAATCATTTCGGTAATCGTTGCGTCGCCGGAACCTGCGACCGAAAAGCCCGAGAGAACAGGCGCTGTGACAATAATATTCGCGGGATCATAACCGCCATTGCGGTAATAACGATTGCCGATGCGCCTGATCCTCAACGTGTCTCCATCAACCTCAATCCGCAGGTTGCGAACATCTTCGTTTTCTCCAGAAACCATCCAGGAGGGGGTGTCACCCCGCACAATGACAAGCTTGTCAGGGCCTTCCAAACTTACTCTATCAAATGCCGCAGTCGTTACAGTCTCGCCAATGACAGGCGCATAGCCATCGTCGCTTGCATAGCTGCGCACATCGTCATCATCGATGCTGATAACGCAGGCGCTTAGTGCAAGCGTGGATAAGGCACCAAAGGCCAGTGTGCCCAGAAAACGAAAAGAGGGATTCATGATAGCTCCTGTCAAACTGATAATACCATAGGCTGATGCCCAGGAGGCAAACCCTGTTGGACAGGCTTTGCCTCCAAATAATCGAACAGTTGCTACCCTGTGTTACACAGGTAATACAATGCGGCTTGTTACACAAGCCAGAAAGCGCAACGAAAAAGGGCGCTCCTGAAGGAACGCCCTTTTGCATGGCTCAAGGCCTGATGGGTCAGCGCCCGATCAGGATTCCTCGGCATTCTCATAATAGAGCGGCGCATATTCGTTGAGGATCTCGAGGATCTTCTTCAATGCGGTCGGCTCATCGGTCTTTTCCATGGCCGCCAGTTCACGCGCCAGACGGCTTGAGGCCGCTTCAAAAATCTGGCGTTCGGAATAGCTCTGCTCGGGCTGGTCATCAGCACGGAACAGATCGCGGGTCACTTCGGCAATCGATACCAGATCGCCCGAATTGATCTTCGCTTCATATTCCTGGGCCCGGCGCGACCACATGGTACGCTTCACCTTGGGCTTGCTTTTCAGCACATCGAGAGCCTCGCGCAGCGTCTTGTCCGAAGACAATTTGCGCATACCGATGCTTTCCACCTTGTTGACAGGCACGCGGAGGGTCATCCGCTCCTTTTCAAAGCGCAGCACATAAAGATCGAGCTGCATCCCGGCGATTTCTTCATTTTGAAGTTCAATTACGCGACCGACGCCGTGTTTCGGGTAAACGACATAGTCGCCTACATCAAAGGACAAAGCCTTGGCAGACATTCACTAACCTTTCCTTGTCATAAGAGACTGGAATATGCAGTCAGGCGGAGTGTAGCAAAACAACCCCGCCAATTCACATATTCCGGGCGCCTATAAAATGCGCCCGCATTCCCATAGTCAGAAAAGCGCGCGGACACAGTTCCACGCGCTTTCCTTAGGAGTTTAACAGATTCGTCACAAAAAAGCTAGTGCCTGCCGGAATCGCAGGATCAAGGCTTTTTAATCGCCCTCGCCAGGCTCTTCGGAGAAGAATTTCTCGAACTTGCCTTCAACACCTTTATACTCATCGGCATCGGGCGGAGAATCGCGTTTGACGGTGATATTCGGCCATTCCTCGGAATATTTGGTGTTGACCTCAAGCCATTTTTCCAGCCCGTCTTCAGTGTCCGGCAGGATCGCCTCAGCGGGGCATTCCGGTTCACACACGCCGCAATCAATGCACTCGCTGGGGTTGATCACCAGCATATTGTCGCCCTCATAGAAACAGTCGACAGGACAGACTTCGACGCAGTCCATATATTTGCACTTGATACAGGCGTCGGTCACCACATAGGTCATCGAAAATCGGCTCCACTCGTCAGAATCGCGGATTTTCCTGCTATTGTCACTTTACCGAAACGTCAACTACAGTTCCCGTTGGCTGCGATACATTTTCTCTATCAGCAGTGACCGCAACACCATCGGCATCCACCATATGGCTGTAATGTTGCGCCGCTTCGGTGGCTGATCCGCGCCGTTTGGGCAGGGCATTTATGCGTACCACCAGCACCCGGCCACGATGCATCAGCGTCAGCACATCGCCTACACCCATTTGGTGGTGCCCTTTGACGATACGCTGTCCATTGCAGCGCAGCTTGCCCGATTGCGCCATGGTCTTGGCCAGCGAACGGCTGCGGGCAAAACGCAGATACCAGAGCAACAGATCGAGGCGCAGCGTCTGATCACGATGCGTATTCAAGAGAGCATATCCTTGAGCGCAGCAAAGGCGGGATGGCCGGTAGCGGGTTTTTCCTGTTTTTGGTTCTGTGGCTTTTGCCGTGGCTTGCCAGATTTGCCTGCCTTGTTCGGACTTTGCTTGTTGTGCACCTTAAAGCGCGGTTTGGATCGCAGGCCTTTCCAGTGCCAATATTGTGGTGGCGGTGCTTCCGGCGCTATTTCTTCCGACGCCTCGGCAATGCTCTCCTCTGCTTTATCCTCCGGTTCCGCCACGACCTCCACCTCGGGCGCAGTGGTCTTGCGGAAACCCGCCCCATGCAACAGCTTGTCAAAACTCGCCTGATTCAGCCCCATGGAACGGGCCAGCGCATCGTCGATGATGAAAGCCTCAGACGCACCTTTCTCATTCGCTTCACCCCGTCCCTGATGCGCGGCGCGCACCAGCCGTTCGCATAAATCGACGCGCAGCCTTTGCTGGCCAAAGCGGCGATACCCCAAGACCCAATGCGCCTTAGCATCATCACCCGAACCTGATGCCGCCAGCACAGGCAGCAGCTCGGCTCCATCATCCTGCTCGGCAAAGGGCTTGCGCGACCAAAGCGCCACCAGACGCCGCAGCAAGGCCCGCGCGCGCACACCATGGATACGCTCGACGAAGATATCATAGGTGCCAAACACCACACCATGTCGACGCAATTGCTGCTTCTGACCCGCATCCAGCGCCTTCAGCATCTCCAGCACCGTGCCCTTGCGGCTGAGGCAGCCACCGGCCTCGCAAAGTTGCAGCGCCATGGCCCGCAAGGTCGCCGCTTGGTCGGGGTCATCGGCGAGTTTCTCCAGCGCCAATAGCGGCTTGAGATCGCTCAATATCTGATCTTCCAGCCAGCGCTGTAATCGCGCCTCGACCTGCTGGCGCGGCGCAGGATCAAGCGCCAAAATCGAACGGTCGAGTGCAATCACCGGCTTGAGCATCGCTCCGCCGCGCTGCAGCTTTGCCACCCGTGCATCGCGCCAATGCAGCTCATCCGCGCCTTTCAGTGCAAATTGATCGTCACCATCCTGTGTCAGCATCGTCACCCGTCCTTTGAGCAATAAAGGCAAATGCCGTTCGGCCGCCGCCAGCAGCAATTTGCGATCAGCCAACCGCGCGCTCGATCCGACGACAAAGCGAAAGCCGTCGAGCCGACCAATAGGCTCGCCCTCAACCTGCACCACATCATCCTCGATACTCACCGCCATCAGGCTGCTGTCCTGCGCCAATCGCCGCATCAATATCGCCGCGCGCCGGTCGACAAAGCGCTCGGTCAGCGCCTTGTGCAAGGCCTCGGACAAGCGCTCCTCAATCTCCTGCGCCCGCGCCGCCAGCGCCTCGCGATCGGCGACCCAGTCCTGACGATGCGCGATATAGGCCCAGCTGCGAATGGCAGCGAGACGCCCCGACAACATGCCGACATCGCCATTCAGCTTGTCAATCTCATCAAGCTTGCGCCCCGCATGGTCGGCAGGGATCATCCCCTTTTCCAGCCAGCGCCACAGCCCGGCGACAAAGCGGGCATGATGATCAGTACCCACCTGCCGGAAATCGGGCAGCCCGCAGACCGCCCAGAGCCGTTCGACCATGGCTTCGCCATGCGCATTGGCGGCAACCACGCCCTGCTCGACCAGCCGCTGCAACACCGCCAGATCAATCGCCTCGGGCGCGGCGCGCAAGACTTCATGATCGGGCTTGCGCTGCAGGCTGTCGATCAACGCCGCAACCGAATGATAATCCGGCTCCGCCTCGCGCCAGTAGAGCGAGGACAGCGGCGGCATATCATGGCCCTCAATCCGCGCGATCTCGTCATCGCTGAACAGCGCCGCATCACTGCCCGATGCCGCCAAAGTGCCAAAAGTGCCATTGCGCTGATGCCGCCCGGCGCGACCGGCAATCTGTGCCATCTCGGCAATGGTCAGCCGACGCCGACGGCGGCCATCATATTTGCGCAAGGCGGCAAAGGCGACATGATGGACATCCATGTTGAGGCCCATGCCGATGGCATCTGTCGCCACCAGATAGTCGACCTCACCCGATTGGAACATCGCCACTTGAGCATTGCGGGTGCGCGGGGATAGCGCGCCCATCACCACCGCCGCGCCGCCGCGAAAGCGCTTGAGCAATTCGGCGGTGGCGTAAACCTCCTCAGCCGAGAAGGCGACAATCGCCGTGCGCGGTGGCAGGCGCGAGAGCTTTTTATGGCCGCCATAGCTGAGCGTTGAAAAGCGCGGGCGCGAGATAATCTCCGCCTCGGGTAGCAGCGCCTCGATCATCGGTCGCAGGCTGTCCGAACCGAGGATCATCGTCTCCTCGCGTCCCCGCGCATAGAGCAGCCTGTCGGTAAACACATGACCGCGCTCGGGATCAGCACCCAGCTGCGCCTCATCAATCGCGACAAAGGCAAAGTCGCGGCTCATCGGCATGCTTTCGACCGTGGCCAGAACCCAGCGCGCCCCTTCGGGGACGATGCGTTCTTCGCCGGTGATCAGCGCCACCTCTTTCGGGCCTTTAATAGCGCACACGCGATCATAAACCTCGCGCGCCAGCAGCCGCAGCGGGAAGCCGATCATGCCCGAGCTATGGGCGCAGAGCCGTTCTACCGCGAGATGGGTCTTGCCGGTATTGGTCGGCCCCAGCACCGCGACGACTTTCTCGGCAACCGGCTGATGGCCAAATGAGGGCGTGAGGTGATCCATGATCTGTATCATCTATGTTGCCCTTCTCCTGCGTCAGTGCAAGCAAAACCCTGTCACAGAGCGGGCAAGATGTGGATAGGCAAAGCGGAGCCGACTCCCCGGAAATGCTGCTTATCGGGCAAATGCCACAATCTGGCGCAAGGCGAATCCTTCGGGCATTTTGTTAAATTGACTTTAACCTTGTTTCTTCACACTAGGGGAATTGCAACAAGAAGGGCTCCGCATGGCGATTTTCGCCACTCAAATTATCCAAAACTGCGCCAAAGGCTGTGATGGCTTCTATGTATCAGGCTGATCGACCAAAAGCGCTGGCTGGCCATGCCGGAGCCTTGTCGGCGACCGGGCAGTTGATACTGGATGAAGCATTGTCTGCACAGGACAGCCAGGCCGAACTTCCCATGGCTGATCCCGAAAACGGCAATCCTTCCTGGATTAAGCGTTTGCGTGCCGCTTTTCATGAATTCAACTGGGCCCCGGATCTCGGCAATGATATTGGCAGTCCGCAATGGTTTCGCGGCCTGCTGTCGATGCTGGTGCTGATGGGCATTGCGATCAGCTTCTGGCCTGATTTCAGTGGATTGAAAGCACGCCCGGCGGCCACAATGACTATAGCGGAACGCGATGAATGGCGTACCCAGCTCATCGCGCCGCTGGCGCTTGGTGCTGATACCGGCCACAAAATGGGGCCGAGCGACGCGGTGATCGCGCTCAAGTCCAGTCCCGAACGTCCAAGCATTTCGCTCGCCGCCACCATGGGCAAAGGCGACAGCTTTGACCGGGTGCTGCGGCGTGCCGGTATTGGCGGCGATCAGGCCCAAGCACTAAGCAATCTGGTCTCAAGCGCGGTTGCGCTCGATTCTATTGAACCCGGCACCAAGCTCGATATTGTCCTTGGTCGCCGCGCGTCACGAACCCAGCCACGTCCCGTCGACAGCCTTGCCTTTCGCGCCCGCTTTGACCTGAATCTGGAAATTGTTCGTAATGGCGATACCTTCGCGCTTGTTCGCAAGCCGATCATTGTCGACAATACCCCTTTGCGCATCCGTGGTACAGTCGGCGACAGCCTGTATCGCTCGGCCCGCGCTGCCGGGGCCCCGCCTAAAGCGATCCAGGAATATCTGAAAACCCTGTCCAGCAAAGTCTCCATCGGCCGCAATATCCGCGCCACCGACGAATTCGACTTTGTCGTCGCCTATAAGCGTGCCGAAACCGGCGAGCGGCAAGTGGGAAAGCTGATGTATGCCGCGCTGCATCGCGGCGACAAACGCCGGGTCGAACTGGTCAGCTGGGAACAAAATGGCCGCTTTCAATGGTTTGATCCCAAAGGCGTCGGCGAACAGCGTGGCGAGCTGGCACGACCGGTCAATGGCCCGATCTCCTCACGCTATGGCATGCGCCGCCACCCGATATTGGGCTATCGCCGCATGCATGCTGGCATAGACTTTCGGGCGCGTCACGGCACGCCGATCCATGCCGCCAGTGATGGCCGCATCACCTATGCCGGACGCAAGGGCGGCTTTGGCAAATATGTGCGTATCAGACATGCCGGCGGTCTCGGTTCGGGCTATGCCCATATGAGCCGCATCGCGGTACGTAATGGCCAGCAGGTAAGGCGCGGCCAGATTATTGGCTATGTCGGCTCCACCGGCCTGTCGACCGGCCCACATTTGCATTATGAGCTTTATCGCAATGGCCGTACGATCAACCCGCAATCGGTGCGCTTCACCACCCGCGCCACATTGTCAGGCAGCGAGCTGAAAAAATTCATGGCGCGACGCAACCAGCTGATCGGTCTGGAGCCTGGTGCCGCTTTGGAAGCGCTGACCCCAGCAGTGCCGCAGATCGAAGAGCCGAAACGCGAAATTGATCGCTTGGCCGATAGCACAACAACTTAGTCTGGCCTGCCCCGACGTGCTTCGCTATCACTGCGGATATGACACACTATCCCGCAACACGGATGCGTCGCACCCGTCGCCATGCATGGTCGCGCAACATGGTGCGCGAGACCCTGCTCTCCCCCGCTGACCTGATCTGGCCACTGTTCATTACCGGCGGCGAGAAGGTCGAAGAGCCCGTCGCCTCTCTACCCGGCGTATCCCGCTGGTCGGTCGACCTGATCATACAACGGGCGCATGAGGCGGTGGACCTTGGCATTCCCTGTGTCGCGCTATTCCCCAATACCGAAGCCGACAAGCGCAGCGACGATGGCAAGGAAGCGCTCAACCCCGATAATCTCATGTGCCAGGCGATCCGCGCTATAAAGGACGCGGTAGGAGATGATCTAGGCGTGCTTACAGACGTCGCGCTCGACCCCTATACCAGCCATGGTCAGGATGGGCTGCTCGATGATGCAGGCTATGTCACCAATGACGCCACGGTCGAGGTACTGCGCGGACAGGCGCTCAATCAGGCCAATGCCGGTGCCGATATTATTGCACCCAGCGATATGATGGATGGCCGCATTGGCGCGATCCGCGAAGCGCTGGAAGGCGATGGCCATCACAATGTGCAGATCATGGCCTATGCCGCCAAATATGCCAGTGCCTTTTATGGGCCTTTCCGCGATGCCGTGGGTTCTGGCGGGCTGCTCAAGGGCGACAAGAAAACCTATCAGATGGACCCGGCCAATAGCGATGAGGCGCTGCGCGAAATCGCCCTCGATATTGATGAGGGCGCGGACAGCGTGATGGTCAAGCCCGGCCTCGCCTATCTCGATATCATCCTGCGCGCGCATCAGAATTTCGAGGTGCCGGTCTTCGCCTATCAGGTGTCCGGCGAATATGCGATGCTCGAAGCCGCTGCCAGCGTCGGCGCGGGCGACCGCGATGCGCTGCTGATGGAGAAGCTGATCGCATTCAAGCGGGCGGGGTGCTCGGGCGTATTGACCTATCACGCGCCGGTAGCGGCCAGGTTGCTAGGGGCTAAACAGTAAGAGTTTCTCGCGAAGGGCGCGAAGCAGCGAAGAAACGCGAAGGGGATGGCGCAATATGCACGTTGAGGAAGTTGCCGCAATTGCCGTCGATTGTGGCTTGCAGCTTCACAAGGATGTTGGCCCCGGCTTGCTGGAAAGTGCCTATCAGAAGATGCTGGCCCATCTTCTCACAAAACGTGGTCTGAGTGTCGAAGAAGAGATCCCAATACCAATCACTTATGATGACCTCATCATTGAACAAGCCTTTCGCGCTGATATCGTTGTTGAACGAAAACTGCTTATCGAGTTGAAGTCTGTCGAGAAGCTACTGCCGGTGCACCGAATGCAAGTGGTTACCTATTTGCGGTTTATGGACCTGCCGGTAGCTTTATTAATGAATTTTTCTGCAGAAAGATTCAAAAACGGCCTCGTGCGTATCGTCAACAATCACCACGACACCAAAGGATCAAAACTAACCCTGCACCAATAGTCTTCGCGCTCTTCGCCTCTTCGCGTCCTTCGCGAGAAACACTTTAGGCGTACATAGCCCTCGACACATGCAACAGCGAATGGATGTCCCATGACACAACACCCCGAAACCACCATCCTCTCCATCAACGGCAAGACCCCGCACATCGATGAGAGCGCCTTTATCGCGCCGGGGTGCCGGATTATCGGCGATGTCACCATCGGCCCCGATGTCAGCATCTGGTATAATTGCGTGATCCGCGCCGATGTTAGCAGCGTGGTCATCGGCGCGCGCTCCAATGTTCAGGACGGCAGCGTCATCCATTGCGACGGACCGACACCGATGGCACCCGACGGTTTCCCGACTATCATTGGTGAGGATGTGCTGATCGGCCATATGGCAATGGTGCATGGCTGCACCATTCATGATCGCGGCTTTATTGGTCTCGGAGCGATCATTATGAATGGCTGCGTTGTCGAGAGCGATGCCATGCTCGGAGCCGGCGCGCTGCTGCCTGAAGGCAAGCATATGGCGCAGCGCGAGCTATGGGTTGGTCGTCCGGCCAAACGACTGCGCGAGCTGCCCGATGCCGCTTTGGTCGGCATGAAGATGGGCGTGGCGCATTATGTTGAAAATGGCTACGCCCATAAAAAGGCTATCGCCGAGGCAGAAGGCCTCGACTAATGGAGAATCCCAGGCTCAGCGGCGCGAATAGCGACGACGGCGGTCCGGCCGAAAATTGCGAACGATATAGCCGCGCTCGGTCATCTCTTCGGCATAATCCTTTTTCGCATCACGCAGTTCATTATAATATTCGGCCCATGCCTCGCGCCGGTCTTCCTCATCGGTGGCACGACGCAGATCGCTGTCCAGCTCACGCTCGGCCTCGCTGACATCGGTGCGATAGTCGAGCCAGAATTTGTTGCTGTCATTATTGGGCGCCGTGGGCAGTCGGCTGCCGCGAACGGTAATCTCATCGTCATCGTCATAATGATAGGTCCGCTCATAGTCCGCGCGGTGGTGATAACGTCCGCCCGCCATGGCAGGCGCGGCGGCAACACCGATCAGGGTCAGCGCCAATGCGCCGGTGGCAATCTGTTTCAAGGGGATATTCTTCTTCATCTCGCGGTCTCCGTCTGTGAGTCGGTTCCAGATATGACAGGCGCCTACAGATGTAATCGTTCAACATGAACGCAGGCCAACCGACCGCCAGACTCCCGCTTTTGCACGATGAAACGGTCCTGAGCAGCGCCGAAATGAAACTATGGCGCGCTACTGGTCTCCGACTCAAAACGGATTAAGCGTAAAGCCCGCCTGCTGCAGCCGCGCATGGGCGGTCATGGCGGAGAGGTCCATGGTGACCCCGGGCAGCAGTTCGGATTTGGCAAGGCCCTGCCCCGCTGCGCTTTGGCCGCAGATGATGATATCGACGCCCTGCCAGCTCAGCGCCGCGATCAGCGCAGCATTGGGGTTGCTCTGCTGGTCGGGATATTTGCGCGCATAGGCCGCATCATTCGCCATATCGAACACCGCCACGCCATGCACCACCACAGCGGCGCGGATATTCTGCGGCTCCACGCCATTGGCAGCATGCATATTGATAAAGCGCGCCGCCGAAACCAGTGTGCGATTGAGCGCTCCCGCCTCTCCCTTGGCGACATCAAAGGCCACTGCCAATTTCATATCGGCCGGGAGCGGCATGTCCATCTCCACCGGCGCATGCGGGCCATGGTCTTGCAGCACCGGGCCGGTGGCAAAGCTTCTGGGCATTTCAGATGATCGCTGGCCGCAAGCGGGTTGCGCCGCCATGGCCAGCCCTGCCAACAGTCCAATGCCAATACCCCGAATCATCATTGTGTTCCTCATGCAAATTCATAAACGGTCGTCACCACCCGGCTTGTCCCCAGATCCACGTCGCAGATAACCGTCTGGCTTTTAACCGGCACCGAAAAGGGTGGCGCGGTGATCACCACACCGCTGCCTTGTACCATACGAATATCGGCATTGATCGCCATATCCATATTGGGAACAAAGGCATTCCCGCCCGGCACATGTTCGGTGAGCACCAATATCGGATAGCTGCGGCGGATATTGTCGAGGCTTTTCTGAATCATGGCATTGGACAGATGCTGAAACACCTGCCGGACAAAGACGATATCCGCCCCGGGCAACGGCGATTCAGCCAGATTGAGAACCTGAAAATCCACATCAAGATCGGTAAAGCGCTGACGGTTATAGGCGATGACATCGTCAACAATATCGCCCGCAATATAGCGTCCGCAATAGGGCCGGATTTGTGACCCTATGGCAAAATCACCACACCCCAGATCGGCAACATCGGGTTTCTTGGGAAATGTCCCGAGATACTGCGCGACCTGCCGGATATAGGGTTCTGCAAATGTAGGCATATGCGAACCGGCACCGGAATAATATCTGCCCCCGCCATGGTTTTCGGATTTGCCCCAGATACCATGCGCATAGATCTCAGAGAAGATAGCCTTGGCCAGTTTGCTTTCCGCATCTTCTTTAATGCCATGATTTCCGGCATCGTCTTGCATTTCGGCCATTATGGTCTCTCCGTTCAGGCCAGCCCCCAGTGCAGCGTCTGATCCAGACAGACGCGCTTTTCAGAACAGAGTGTGTAAGGATGCGACAACAGCGAAGCAAATAGCTCCCGCCCCATATTGGCGCAGAACATCGTGCCCCGTGTTACCGGGGGCCGCTATGCCATAGCCGCCGCCAGCGGTGCCGCCATTAGCAGCAGCGCCGCCAGCCAATAGGGCAGAGGCTTCAGCTTCATATGCGGCGTATCAGCCCGCTTTAGACGCGCAGGTGATGCACAGAGCCGCTTCGGGGCGCACCGCCAGACGCTTGGGGTTGATCGGATTGCCGCAGCTTACGCAGATCGCATAGGTGCCATTGTCAATCCGCTCCAGCGCCCGCTTGACCGAGGCGATTTCGCGGGTGATCAGCGCGCCCTGGCCCTGCAGCGATGCGTCATCTTCCATCTCGACTGCCTGTTCAGAACTATCGGCATTGAGCGGCTCGGCAAGATCCTCGCCAATATGCGCCAGCCGGGCTTCCAGCTCGGCGAGCATCGCCTCAAGCTGCACCTGCTCGCTGCGGAAGCGGGCTTTTTCGGCTACCTTGGTCATCACATCCATCGTCTTTACTCCTTGTTCGGGGGGTTAGCGGGCCGCCGCGATCATGCCGCCCAACTCATCACACAGCGCCAGCCGTTGCTTTTTCAGCATCTCGGCATGGTCATCCGAACATGGCTCAATCTCCGCCTCAATGCGGTGAATGGCGCGGTTAACCTCATGATAGCGCTCGGCCTGACGAGAAAAATGCGCATCCTCCAGCTTCAACCGATGAATGGTCTCCCCATCCTGCGGAAACTCCTCGGCCAGTTCATGCGGGGTATGCGACATAGATTTCTCTCCTGCTGTCTCACGACTCATGCCGTGATGAATGCGGGCATCATGCCAGCGAAGGCGCGACGGTTCTTTGCGCTGGATCAAAAATGGCGAGACGCCGCAAAACCCAACAAAAGGTGACACAGGGTGACACCGTGTCACCCTGTGGAAGCGGGTCGTGTTATTCGGGAAAACCGCTTGATTTGAGTGGCTTGTCAGTATCGAAGCATGATGCAGGCGAAGGTGACACCCTATGGGCGAAATGGCGATAATTGCGGACATGGGGGCGATAGAAACCATGTCCAAAGTATAGATGATGCGGTGTGTTGTAGGACAGGCAGGGCATAATGCCCGTCGCAATGGCGGTTCGGAACGGAATGACCATTGGCGGTGATGCGGCGCAGGACGCGAGAGCCGTTTTGCAGAAAGTGCGTGCAACGCGCATAGGCTTCATCCACATCATCAATATGACCAGCATAGAGTCGATTCCCGTGCCGCCTGACAGCCTGTTGGCGCAATTTGGTCCGGCGCATGCCTCGCGCGATTGCTTTGCGCGCACAGTGCCTGGCACGGTCAGCCTCACCGACTTTGTTGAGCGCTTCTATTGCAGCTGGGTGTTTCGGCCCGAGCGCCTGGCGCTGGGACTGATCGGCCATGGCGCGTCCAATGCGGATGCCAGACAGCTCGCCCATGGCAAGGCACAGCGCTTTTCCGCATGGAATGTCATCGAGCGCCGCGACACGGAAATCCTGCTTCAGGATGTTCTTGGTGCCACTGCAAGCTGGCTGGCGGTCCAGTATCATGGCGAGACAACCACGCTGCTCTTCGGCAGCTGGGTCGGCAAACCGAGCCAAAACAGGTCGAGGATCTTGGGGCCCTTTCACCGCTGGTATTCACGGGTGTTGTTGGGTGGGGTTTAGTCTTTTTGGTTGCATAGCATGTGATCCCAAGCCCGTTTCACCTTTGGAGACTACGTTACGATACATTCAGCAAAGGTAAGCAATAGGTCAGGCATCCATATCAATGATCGAAGCGGGAAGACCGACTAACAATAACGGGCAAGGGTTGCCCACGCCTCTTGCGACTCTGTCCTGCAGCTTATCCCAATGCGTAGTGGCCATGCCATATTTGTCGGATACAAATTTCTTTGCCCACGCCTCTGCAAACGGCTTCCCGGCATCCACCTGTCGGTCGATTTGTGCGCGCTGCGGACGAGTTGGCGACAGATCAAGTGCAATCAGGTCTTCATAACTCTCGAGATTTCGCTCATGACCGAAGTTCAGAACTTTATCGAACATCTGGGATTGCATATCTGGGCCACGTGTCACGATTCCGCCCAAGCTAATGGCTCCTTCTGCATGAAGGCGTTTGAAGTTTTCTAGATCGCGGTCGAAAAACGGATCTTTGTTGTTCCATTCAATTTCAAATGCCACGGTGCCCGCATCAGCGCGACGGACATGATCAATTTCGTGGCTGGTGGATTCCTTCGGCTCACCGTCGACGGTTTTGGCAACAATGAAATTATGTTTAGGCCACCCCAAATTCGCCAAAGCCTTTCTCAGTCTCTGGGTCATCTTGGTTTCGCCGCCACCACCGCCAATTATCTCGGTTATTGGCAGCCGTAATTCCAGAAGCGCTGTCTCAATTTCCGTAATCAGGTCAGGAAAGTCATAGCGCAATATGGCTTCGGCATGATTGGTGTAATACAGGGTGAAACCTGCCTCAGCCAAACGGCCAAACATTATTCAGCTGCTTCCAAGGTGCTATTATAAGAGTAGGTCTTCCAGTCAGGCGTATAGTCATCATCAGCCTGATTACCCCAAACAGTCCATCCCGGTCTGGTGCCACGAGAAAACAGTTCAATTCGTGGGCCCCAGCTACATTCTTCAATGATCTTGTACTGTTCATCAGGTTTACGACTGTGTTCGCGCTTACGTGAACGGATGATATTCACCTGTCGCCTGCCCGGCGCGAGAGTCCGGGCATTTTTGCCGCGCACACCGAAAAGGAGTATTTCGGTGACATTGCGGAAATAGAAGCCCACGCCACGACCATCCGGCCCGCCATCCTTGCGTATTTTTTCCCAGATGATGTTGGAGACATAACGAAAGCCCCATGCCTCCATGACTTTCAGTCCTTCGGGCATAAGTGCGTTTGGAACCCAAAGATAAAGATGTGATGGATCAGCAGCAATATCGGCGACCGGCAATTCGCAAATGTCATCCAAAGACATTGTGCTGTAGCGATTAAGCCGTTTATGCTCTGGCGCTACTTTCCCGGTGCGGTTTTGAAACTGCCAAGGAGGGTCAGCAAGGATCGTCCCAAAAGGTTCTCCCTTGACGGTTTGCAAAAGGCTAAGAGCCGATTCCAGCTTTTCATCACGTGAGAACATAAGGTGATCATCTTCTATGATGCAGACTTAGTCAAGCACCATGCCATAAAAAATCGGCCGGAGTACCACTCCGGCCGAAACGTGTTTACTCCGCCGCAACCTCGGCCGCATCAAACATATCCGGCCCTTCATCCTCGGCCTCGCAATTCGCGGCGTCGCCCGCCTTGCTTTTGCGTTTGTCGAAGGTGTCCCAGACATCGTTCCAGTTGCCGCGGGTCGCGCCTTTGGAATATTCGGTGGCGCGGGTTTCGAAGAAGTTGGCGTGCTCGACACCGTTTAGCAGCGGCGAGAGCCAGGGCAGCGGGTGCTCTTCGATCAGGTAAATCGGCTGCAGGTTGAGCTGCTTCAGCCGCCAGTCGGCGATATAGCGGATATATTTCTTGATGTCGTTCGGCTTCATGCCTTCGACCGGGCCCATTTCAAACGCCAGATCAATAAACGCATCTTCCAGCCGCACCGTCTTCTGACAGATGTCAATAATATCTTCCTTCACCGCCTTGGTCAGGCAATCGCGCTCTTCGCAGAAGGTGTGGAACATCTTGATGATGCCTTCGCAATGCAGCGATTCATCGCGCACCGACCAGCTGACAATCTGGCCCATGCCCTTCATCTTGTTGTGCCGCGGGAAGTTCATCAGCATGGCGAAGCTGGCGAAGAGCTGGAGCCCTTCGGTAAAGCCGCCGAACATCGCCAGCGTGCGGGCAATATCCTCGTCGGTGTCGACGGTGAACTGGTGCATATAATCATGCTTGTCCGCCATTTCCTCATATTCGAGGAAGGCCGAATATTCGCTCTCGGGCATGCCGATGGTGTCGAGCAGGTGCGAATAGGCGGCGATGTGCACCGTCTCCATATTGGAGAAGGCGGCGAGCATCATCTTGATCTCGGTCGGCTTGAACACGCGGCCATATTTGTCGTGATAGCAATCCTGCACCTCGACATCGGCCTGGGTAAAGAAGCGGAAGATCTGCGTCAGCAGATTGCGCTCATGCTCGGTCAGATTCTGCGCCCAGTCGCGGCAATCCTCACCCAGAGGCACCTCTTCGGGCATCCAGTGGATCTGCTGCTGGCGTTTCCAGAAATCATAAGCCCAGGGATATTCAAACGGCTTATAGGTCTTGCGGGCTTCTAATAGGGACATGCGCTTCGCTCCTCGTTACATCTCGAAATATAGGGATTTTCGCGGAAAAATGGAAGGTTGCCGCGGGGATAGGACGGTTTGTTCTGTGGGTTGGTTGTGTATAAGTGTGAGGTTCATGCGACGGCCCTTTCGGTTTCAGGCTGCGGCGCTTTACGCCCAAGCATCTGGTCGATCAGCGCGTCGATCTTCTTGAACTGCAGGCTGCGGACAAAATTGTGCGTCGGCGCTTCAGGCAGGTCAGGGATGCGGCCGCAATGCGCGGCTTTCTGCTCCAACCATTGCAGCAACTGATCGGCAATCGCCTGCGGATCATTGGAGGCGAGGCCGAAGCCATGGTCGCGGATAATCTCTACAGTCTCGCCCCGTTCCGAGCCCATCGCCAGCATCGGGCGGCGCGCGCCGATATATTCGAACAGCTTGCCGGGGATGACGCCTGCGGTCTTTGCCTCGTGCGAACGGCAGATGATCAGCACATCGACCCGCCGCTCCAGCGCCAAAATCTCTTCGCGTGGGACAAGCGCGCGGAACTCGACCGACCCGAGCACATCATGCTCTTTGGCGAGCTGGGTCACATAATCATATTCATCATGGAAGAAGAGCACGCGGATTTTCGCCGCCTGTTCGCGCGGCAACAGCGCGATGGCAGCGAATAGCGGGCGCGGATCGCGGTGGCCAGCATAGATGACGCCGGCATGGATCAGCGTCAGCCGCTCCGGATCATAAGCAGTCGGCGCTTCGACGCTGTCTGTCTCCGGGACGAAATCTTGCCGATCAAAACCATTATAGGCGAGGCAGACGGGCGCATCGAAATGCTGCTGCAACTCGCCCACCGCGCTTCGGGTGACGCCGACAAAGGCATTGGCGGCGGGCAAAATTCGCCGCGCCAGCCGCGTGTTGAAAATCTCGGTCAGCCAATGGTGGCTGGTATAGGGATTGTTGATCCAGACATCGCGCTGCTCGGATATCCAGGGCAGGCCGGTCACCGCCTTGATCTTGGCCGCAGCAATATGCGCGCTATTGGGCGGGCCGGAGGAATAGACAAGCGACGGAGATGTGTCGCGCGCAATGGCGATGCCGCGATCGGCGGCGCGGGCGACCCAGTGCGGATTATAGCGATCGGGCATGGCCTGCAAATCCCACAAAATCCGCCGCAGCGGCCCCGGCGCACTGCGCGGCTTGTCCGGTTTTGCCGTGGCGTCGGGTTGCGCCGCGGGGGCGGCCTCCGCCTGCGCACCCTCGCGATCAATCGGCAGAAATTCCGCCGTAATCCCCTCAACCTCAAGCGCCTGATGCACGCCCAGCGCACCGGGATTGGCCGCCGCCAGCACATGCACCTGCCGCCCCGCAGCCGCCCAATGCCGCGCCAACGCACCCGTGCGCACCGCCCCCGCCATGGCATAAGGCGGGAAATTGGGGGTGATCATCAGGATGTTATCAGCATGCGGCACGGCGATACTTAGCCCTTGATGGTTACTAAAGGCCCGGTCGAATGATGTGCCGACCACGCGCTCCTTGTCTGTTCGTCATTCCGGTGGAGGCCGGACGAGAGCTGCAAAGGCAAATGCTTGCAGCCCGAGATCCCGGATCACGTCCGGGATGACGATCTATTATGTATTCGTCCGATGGCTCTGGCGGTCAATCACTGACACGCCAGACACTCATCATAATCGGTGCTCTCTGCCGTCGCCAGCTCGACCTGTTTCGGGTCGAGCGTATTGTCGGCTTCCACGCCGCCAGCGAAACCGGCGCGCTGCACCGATTTGGAGCGCAGATAATAGAGCGACTTGATGCCCAGCTCCCAGGCGCGGAAGTGCAGCATCAGCAAGTCCCATTTGTCGACATCAGCCGGGATGAACAGGTTGAGCGACTGCGCCTGATCGATATAGGGGGTGCGGTCTGCCGACAGTTCGAGCAGCCAGCGCTGGTCAATCTCGAAGCTGGTCTTGAAGCTCTCTTTCTCTTCCGGCGTCAGGAAATCGAGATGCTGGACGCTGCCGCCCTGTTCCAGGATCGAGTTCCACACATTATTGCTGTCCTTGGATTTCTCCTTGAGGATTTTCTCCAGATGCGGGTTCTTGACGATAAAGCTGCCCGACAGCGTCTTATGGGTGTAGATATTCGCCGGGATCGGCTCGATACAGGCCGATGCACCACCGCAGATAATCGAGATCGAAGCCGTCGGTGCGATCGCCATTTTGCACGAGAAACGCTCCATCACACCCTGATCGGCAGCGTCCGGGCATGGGCCTCGCTCCTTGGCCAGCATCATCGAGGCTTCCGATGCTTTGGCATGGATATGCTTGAAGATTTTAAGGTTCCAGCTCTTCGCCAGCGCGCTTTCAAAGCCCAGGCCGCGGGCTTGTAAGAAGCTGTGAAAGCCCATCACGCCCATGCCGACTGAACGCTCGCGCATCGCTGAATATTTCGCCCGCGCCATTTCTTCGGGCGCACGGTCAATATAGTCCTGCAGCACATTGTCGAGGAAGCGCATCACATCCTCGATAAACATGTCATCAACCGACCATTCGTCCCATTTCTCAAGATTGAGCGAGGACAGGCAGCACACCGCGGTGCGATCCTCACCCAGATGGTCGCGACCCGTGGGCAGGGTGATTTCCGAACACAGGTTGGAGGTCGAGACCTTCAACCCCAGATCGCGGTGGTGCTTGGGCATCATCCGGTTCACCGTGTCGGAGAAGATGATATAGGGCTCGCCGGTGGCGAGACGGGTCTCAACCAGCTTCTGGAACAGCGAACGCGCATCGACCGAACCACGCGCCTCGCCGGTCTTGGGTGATCGCAGCTCAAATTCCGCGCCATCGCGCACCGCTTCCATAAATTCATCGGTGACCAGAACGCCATGGTGCAGGTTCAATGCCTTGCGGTTAAAGTCTCCCGATGGCTTGCGGATTTCGAGGAATTCCTCAATCTCCGGGTGCGAAATATCGAGATAACAGGCCGCCGATCCGCGGCGCAGCGAACCCTGCGAAATCGCCAGCGTCAGCGAGTCCATCACCCGCACAAACGGGATGATGCCGCTGGTCTTGCCATTCAGGCCGACCGGCTCACCAATGCCGCGCACACTGCCCCAATAGGTGCCGATGCCGCCGCCCTTGCTGGCAAGCCAGACATTCTCGTTCCAGGTGTTGACGATGCCGCCCAGGCTGTCGTCAACGCTGTTGAGATAACAGCTAATCGGCAGGCCGCGACCGGTGCCGCCATTGGACAGCACCGGGGTTGCCGGCATGAACCACAGGTTCGAGATATAGTCATAGAGCCGCTGGGCGTGATCCTGATCATCGGCATAGGCGTCCGCGACGCGGGCGAACAGATCCTGAAAGCTCTCTTTCGGCAGCAAATAGCGGTCGCGCAGCGTTTCCTTGCCAAAATCGGTGAGATTGGCGTCACGCGCATCGTCGGTCTTGATCTTGAATCGGCGCGGGTTGACGGTCTTGCTGTCCGGCTGGGCTTTGGCAGGCGCAGCCTTGGCTTCCGCCTTCTCCTCAACGGCAGCGTCCATCACATTGGTTTTTTCCGCCATGTCCGCACCTTTATCCTGCTCAACTGTGTCTTGATCGCCCATTACGCCCGTCGTGTCCCTGAAATCCATCTCACCCTCGAATGTTCTGTTTGTGTTCCATATGCACCCGACTCGGACACTGTCTAGCCCGGCCTGCAAAAAACAGGCCTAAAGGCGCAAAAAAGTGCTCGCAAAAGCAACATTATTGCTCTTACGATGCCATTATCGTTGAAATGGCCACTACTACAGGTTGGTGTGCCCCGAACCGCGCTATACCATCTATTGTGCCTAAAATGATTCCGGGCGCAAGAGGGTAAATGACAGTTTAACGACTCGGTTCACCGCAAACCCGATTCGCTTCATCGCAGCAGATTCCGAGGGTGACACTGCGACGCGTGGAGTTAGGCGGCGTTCGCAAATCGCAAGGGCAAAATGACATTTTTGCGAAAAATTTTGCAAAGCTGTCGAAAACCGTGACGCAATGTTGCACGACCGGCTTTCCACAGAGAATCTTTCTATCACGATCCACGCATCAGATAGAAAGCCCGCGCCTTGCCCGTAGCGGCAATATCGGCCACATAGCAACGCATCTATCCGCTTCCCGCCCCTAGGAGCCAATCATGACCACCCTGATCAAAGCCGATGACCTTATCGAGAGCGTTGCCGATGCGCTGCAATTTATCAGCTATTATCATCCGATGGATTATATCCGTGCGCTGGGTGAAGCCTATAAGGCCGAGCAAGGCCCTGCCGCGAAGGACGCCATTGCCCAGATATTGACCAACAGCCGCATGTGCGCCGAGGGGCATCGGCCGATCTGCCAGGACACCGGCATCGTCAATGTGTTTGTCCGCTGGGGCATGGAGTGTCGGCTCGATGACACCAGCCGCCCAATGCAGGAGATTGTCGATGAGGGCGTGCGCAAGGCCTATCGCCATCCGGAAAACCCGCTGCGCGCCTCAATCCTGGCCGACCCGGCCTTTACCCGGCGCAACACCGGCGACAATACGCCCTCGGTGCTGCATATCGAAATGGTTCCGGGCAACACGGTGGAGATCGATGTCGCGGCCAAGGGCGGCGGCAGCGAGAATAAGTCCAAGTTCAAGATGATGAACCCCAGTGACAGCATTGTCGACTGGGTGCTGGAAATGGTGCCGCAAATGGGTGCGGGCTGGTGTCCACCGGGGATGCTCGGCATCGGCATTGGCGGCACGGCGGAAAAGGCGGTACTGCTCGCCAAGCAATCGCTGATGGGCGATATTGATATGGCGCAGCTGAAACAACGCGGACCGCGTAATGACGTGGAAGAACTGCGCATCGAGATTTATGACAAGGTCAATGCGCTGGGTATCGGCGCGCAGGGGTTGGGCGGCCTGTCGACCATTCTCGACGTCAAGATCCTCGACGCGCCCTGTCATGCGGCGGGCAAGCCGGTGGCGATGATCCCCAATTGCGCCGCCACCCGCCATGCGCATTTCACCCTGGATGGTTCTGGCCCGGCCTATCTTGAGCCGCCCAAGCTGGACGAATGGCCCGATGTCAACTGGACCCCGAGCAAGGAAGCCAAGCGGGTCCAGCTCGATACGCTGACACCCGAAGAGGTCGCCTCATGGAAACAGGGCGACCGGCTGTTGCTTAATGGCAAGATGCTGACCGGACGCGATGCCGCGCATAAGCGGATCAAGGATATGCTCGACAAGGGCGAGGAACTGCCGGTCGAGTTCAAGGGGCGCGTTATCTATTATGTCGGCCCTGTTGATCCGGTGGGCGAGGAAGTGGTCGGCCCTGCCGGTCCCACGACGGCAACCCGCATGGACAAATTTACCGATATGATGCTCGAGCAAGGCCTGCTCGCCATGGTCGGCAAGGCCGAGCGCGGGCTGGATACGGTCAAGTCGATCGCCAAACACAAATCGGCCTATCTGATGGCGGTGGGCGGCAGCGCCTATCTCGTCGCCCGCGCGATCAAGGGCAGCAAGATTGTCGGCTTTGAAGACCTTGGCATGGAAGCGATTTACGAATTTGAGGTCAAGGATATGCCGGTGACCGTCGCTGTGGATGGCAATGGCGACAGCGTCCACCATCTGGCGCCGCTGGTTTGGCAGGAGAAGATCAGGAAAGAGGGATTGCTGGAGGAGGTGTAAGCGCGCCTGATGAATTTCACGCGGAGACATGGAGCCGCGGAGATTGGGATTCGGAGCTATTTGAATCCCTAAACCTCCTTTCGTCGGCCCCGCGTAGGCGGGGCCAGGGCTAATTTTTCTCACGCAAAGACGCGAAGGCGCAAAGAGGGTTGTTCTTGACGCAGTCCCTTCGCGTCTTTGCGCCTTTGCGTGATCCAATTAAAGAAGCCTAAGCCCCGCCTACGCGGGGCTGACGTGGTTTGACTTATTAAAGCGCCGGAATCGGGCAGCGCGCACACGCATCCTGATCGCACATGCGACAGGCCTGATATTTATCCATCTCGCATGTCGGATAGTCGCGCATCATCTGGTCGAGCAGGCCAATCAGCGTCTCGCGCTGCGCAACGTCCAGCCCTTGGGTCAGTTGCACAATCGCCTGATGCCTCAGATCAAGCAGGCTGCGGCGCAGGCGTTTGCCCTTGGCGGTGAGATAGAGCAGCACCTGCCGCGCATCTTCGCCCTTGCGTTTTTCCACCAGACCATCGGCCACCAGCCGGTCCACCAGCCGCACCGTGCCCGGCTGTGACAGACGCAGCACCGGCTGCAGATCGCTGATCGTAAGTCCTGGTGCCGCGCCGATCGCGGTAAGTGCCGCAGGTGTTTCGCCCGCCTTGTCAAAGCGGGTTGTAATCGCCTGTTGCACTTTGTCTGATACGGTAAGCGCAAAGGCGCCGATGCGATTTTCCAATGCCTTGTCCATGCGCATAAATATACATGCCGCATATATTTTGATAATCATGCGCGAATCTATTTATATGCATGATGCATGTATTTATTTCTAAGGGGAGAATGCTGTGGAACCACAAGATATGTATCGCCTTGCCCAAGATCTGGGCGAGGCCAAGAACAGGCAGAATGTCTATGATGCTTTGAAGTTCATGCATGAGGATATGGTGCTGGAATCCCCGGCATGGGGGCTGGTCGCGCGTGGCAAGACAGAGAATGCGGCGGTTTTGGAAGCGTTTTTCAACGATTATCCCGATTATCATGTCAGCTTTGACAACTATGTCGCCGATGGCAGTCATTTTATCGGCTGGGGTACGGTGCAAATGACCATGGCCGCGCATGCCCATGATGCCGGGGGCCAGCGTCCCAACGGTCGGCGCATCACACTGCCGGTTACCATCCGCATGGGGTTTAAGGACGGGCTGATTGCGCATGAGGTTTTCAACTGTGATCTGATGCAGATTGCCTTGCAGTCGGGCATAACCCCCAACACCATCGCCAACGCCGTTTTCCCAATGCAGAAGGAGGCCGATCATGCCGCATGAAACTGATCAGGAGATTGAAACCGAATTTCTTTTCGAGGCCCGCGTTACGCTTGATCCGGTGCCAATCGAGGTGGGCGCAACACCGGATGGGCATCGCGCTATATATGTCGTCACCGGCGGCACATTTGACGGGCCGAAGCTGCGCGGCAGAGTGCTGCCCGCTGCCGGTGCCGACTGGGTGCGCCAGCGCCCCGATGGCGCGTTTCACCTTGATGTCCGCTTTTGTCTCGAAACGCATGATGGCGCAGTGCTCTATTTACACTGGAATGGCCGCTTCCACGCTGCGCCGGAGGATCTGGAATACGCCACCGACCAAAGCAAAGCCGATGATCCGGCAGGCGCACATCGCTATTATTTCCGCACCGCGCCGCAATTTGAGACCGGCGATGAACGCTATGCCTGGCTCAACAATATCATCGCCGTCTCGACATCACGCACCGGCGATGGCGGCGTGATCCATCGGGTTTTTGCGGTCAAATAGATGGCGCACAAACAGGCGGGATGCTGTCGCAACTCTGTCAGATTTGTGCGTTAGGCTGGGTCTCCCCGGAGACCCGACGATTTAGCGATAAAATCACTTAACAGATTTCATAAAATTGATTGGATCGATAAATCGGAAAGTGCGATATGCCTTTGGTGAGAGAAAGAATCGTCCCCGAAATATCCTGACACACATACAATGATGGAGAGCCTTAGATGAATGACGAAAGCAAATGCCCGGTAATGGGTCATACCAGTGTCGAGGCCATTGTCGGCCATATGACCAACCAGCTATGGTGGCCCAATAATGTGGATCTGAGCCCGCTCAAGGCCAATTCGGAAAAGAGTGATCCGATGGCCGACGGCTTTGACTATGCTGCAGAATTTGAGAGCCTCGATTTGGAGGCTGTGCGTCAGGATATCTTCGCGCTGATGACCGACTCGCAAGAGTGGTGGCCAGCGGACTATGGCCATTATGGCCCGCTGTTCATCCGCATGGCCTGGCACGCGGCCGGCACCTATCGCACCTTTGATGGTCGCGGTGGCGCAGGCACCGGGCAGCAGCGTTTTGCCCCGCTCAATAGCTGGCCCGATAATGCCAATCTCGACAAGGCGCGTATGCTGCTTTGGCCGATCAAGAAGAAATATGGCCGCAAGCTGAGCTGGGCCGATCTGCTGGTCTTTGCCGGCAACTGCGCGATTGAGCATATGGGTCTCAAGCCCTTCGGCTTTGGCGGCGGTCGTGCCGATGTCTGGGAGCCGGAAGAAGTCAATTGGGGCCCCGAGTCCGAATGGATGGGCGAAGACCGTTTTGAAGGCGAGCGCGAACTGTTCGATCCGCTCGGCGCGGTGCATATGGGCCTGATCTATGTCAATCCAGAAGGCCCTTCCGGCGAGCCTGACCCGGCCCGTTCGGCACATGATATCCGCGTCACCTTTGCCCGCATGGCGATGAATGATGAGGAAACCGTGGCACTGACCGCAGGTGGTCACACCTTCGGCAAGGCACATGGTGCCGGTGATGACAGCCTGGTCGGCCCTGAGCCCGAAGGCGCGAACATGGCCGCTATGGGCAAAGGCTGGCTCAGCAGCCATGGCTCGGGCAAGGGTGATGACACCATCACTAGCGGTCTGGAAGGTCCATGGACGCCAACGCCGAACAAGTGGAACAGCGAATATTTTGAAGTGCTGCTCGGCTATGAGTGGGAGCTGACCAAGAGCCCTGCCGGTGCCAATCAGTGGACGCCGAAAGCCGGTCAGGACGCGCCCGAAGCGCCGATGGCACATGACCCGAGCAAGACTCAGCCGCTGATGATGACCACCGCCGATATGGCGATGAAGGTCGACCCGGAATATCGCAAGATTTCCGAGCGCTTCCGCGACAATCCCGATCAGCTCGCTGACGCTTTTGCCCGCGCATGGTTCAAACTGACCCACCGCGATATGGGGCCGAAGAGCCGCTACAAGGGCAATGAGGTTCCGGCCGAAGACCTGATCTGGCAGGATCCGGTTCCGGCAGCAGAAGGCGGCGCGCTGAGCGATGGCGATATTGCTGCGCTCAAACAGGCGATCCTCGACTCCGGTCTCTCGGTATCGCGCCTGGTCGCAACCGCATGGGCCTCTGCCTCGACCTATCGCGGCACTGACCACCGCGGCGGCGCCAATGGTGCGCGCATCCGTCTCGCGCCGCAAAAGGACTGGGCTGCCAATGATCCGGCAGAGCTGGCCAAAGCTCTCGAAGCACTGGAAAGCGTACGCGCTGCCTCTGGTAAGTCGGTCTCAATGGCGGACATGATCGTTCTCGGCGGCTGCGCTGCGGTCGAAAAGGCCGCGAAAGATGCTGGCGTTGACGTCACCGTGCCGTTCACCCCGGGCCGCACCGACGCGACTGACGAGCACACCGATGCTGAAAGCTTCGCGCCGCTTGAGCCGCGCAATGACGGTTTCCGCAACTATCACACCGGCAGCGATTATCGCTCGACCGAAGAACTGCTGGTCGACAAGGCGGCGCTGCTGACGCTGACCATGCCGGAAATGACGGTATTGGTGGGCGGCATGCGCGCGCTCGACGCCAATGCGGGCGGTTCGCAACATGGTGTGCTGACCGACCGTCCGGGCCTGCTGACCAATGACTTCTTCGTCAACATTGTCGACCTGGGCACCACATGGGAAGCCACCGACGATAGCGAGATGGAGTTTGTCGGCAGCGACCGCGCCACCGGCGAGAAGAAATGGACCGGCACCCGCGCCGACCTGATCTTCGGTTCCAACTCGGAACTGCGCGCACAGGCCGAAGCCTATGCCACCGATGATGCGCATGAGGCTTTCGTCCATGCCTTTGTCGCCGCATGGGACAAGGTGATGAACCTCGATCGCTTCGACGTATAATCCCCCCTCTTCACGTCCAAGCGACACGGAAAAGGGCGCCCTCACAAGGGGCGCCCTTTTTTGTTGGCGGTAAGCGTCATTGCGAGGAGCGAAGCGACGCGGCAATCCAGAGCAGGAGCTTATTGCTCTGGATTGCTTCGCTGCGCTCGCAATGACGATGCAGTTTTGGCCAGATCACGTCGTCCTTTGGTTTCATGTCACTGTAACCCCATTTGACAACCCACATCAAAAAACATAATCACCATTATTATGTTATCCGAATCGCTCCCAGAAAAGGCGCAAGCCATTACTGCCGCTGCTATTGATGCCATTCATGAAAAAGGATTGGATCGCTTCAAGCTGACCGATGTCGCGCGCAAGGCGGGAGTGACCACCGGCGCGGTCACCTATTATTTTGAGGACAAGGATGCGCTGCTGATGGCGGCGTTTAACGCCTCATGGCAGCGGCTGTTCGCGCAGGTCGAGGCCTATGAACATGGCTGGCAGCTGGAGCGCTTTATCAACTCCATGCCAACGAGCGAGGACAAACAGCGCAGCTGGAGCGTCTGGCTCGCCTTTTGCGGTCGGGCGCAGACGTCGGAAGCGATCAATGAACATTATCGGCTTTACTATGCCCAACTGGAAGCGCTGCTGCTCAAATCCATCGACCGCAAGGATGAGGGCACAGCGCGCCACGATATCCGCACCGTGATCGCGGCGATGGACGGCATAGGCCTCTGCGCCACGCTGCACCCCGAATTATGGCCCGCTGAACGCCAGCACCAATGTCTGGGCGAGATGCTGGGCCATTTATTCCCTGATGAGACATAACGACAACAGGAGAGGATGCCCCCAATGACCACAATGACAAAAACGCGACCCAAGCTGACCTATCTCCCCGCCACCGCCAGCACCGAGGTCATCCATGACGTGCTGCAACGCGATGCGGCGGTGATTATCGAAGATGTGCTGTCCGCCGATCAGATCGCCACCATTCGCGAAGAGCTGGCCCCCTATCTGACTGCCGCCGATGAGGGAAATAACGAATTTTCCGGCTTCCAAACGCGGCGCATGGGCGCATTGCTGGCGCGGTCACCCACCTGTCGCGAGCTGGCGCTCGATCCGACGGTTAACGCCATGTGCGAGCAATTTCTCGGCCCCCATTGCGACAATTATCAGCTGCATTTCACCCAGGCGATCAGCATCGGCCCCGGCGAAAGCGCACAGCCGCTGCACCGCGACCGTGGCCTGTGGGGCGGCTATATTCCGCGCCGCATCGAAACCCAGCTCAGCACCATCTGGGCGATCACCGAATTTACCGAGGAAAATGGTGCGACCCAGCTGGTTCCGGGATCACAGACATGGGACGCCCAGCGCGAACCGGAGCCGCATGAAATTGTGCCCGCAAAGATGAAACCCGGATCGGTGCTGCTCTATTCCGGCACCGTCATCCATGGCGGCGGCGCCAACCAAACCCAGCAAAACCGCCTCGGCGTGCTGATCCATTATGCGCTGGGCTGGCTGCGTCAGGAGGAAAACCAATATCTCTCCTGCCCGCCGGAAATCGCCAAGGAGCTCAAGCCCGAATTGCGCGACCTGATCGGCTATTCGCAAGGCGGCCCGATATTGGGCTTCTACTCCACCCCCGGCGAGCCCGGTACAGGCCATGAACTGGCTGATCCGAGGATGTTGTTCCAATAGATGTGCTCAAAAGAACTCATTAATTCTTGCTAGCAAGTCACCTTCATTCTCAGCAATGGAGCAACAGAGAATTTAAATTACTGTTTAAATACGGGTTCGCCAGAATAGAGTTCGGGATACAATCCGATACATGACATGCTTTGCGTATAACCGATGGTTTTATAGCTCCCTCTAAAATCGACGTATTGCGCGATGATTAATCCATTTTTTATGATATAATAATCATCCCTCACAATTTCCCCATCTATAAATTTTGGCGTATCCTCTAGATTACTGCCAAACTTAAATTCAAATCCAGGTATATGTTCAGCTACCATCCTACGGGTATTGGGGAACTCCTTAGCACGCTCCAAATATGCTCGGTTAGCTGCTTCCTGATATATGTCCCATTGAGCCGTATTGTGAACTATGATCTGAGCCTTCTTGCGACAGATATCTTCATGCCGCCCACTCATATTACATGCTCCCAGAAGTATGACCACAAGGAGCGTAGCGAAAGTCACTCTACGCATCGCTACTGAGCTTATCCCCACAAACATTTTGCTTACTCACCATCCTTTGCCTGCATCTTCGCAAACGCAAGCTGTACATCATATTCCGCATCGCCATCATAGCGCGGCGCATAGCGGTCGAACGCGGCATAGACCGCGTCCCAGCGCTCGCGCATGCGTTCGACATTATAGGCGTGACTAACGCAATAGAACTCGCCCGCCAGTAGCTGTGGCACGATGATATCGGCGAACTGGTCGGCGGGCATGGCGAGATCCTGTGCCCAGTCGGTCAGTTCGGACTGAACCCAGCCGGGCATGATCACCCCGGTGGTGATGTTCTCCGGCGCGTCGCGGCGCATCACTTCCATCAGGCCGAGCACCGCATGTTTGCTGGCGACATAGGCGCTGCCGGTCATCGGAATGGCGTTGAACAGCGCATTTTCCGACGCCACGGCATAGACCGCGCCGGGCTGGCCATCGGCGACCATGCGCTTGCCGAATTCGCTGATGCCGCTCCACACACCCCAGAAATTGACCTCGAACAGAGCCCGTGCCTCGGCCATATCCATATCAAAGGCGAACTGCCGCCCGCCACCAACCCCGGCATTGGCGATAAACATATCGGCCCGGCCATTTTCGCCCCAGGCAAAATCAGCCAGCGCCGTCATATCCTCGGCTTTGGTAACATCGCCGACCAGATATTTCGCATCGACACCCGCTTCGCCGAGCGCCTCGCACGCCTGTTGCAGCCGTTCTTCGCGCGGCTCGCAGAGGAGTATCCGTGCGCCTTCGGCCCCCAGCCGCTTCGCCAGTGCAAAGCCCAGACCTGTTGCGCCGCCGGTTATCACTATCGTTTTGCCCTGCACATCCATTGTCTTTCTCCCTCACGTCTTATCGCTTCAGAGCACAAACATAGCATAAGCCATAGGTGTACGATCTGACTGTTTCCGTCATTGCGAGAAGGCCGAACTTGTTTCGGGCGACGAAGCAATCCAGAGCGGCACTTGATCGGCTTTGGATTGCTTCGCTTCGCTCGCAATGACGATATTGGTGATAAATGCCAATCTAGGCAAAGACCAATTCAGCGCCTATCTGACCCTAATGCTTCCGATCATCCTGATGTTTTTCCTCGGCATTGCCAATTTCGCCATGCACAAGGCGGTGATGGAGTCCGGTCATCCGGCGATCCAGTCAACCCGCGTAGCCTTTGACCGCGCCACCGGCGGCTGGGGCGGTTATGCGCTGGAATATACCATATTGCTGGCAGCGATGAGCTTTGTGAATGTCGGCTATATGGCCGCGCTCGGCGCTTATCTCGGCTATACTTGTCTCAATGGCGTGGCGGCGTGGATATTGCTGAAGGGCAGGATGTAATGGAACCAGTGCATTTTACCCTGAGCGAACAGGCGATGATCGCAGCGCAGCGCGACTGGTGGCGCGGCGCAGCGAGCTGGAAAAAAATCGCCAAAGGGTGCGCGATTCTATGGTTCTTCTATCTTGTCTTTATGCTTATCCTCGGATGGACATCTGACGGTGATGTCAGCATCCAAGATGCGATTGGAATGGCGGTACTATCCCTATTGGTCACGATTGCTGTTGTCGCGATTATCCATATCGGCAGCTATCTGCTCACTCCCTATTTTGCTCGCAAGGCATGGCGGCAGCATCTCGCTATCCGCGCACCAACCAGCGTCAGTTGGGACGATAAGGTAATCGTCATCGACAATGAATATGGCCGCTCACAACTGCCGTGGAGCGGCTTTGTCGGTTGGCATGATGGACGCGACAATGTGTTGCTTTATCAGAGTGATAGATTGTTCAATATGCTACCCAAGACGGAGTTTTCGGAAGCCTTGCAGGCAGAGGTGATAGCACATCTGAAGGCCGCCAATGTGCCGCGTAAATATGGTCTCGGTCGTTCGAGATAGTGACAGCAGTGGCGAGTTGGATGATCGATAAAGGTTTCATAAAAGCCACTAAGGGAAAAAGCCAAAAAGAGTTAGTATCAAGAACAGAACTCAGTGCGCCTTCACGCATTAGATGCTTGGCGAGAGCGAACGATAATAGTCTCGTCCCCTTTGGGGACGAAAGCATGTTGCCAAGTCAGCCAAGAGAACGAAGGTCTGCCTGCATATCACTCTCTTCGCAGAATGGCGCGAGCCCTTTTTATCCTTTTTCCCTTAGTGGCTTTTATGAAACTGTCTCGCGCAGTGGTAACTGGAAAACCCTCCCCTCCCGCGAACAGGAGGGGGTGATAGAAGGATTACACCGCCGCCAAGGCCTGATCAAAGTCAGCGATCAGATCATCGGCATCCTCGATACCGATCGAAATGCGCACCAGATTATCGGTGATGCCCAGCTGCGCCCGGCGTTCGCGCGGGACGGAGAGGTGTGTCATCGCCGCCGGGTGGCTGGCCAGAGTCTCGGTGCCGCCAAGGCTGACGGCCAGCTTGGCGATTTTTAAGGAGTCGAGGAAGCGGAAGCTCTCTTCCTCGCCCCCCTTGATAAACACCGAGAAGGTGGAGCCCGCGCCGAGGCAATGGCGGTTATAAATATCCTGCTGGCGAGCGTCCGAGATCATGCCGAGATAGCCCAGCCCCTCGACCTTGGGGTGGTCGCCAAGAAATTCGCACACCTTGGCCGCGTTTTCGCCCGCACGTTGCATGCGCAGTTCGACCGTCTCCAGTGAACGCATCAGCATCCAGGCGGTATTGGGGTCGCAAATGCCGCCCATGGTGTTGCGTAATGCCCGCACCGGGTCGATCCATTTCTTCGCACCGGCAATCGAGCCAGCAACAAGGTCCGAATGACCGCCGACATATTTGGTGAGGCTGTACACAACCACATCCGCACCATGTTCCAATGGCCGCTGCCACAGCGGGCCAAGAAACGTATTGTCAATGGCGATCGGCGGGCCATCTTCGCCTAACACCGCATCGCGCGACGCCGATACCGCCTCAATATCCACCAGCGCATTGGTCGGATTGCCGGGGCTTTCGAGATAGACCAAAGCGACCTTGCCGCCCTGCTGCTCGGCTTGGGCTTTCGCTTGCTCCAGCACCGCGTCGAGTTCCTCGCGCGTCGCACCGGCGGGGAAATCGACATAAGTCACGCCATATTTGCTTAGCCATTTGGCGACAAATCCTTCGCTGGCGGCATAGAGCGGGCCCGAATGGACAATCACATCCCCCGCCGAACACAGCGCCAGCATCATCACGCAGATCGCGGTCATGCCGCTGGAAAAGGCCAGCGCATCCTCCGCGCCATCCCAGACGCCGAGACGGTCTTCCAGAATCTCCTGATTGGGGCCGTTAAAGCGCGAATAAACCAGCCCTTCGGCACCACCGGGGCGCTTGCCGGTAATGCCCTCAAAATGACGCTTGCCCGCCGCAGCGTTCTCAAAGGCGAAGGTCGATGTCTGGAAGATCGGGGGTTTGAGCGACCCCTCGGACAAAGCCGGGTCAAAGCCATGCCCCATCATCAGAGTCGCAGGCTTTAATTTGCGCCCGGCAATTTCCTCAATCGCCGGCTTGGGCTTGCGGCGCGGGGTTGGGGTATCGATAGAATCGCTGGTCTCTGCCATATGAAATCCTCCCTATAGGGCGCTGCCGGATATGTGAGTCTCTGTACGACCGACACCGCCCGAAAGCGCTCCCAGGAAGGCGGGAGCAATTAGTGATACTGGGCTTGGCGCAATTTCCTAACCTCCGCAGGAATGAACCGCCAGCTACCATATTTGGAATAACTTTTCGCGCTAGGAATAGCAATATACTGATAAGGACATTACATCGTAGGGAGACCTAATTCAGAGGCTTTCAGCTTAATATAACCGGAAGCCAATTCACCTATAAGTTTAATACCCCAAGAGCCGACTTTTTCAGCTCCATCTTTGGTTTTTCGCCAGATTTCTGGATCTCGAACCTTATCCAGAAACTCGTAGCCTTCCCAACTGATGCTGAATGCACCACTTGGCATTTTATCAATGAATCCTGCGGATTGAAGCATAGTCAAATGGGCAATTGTCTTCTCGCGGTTATCATCAAAGATAGGCAACTCACCAAGCATAAAAAGGCGCTCGTCCTGCTCCTCCATCCAAAGCAGCATTTCTCTGATTGTCTCCATATCGCGTTTCATTTCACAAAGCCCTAAATCGAAGTGTAGTTATACTAAAGTTGCCACCAGCCACACCGCCCCCACCATCAACGGCACACCCGCCACATCGAGCAAAAACCCCGCCTTCAACATCCGTGGCAAAGATATATGATCGCTGGCCCAGGCGATGGCGTTGGGGCCGGTGCCGGAGGGCAGCATAAAGCCCCAGCTGGCGGCGAGTGCGGCGGGCATGGCGAGCAGCACCGGATCAACCCCCATGGCGAGGATCAGGCTGGCGACCACCGGCATGATCCCGCTTGCCGTTGCGACATTGCTGGCAAATTCGGTGACCAGTATCACCAACCCGACCAGTGCCACCGCGACCACAAGCAAGGGTACGGCAGATAGCGGTTCAAGCGCTGCGCCGAGCCAGTCAGCAAGCCCCGAAGCGATAATCCCCGCCGCCAGTGCGAGGCCGCCGCCGAACATCATGATCACACCCCAGGGCGCGCGATTGGCCTCTTTCCAGACCAGCAAAGGCCGCCCGGTGCCATCGGGCAGGATGAACAGCAACAGGCCGCCGATAATCGCGATGCTGCCATCATGCAGCGCCCCGGCGGGCAATTGCGGCTTGACCAGAGGCAGCACCAACCACCCGGTGACGACGAACAGGATCACCGGCACCAACCGCTTTTCCGGCAGCGTCCATGCACCGGCATAGCCTATGGCGGTGCGCGCGACCGCGACATCGAAACTGTCCGACCCCAACCGCTGCACCCGCGCCAGGATCAGCGCGCAAATAGGGATGCCCAGCACCACCACCGGCAGGCCATAGCTGGCCCAGCTGACAAAGGTGACCTCGATCGACAATGTCTCGTTGATCAGGCCGGCGGCAATGGCATTGGTCGGCGAGCCCACCAATGTGCCCAGCCCACCGATTGAGGCGGCAAAGGCAATGCCCATAAGCAGCGCCCCGGCAAAACCCTCTGTCTCGCCCGGTTTTACTCCGCCTGCCGCCAGCACCGCGACGGCAATCGGCACCATGATCAGCGTCGTTGAGGTGTTGGAAATCAGCATCGACAGCAGCGCGGTGGCAATCATAAAGGCGAGCATGAGACTTATGCTGCTGCCACTGCCCGCGCGGCGGATAATCGCCAGCGCCAGCCTTTTATGCAGCCCGGTGCGTTCAATCGCCAGCGCCAGAAACGCGCCGCCCAATATCAGGAACAATATCGGCGAATAGAATTTCGACGCGGCGGTGTTGACGTCCATCACCCCGGTCAGCGGCATCACCAGAAACGGCAGCAAGGCTGTGGCGGTGAGCGGCAGCGCCTGGGTCATCCACCATGTCGCCATCCATAAGGTCAGCCCCGCCATCGCCCAAGCCGGGTCGGCCATGCCCAAGGGTGCGGGGAATATCAGCGTTGCCAGCATCGCCACCGGCCCGGCGACGAGGCCGATATTCTCGGCGGTGTTGCGGCCTGTTTTCGCGGTTTCCGGTGACAGGGGTGTAGTGGTCATTGAGGCGCTATAGCGCAAAAATTGCAATGCGTTAGCCCTGTTGGAGAGGGCGCTGTTTCATAAAAGCCACAAAGGGAAAAAGTAAAAAAGGGGTCGTGCTGTGTTGGACCGTGTTGGTGCAAACGCCGATATCAGCTCTTGCTGTCAAATAGCACTTGGTTTTTCGTCCCCAAAGGGGACGGGGATTTTCCCGCAGATCTTCCCCAGGGTGATAGGAAGCAATGGCGGGCCGAAACTATATGCTTGATACGCCCTCTTCTTTCCTTTTTCCCTTTGTGGCTTTTATGAAACTTCAAGCGGGCAAAAAGGAACGAGATTGAGGTTTCACAGAACCGCTCCGTTCGCCTCGAGCGAAGTCGAGAGGCAGATGCACGCGGTGGGCCGTGTCTCGACTGCGCTCGACACGAACGGTTGGAGGTTAGGCACGCAACCCAATCATCCCCAATTGCCGCCCCTCATTATCGCGGGCCTCATGCGTCGCGCGGCGGTGGCTGAAGAAGCGGTCGGGCTGGGTATAGGTGTCCTCGCCCATACAGGCCACAGTGTGCACGCCACAGCCCGAGAGCCGCGCGGCGATATAGCCTTCGAGATCAAATTGATGATGCTCGCTATCCTTGCCCGCGCCGAAAAAGCGGTCATTTTCGGCATTGGCTTCACAGAATTTGCGGTAGAAACCGCTATCCACCTCATAGCTTTTCTGCGCGATGCACGGGCCGATCGCGGCGATGATATTTTCGCGGGTCGCACCCAGCTTTTCCATCGCGTCCACCGTTGCATCTGTCACCCCCGCCAGTGCGCCCTGCCATCCGGCATGGGCTGCGCCAACAACGCCTGCCGCATCATCGGCGAGCAGCACCGGGGCGCAATCCGCACCCAATACGCCGAGCAGGATATTCGGCTGGTCGGTCACCATCGCGTCGGCCTTGGGGCGATTGGCATCATCCCATGGCGCGCTGACCGTGACCACTTCGGCGGAATGGATCTGATAGACACCGACCAGCGGCGCATCAGCAAGCACCGCGCCGGCCCATAGCCTGCGGTTGGTTTGGGCCGTGGCGAGATCACCACCGCCTGCCAGCCCGGTATTGCCCAGATCAGCCAAGTCCTCGGCGCGCGTGGTGAAGCCATGCGCGATACGGTCCATGTCGTCAAAGGCGGAACAGCTCAGGAGCTTAGCCAAGGCTCTTGACCACCTGCTCGGTGGTGTCACGCGACAGGCCATCCACATTGCGGATACGCTCCAGCTCGGCGCGCATCAGCCCGGCGCGGCCCTCATCGAACCGCCGCCAGCGGCCCAGAGGCGGGATAAAGCGCGCCGCGGTCTGCGCGTTTTTGGGGTCGAGCGCGATCACCATATCGGCGAGCATGCGATAGCCCTGCCCGCTGGCATGGTGGAAGGCAGAAGGATTGCCGGCCAGCGCGCCATAAAGTGAGCGCACCCGATTGGGATTAGCCAGGGTGAAATCAGGATGCTTGGCCAGCGCGGCGATATGTTCGAGTACATCGGGATGGAAGCTCAGCGCCTGTAGCGAGAACCATTTGTCGAGCACCAGCGCATTGTCCTTATAGCGCGTATAGAACGCATCGAGCGCCTGTTCGCGCAGCGGATGCTCCATCCCCGCTAAGGAGGCCAGCGCGGTCTGCCGGTCGGTCATATTATCGGCGGCCTCAAAATGCGCATGCGCGGTTCCCGCGGCATCGCCCACCTCTCCGGCGACGAGATAGGCCAGCGCCAACCCACGCATCCGCCGCGCACCCCGCGCTGCGCCATCCATGGCAAAGCCCGATGGCGCGAGTTTGACATAATGCTGCTGCCACTGCTCGGCCAAATTTGCGCCGAGCATCTTGCGCATCGCCTGGCGCGCCTGATTTACCCGATCGGGGCGGATTACCGCCATCTGCTCGCCGACAAAGCTCTCGCTTGGCAGGGTAAGCAATTCAGCGCGCATCGCTTCTTCCAGCCGGTCATCGGCGAGGATATCGGCAAAGACCTGCGCCAGCATCGCGTCGTCAATGACCTCGGCCTCGCTACCGCTGGCTTCAGAGACCAAACGCTCGGTCACCAGCTGTTGCAGCGCCTCATAACGGGCGAAACTGTCATCATCATGCCGCGCGAGAAAGGCGAGCGTCTCGACATCCTGTCCGCTCGACAGGGTGACGGGGGCGGAGAAACCACGATTGATGGAAAGCGCCGGGGGTGCATCAAAGCCATCAAAGGTGAAGCGCTGTTCCGCTTCTTCGAGTACCAGCAACTGCTCGCCTTTATGCTGTCCGGTGGCACGGTCGATTAGCGCGGTTTTGAGCGGGAGCACCATCGGTTGCTTGTCCGACTGACCCGGTGTGTCGGGCACGCTCTGGCTGATCGTCAGGGTTGCGGTTTTGGCTTGCGGGTCATGGTCCAGCTTGGCCGTGACCTGCGGCGTCCCCGCCTGCTCATACCAGCGGCGGAAAACCGTCAGGTCAAGCCCTGCACCATCCTCCATCGCCAGCACAAAATCCTCGCATGTCGCCGCCTCGCCATCATGGCGATCGAAATAAAGATCCGTGGCTTTGCGGAAGCCATCATCCCCAGCAAGCGTCGCCATCATACGGATGACTTCGGCGCCCTTGTTATACACTGTAGCGGTGTAGAAATTGGAGATTTCCATATAGCTGTCGGGGCGGATGGGGTGCGCCAGCGGGCCGCCATCTTCGGGAAATTGCGCCGCGCGCAGCACCCGCACGTCCTCGATCCGCTTGACCGGGGCGCTGCCCATATCGGCGGAGAAGCTCTGGTCTCGGAACACGGTAAAGCCCTCTTTCAACGAGAGCTGGAACCAGTCGCGACAGGTAACGCGATTGCCCGACCAGTTGTGAAAATATTCATGCGCGACAACGCCCTCAATCGCGTCGAAATCGGCATCGGTTGCGGTATCGGGATCGGCCAGAATATAGCGCGAATTGAAGATGTTAAGGCCCTTATTCTCCATCGCCCCCATATTGAAATCGCTGACCGCGACGATGTTGAACACGGCCAGATCATATTCGCGGCCATAGCGTTCCTCATCCCAGCGCATCGAGTTTTTCAGCGCCGTCATCGCATGGCCGGTGCGCTCCAGATCGCCAGTGCCGGGACGCACCCATATAGCGAGATCGACCTCTTTGCCCGACATAGTGGTGAAGCTGTCGCGATTGGCGACCAGATCGCCGGCCACGAGCGCGAAGAGATAGCTCGGCTTGGGCCAGGGGTCATGCCATTCGGCAAGATGCCGCCCATCTTCCAGCGCCTCTTCACGCACCAGATTGCCATTGGAGAGCAGCACCGGAAAGCGCTCTTTGTCGGCACGCATTTCGACGGTGTAGCGGCTCAGCACATCAGGCCGGTCAGGGAAGAAGGTAATCCGCCGGAACCCCTCCGCCTCGCATTGGGTGCACAGCATATCGTTAGAGGCATACAGCCCCATAAGCTGCGTATTCTTGTCGGGCTGAATCCGCGTGGTGATGCTGATACGGTGGGCATCACCCGACAGCGGCAGGATAAGCGCGCCTTCTTCCAGCCGCCAGTCATTCGAAGCCGCACCATCGACCAACACTTCCTCCGGCTCCAGCCCATCACCTTCCAGCCGCAGCGGCTCGCCATGATCACCATTGCGCGTCACCTGAATATCGGCTTGCACCAGCGTCTCGGCGAGATCGAGATCAAAGCCGAGCGCGACATCGGGCACCAGCCAATCGGGCGGGCGATAGTCCTTGCGATAAATGGTGGGCGGCGTTGGCGGCGTCGCGGCTTCGGCCAGTTCCTTGTTCGGGGCGTGCGGATTGTCAGACATGGCGCAGACTCTTACGCCCCATTGCCAATGGCCGCAATTGCGATTGTTGGCAGAGCATTCTAAAACTGGCGAGTATATAGCCCCTCCCCTTTAGGGGAGGGGTTGGGGTGGGGGGCGTCCCTCAGGTGCAGCGCAAGTGGATATCCCCCACCCCGCTGCGACTAAATTCGCTGCGCTCATTAAGTCTCACTGCCCCTCCCCTAAAGGAGGAGGGGAGAATAAGGGTCAACAATATATGCCTAACCTCCACCTCTTTATCTTCGGCATGGGCTATACCGCACTCCATTTAGCCGCGACACTGCACGAGCAAGGCTGGCAGATTTCCGGCACCACGCGGCGCGGGGGCGCTGTCGGCAATGGCTTTACCGCCACGACCTTTGCTAATCCTGAAGCCGTTTTGGCAAGATTGGAAAGCGCAACCCATATCCTCTCCTCGGTCCCACCCGATCGCGACACCGGCACCGATCCGGTGCTCGACAATTATGGCGAGGCCATAGCCAACGCCGGAGCCAATAAATGGGTCGGCTACATCTCTGCCACCGGGGTCTATGGCGATGTTGAGGGCGCATGGGTTGATGAAAGCGCGCCGATAGGTTCGGGCCGTCGCACCGCGCGCGCGGCGGCGGATCTCGGCTGGCAGGACTTGCGCGATGATGTGCGCGTTTTTCGCCTGCCCGGCATTTATGGCCCCGGGCGCAGCGTACTTGACCGGCTGCGCGATGGCAGCGCGCGTTCCATCGACAAGCCGGGACAGGTATTCAGCCGCTGCCATGTTGCGGATATTGCCAGCGGCATCATCGCCGGATTTTCCGGACCGCCGGGCGTCTATAATCTCGCCGATGATCAGCCCTGCGCCCAGCATCTCGTCACCAGCTATGGCGCTGAGCTACTTGGCATGGACCCGCCGCCACTGCAGAGCATGGAAGAGGCCGAACTCTCCCCCATGGCGCGCAAATTCTACAGCGAGAACCGCCGCGTGGCGAACGGCAAGGCCAAGCGGGTTCTGGGTTGGGAGCCGTTATATCCGACCTATAAGCATGGGTTGCGCGCTATTCTTGAGGGCGAGAGTGGCGGCTAGGGCCATAAGGGTTTCATAAAAGCCAAAAAGGGAAAAAGTATAAAAGGGCTCTCACCATATTGTTACCGTTGGTCATAGCCAACTTATGCATGTTCCCGTTGCACACTCAGCAGCATTTTTTGTCCCCAAAGGGGACGGGATTGATGCTGCATCCTTTCCGCGAGCCGATGCCATTCGGCAATGTGCTAAGGTCGAGACATGGCGCAGCCTCTTCTTTCCTTTTTCCCTTTGTGGCTTTTATGAAACCAAACAAAGCGCAACACTATCCCCGCCGCGCCTGCATGGCGATCACCAGACCCGCCATCGCCAATAGGCCACCAACCACTGCCAGCATGGACCAGATATAGCCCTCAAACAGCGTCGAAAACACCATCGCCACCACCGGGACGATGGTGCTGGAATAGGCGGCGCGGCCGGGGCCGATGCGGCGGATCAAGGCAAAATAGAGGGGAAATGTCACCACCGATCCGGCCAGTGCCAGATAGGCGATACCGCCCCAATAGCTCCAGCGCCATTCCACTACCGGCGCGCCGACCGTTAGGAGGGCATAGGCCGCATTGATCACCACACCCCAGAGCATCGCCCAGGCGAGCATGGTAATGATCGGCCAGCGTTGCAGCGCACTGGTCCCCTGCATCACATTGGCAATCGACGCGCACAAAATGCCCAGAACGGTAAAGCCTATGCCGAGCCACAGCGCATCGAAGCTTTGCCCGGCAGCCTCAAATTCATGCACGAACAGCGCCACCACCCCGGCCATGGCGAGAAGCGAGCCGATGAGAAACAGACCGCTGATCCGCTGCTTGAGAAACAGCGCGCCAAACAGCGCATTGGGGATAATCAGCAGTGCAAACATCACCGCGACCAGCCCCGAGGTGACATAAAGCTCGGCGCGATAGACAAAGTTGAAGTTGCCGCTGAACTGAAACAGGCCAATCAATATCGCCCAGAAATGGCCCTGGCGATCCAGCATCAACGGCAGGCCACGGACCCGCGCCAGCACAAACATCGCGGCGGCGGCGAGAATGAAGCGGTAACAGACTGACCAGCTGGGCGGCACTACCGAGAGCTGATCGCGGATCACAATCCATGTGCCGCCCCAGATCAACGACACGGTGATGAAGGGGAGCAGCACCGATGGCTGCCAGAAGCTGGTTTCGCCGGTAATATCGCGCGGGGCCTGCGCGGTTGTGTCGCTCACAGCGCCGCTATCGCATCGGCCAGCGGTCGCACCGCCTCGGCATCCTGATTCCAGCTGGTGACAAAGCGGGCCTCACCGCCTGCCTCTGGCATCACCACGCCCCAATCGTAAAAATCGAAACCCTTTGCCCGCAGCGCATCGGCCTCGCCCGGGCCGAGTTTCAGAAACACCTCATTCGTCTGCACCGGATAGAGCAAACGATCCCCGGCCGCCTCGGCAATCAGCGTTGCACCGGCATTGGCGGCACGGGCATTGCTCAACCACAGATCACCCTCCAGCATCGCCAAAAGCTGCGCCGCCACATAGCGGCCCTTGGACATTAAATGCCCGGCGCGCTTCAGCCGATAGCGCGTGTCCTTCGCCAGATCACGGTCAAACAGGATAAGCGCCTCGGCATTCATCGCGCCATTTTTGACGCAGCCGAAGCTCAGCGCATCGACACCTGCGCGCCATGTCAGATCAGCAGGCGATGCGCCCGTACTGGCGACGGCATTGGCAAAGCGTGCGCCATCCAGATGAAAACCAAGCCCGCGCTCTTTGCACACAGCCCCCAGCGCTGCCATTTCCTCCGGCGAATAGGTCAGGCCATATTCGCTGGCATTGGTCACCGAAAGCGCCGCCGCCTGCACCTGATGCACATCATCGCGGATTGCGGCCAGCGTATTGGTGACTGCATCGGGGGCGACTTTGGCCCCCTCACCGTCCACCAGCATCAGCTTGGCACCATGGGTATAGAAACCCGGTGCGCCGCACTCATCCTGTTCAATATGCGCCAGCCTGTGGCAGATGATGCCCTTATGCGGCGGACATAAAGCCGCCAGCGCCAGACTGTTGGCAGCGGTGCCGGTGGCGACCCAGATGGCGGTCACCTCGGTCTCAAACACTTGCGAAAAGGCCGCGTCGAGCTTCTGACTCCAAGCATCGCCATCATAGGGTGCATCGATCTGATCGGCGTCGATAATCGCCTGCATCACCTGAGGATGCACCGGCGCGGCATTGTCGGAGAAAAACTGCATATTCAGCGCCGTATCGCGCTCATCGCCGTGCCGCAAGCGATAAGCGAAAAGACGTAAAATCCACCTTGGCTGATGGACATTTCCGCCTGCCTAGCGCTAGGCTGAAAAGAAAAAGGAGAGGAACATGGATTGCACAAGACGGCAGATGATGGCCGGTATGACATCGACATTCGCGCTGGCTTCATTGGGTGGATGCAAAGAGGCGGATATCCCCGGCGGTGAGAGCGATTTGACCAAGCTCGACGGTGTTTCGCAAGCGTCGCTTATCGCCGACGGGCATATGAGCGCGGAAGAGGCCGTAACTGCCGCGCTTGAGAGAATCGAAAAAGTCGATCCCGAGATCAACGCCTTTGTCGATGTGCGCCCCGAACAGGCGCTGGAAAAAGCGCGCAATCTGCCCTTTCCTGACCGTCCCTATTCCGGCCTGCCCTATGCGCTGAAAGACCTGAACGAATATCCCGGCATGAAATGGGAGCGCGGGACCGCGATGTTCAAAGGTGCGATGGGCGAAAAGAAAACGCCCTATACCCAGAAGATTGACGAGACCGGCGTCATCATACTCGGCAAGACCGCGACGCCGGAATTTGGCCTGCTCGGCACCACCGAACCACTGGCCTATAAATCCTGTAAGAACCCGTGGAATACCGGTCATAGCGCGGGTGGCTCAAGCGGTGGGGCCGCAGCAGCGGTGGCGGCGCGGATCATCCCGATTGCGCAGGCCAGCGATGGCGGCGGCTCAATCCGCAACCCGGCGGCGCAATGCGGTCTGGTTGGACTGAAACCATCGCGCGGGCGCTTTCCCGATCAGGGCAATCCGGCGCGCGCCATTGATCTCAGCATCAAACATTGTGTCAGCCTGTCGGTGCGTGACAATGCCCTGATGCTGGCGCTGACCGAAGCCGAGAACGGCCCGCTAGACCCTGTTGGCCTGGTGAAGCAAAGCGAAACAACGCCGAAGCGCATTGCAGTCACCGTAAATGACCTGCAGGGCAGACCACCGCATCCCGATGTTGCCAATGCGGTTATGGAGGCCGCCAAGCAGCTGGAAGAGCTGGGGCATCAGGTGGAGATGGTGGACGCAGGTCCGGGCGTCTCTGACGAGATTACCGATGACTTTACCGTGCTATGGGGCGAGGCGGTTGTGCCGATTGTCGACGCTGCCAACAAGATGGCGGGCGGGTCAGCGCGCGATGCAGGCCTGTTGGAAGGATGGACGGTCGATCTGGCCGACAATGTCCGAAGCCTGTCCGAACAGGATGTCGCTGCAGCCTTTGTGCGGCTGGAGCGTGAAGCGGAGAAGATACGCACCTGGCTCGCCACCTATGATGCCTGGCTCACACCATCAGCCTCCATGCCCGCGCCCGAACTGGGCTGGACGCGCGGCGACCTGCCATTTGCGCAAAACTCTGACCGCTCTGGCCAGCTGGTCGGGCATTTTTCGATGCATAATCTTGCCGGCACGCCGAGCATCAGTCTGCCCTGGGGCCTGAGCGGAGGCCTGCCCATAGGCGTGTTGCTCAGCAGCGGGATCGGCAATGAAAAGACGCTGCTGGAGCTCAGTTATCAGATTGAAGAGGCGCGGCCATGGATCGACACGTTGCCGCCGGTCGTGGCCTAGCGGGCCGCTTTGCAGCGGATCTAGCGCACCCGTTCCGCCTGTAGCCCCGCCGCTGTGATGCCCGCCTTGGCGCAGGCTTCATCAGCCGAAGGAGCACCGCCGGACACACCGATTGCGCCCAATATCTGCTTTCCATCGGCGCTGTAGATCGGCACACCACCGGCTACGGTTACCACCGCAGGCGCATCGGCAAAGCCCGGCAGATTTTCGGCGCTGCGTTCCATACGCGATGTGGCAAAGCCCCAGAGCGCGGCCGCCTTGGCCTTTTCAGTGGCAAAGGCGGTATTACCCGGACGCGCGCCCTGCATCCGCAAAGCCGCGACCAGATGGCCGCCGCTATCGACAACGATGATGGAAAAGCGCTGCTGCTTCGCCTCGGCATCGGCAAAGCAGCCCTGCAGCACCGTCTGCGCCGACGCCGCATCAATCCCGCGCTCGGTCATGAGTTGGGCCGAGGCAGTTGTGGCAATCCCTGTCACTAAAATGGACAGGGCCATCAGGCGGGCCGTGAATCGTGATGGCAAACGCATATTGTGCTCCTGTCGGATCAACCGGAATACTGATACGCATAGTGGCGCAGGGCGGAAGAATTCGCAATGTCAGGAGAAGAAATGGTGCTGCTGGAGAGAATTGAACTCTCGACCTCAGCCTTACCAAGGATGCGCTCTACCACTGAGCTACAGCAGCCAACCATTTGTCTTTGCGCGTCATATAGCCCGCTAGTTGAAACGCGGCGTTAACGGCAGAGCGCGCCTATGCGAAGCGGGGCGGCATTTGTCAAGCATGTTGCGCTTGGCTTTTGTGCATGGCAGGGAAATCCGCATGAGTGCGAACAGCAAATCTGGCGGAAAAGGCGCTGAGGGCAAGGACAAGCCTATGAGCCGCGAGGAACGTCTGGCGGCGCAGTTGCGGGAAAATCTGCGCCGTCGCAAGGCGCAGAGCCGGGCTATGAAAGATGATGGTGAAGGCTAAGCCGCGCCCTCGCGCGTTGGGCTGATAGTCTCAAAGGCATTGACCGCCTCGATAAAGCCTTCGGCCACCGGTGAGACTTTCTCCGTCTCGCGATCAAACCAGACTTGCGTCAGCTTGACCGCATTGAGCAGCGTGCCATCGCGGATGATATGCACCAATGTCGAAAAGCTGGTGCGGCCGAAACGGGTGATACGCAGCGCGACATCGAGCATCTCATCGGCATGGGCCGGGGCACGGAAATCGACATCGGCATGGCGTACCCAGCAATCGCCGCCAAAATGGCCGAGAAAATCGGCGGCATGCAGGCTGGTCTCCTCGGGGAAGGTCGCCTCTGCCAGCGCGCGGAAATAGGCGGTAATGCCAATATCGGCATAGACCAGATAATTGGCGTTAAACACTATGCCCTGCATATCCGCCTCATTATAGCGCACACGCAGGGGGTGGATCAGCCGGAAACCGGCGCGCGGATCATCATTGTTCATCATCGACAATTCGCGCGCCTGTCTTTCCATGTCAACCGATCAAAAGGGCACTTACTCGGCCGGCGGCGCAGTCATGCAGAAGGCGTTGAGCTTGTTGCCATCCAAATCACGGAAATAGCCGGCATAAAAGCCGCCACCACGATCCCCCGGTGCGCCTTCATCACTGCCGCCCTCGGCAATCGCAATGTCATAGACGCGCTTTACCTGATCCGGGTCTTTGGCCAGCAACGCCACCATCACGCCATTGCCGACCGTCGCTTCATTGCCGTCAAAAGGCTTGGTGATCGAGATACCCGCACCAGGGCTTGCCATATCGCCCCAGGCGATGAAATTCTCTTCATCCATCATCCGGCCAAAGCCCAGTTCTTTGGCGATGGCATCATAGAATTTCGCGCCGCGCGCAATGTCTTTGGTGCCGAGTGTTACATATCCGATCATCGTGTCCGTCCTCCTCTAAGTATGAAAATCAGACGGAACATTGATAGAACAAAGTGATTCGGTCAAGCGTGATTTTGGATCATTCGCCCAAAGGTGCACAGGCAGCGGTAAGCCACGCGAGCGCCTCGCCTTCGAGCTGCGGTCCGACCACTTGCATCACCTTCTTGTGATAGCGATTGACCCAGCCGAGTTGTGCCTTGCTGAGCATCACGACCTCGATCAGAGTGCGGTCAATCGGCGCGAAGGTGAGCGTATCAAAGCCGAGCATCGACTGCTCCGCGCCTTCGACTGCGCGCTCCTCGACCAGCACCAAGTTTTCAATACGGATGCCATATTCATCGGTCTTGTAATAGCCGGGCTCATTGGAGCAAATCATGCCCGGCACCAATGGCTCATTCATACCGCCAAAGCTGGCGATGCGCTGAGGCCCCTCATGTACGCCGAGATAGCTGCCGACACCATGGCCGGTGCCATGGGCATAGTCGACGCCATCGGCCCAGAGATATTGCCGCGCCAATGCATCGAGCTGGCCGCCTGTGGTGCCCTTGGGGAAGATGGCGCAGGCGAGCGCGATATGCCCCTGCAGCACCTGGGTAAAGCGCTTGCGCATTTCTGCGGTCGGTTCGCCCACTGCCATGGTGCGGGTAACATCGGTGGTGCCGTCGAGATATTGCCCGCCCGAATCGACCAGATAAAGGCTGTTCATCGTGATCGGTAGATTGGTTTCTTCGCTCACGCGATAATGGCAGATAGCGCCATTGGAGGACGCACCGGAAATGGTGTCAAAGCTGAGGTCTTTCAGCGCGCCGGTATCTTCGCGGAATTGCTGTAATCTGGCCGCGACCGACAGTTCATCCTGTCCACCTTTGGGGGCTTCCACCGAGAACCAGTGCAGGAATCGGCTCAGCGCCGCCCCATCACGTGCCTGCGCCGAGCGATGGCCAGAAACTTCCGTGTCATTCTTGACCGCCTTGGCCAGCACTGTCGGGTCACGCTTCTCGCTAATCTGCGCGCCTGCATCGGTAAGCGTCTGGAAAATCGCCGCGACCGCCCGCTCCGGGTCCACCGCTACCGATTTACCCGTCAGCTCTGCCAAGGCCGAAGGGAAAGCCACATAATCATGCACGGCGACCTTGTTGCCGAGATGCGCGCGTACCGCATCGGTCAGCTTTTTCGGCGCGACAAACAGATCGGCACTGCCATCCTGATGCACCAGGGCATAGGACAATGCCACCGGCGTATGCAGTACATCATCACCACGGACATTGAACAGCCACGCCACCGAATCGAGCGCCGAGACAATCACCGCATCATGGCCCTCTGTCTTGAGCCATTCGGCAACATCGTTACGCTTGTCCTCGGCGGACTTGCCGGCAAATTCGGCGGGATGGACCACCATCGGCGCGTCAGAACGTTCCGGCTGATCGGCCCAGACCGCATCAATTGGGTTGCTCTCCACCGCAACCGCCCTGGCGCCCTTTTTCGCCAGCGCCTTTTCCAGCGCGGTCACAAAAGCGCGGGTATGCAGCCAGGCATCATAGCCAATGACATCGCCCTCACGCGCATGATCGCCGAGCCATGCGGTCACAGACTGGTCAGCGATACCGACATAATCATAATGGCGGCCATCAACCTGATCGCGCACCTGTATGGTATAGCGGCCATCGGTGAAGATCGCCGCGCTCTCGGCCATCACCACCGCGGTTCCCGCCGAACCGCCAAAGCCGGTCAGCCATTCGAGCCGCTGGGCATAGTTGCCGATATATTCCGACATATGCTCATCGCAGATCGGCACGATAAAGCCGGTCAGTTCCTGTTTCTTCATCTGCTCGCGCAGTGCCGCCAGCCGCGCCTCATGGGTGGACATGAGCATGATGGTTCTCCCTTGCAAAAGCCTGTTGGCTTCAACATAGTCGCCCCATCCTGATTGCGCCAGTACCTCCAGCGCTGGCCCATTCATTCCCAAATGCTCCCGATGGAGATCATCATGCGTCTTACACTTATTCCCCTCACTCTGGCGGCTGCCTTGCTGACACCCGGCATCGCGTCTGCTCAGGACACTGCACAAGAAGAGAAAGTCACCCCCATGTCGCAACCGCCAATGGCCGAACAGCGTCCCTATAGTTTTGAAGCCCATGGCATCACCGTGGAGGACCCGTATTTCTGGCTGAAGGATCAGAGCTATCCCAAGGTCGACGACGAAGATGTCCTGGACTATCTCAAAGCAGAAAATGCCTGGTTCGAGCAAAATATGGCGGCGCACAAGCCGCTGATCGACACGCTGTTTGCCGAGATGAAGGGCCGGATCAAGGAAGACGACAGCTCGGTGCCGCAAAAGGATGGCGACTGGATATATTGGACCGAATTTGAGGAAGGCGCGCAATATCGCAAATGGTATCGCAAGCCGGTTTCGGGCGGCGACAAGGTGCTGATCCTTGACGAAACAGAACTGGCCAAAGACAAGGAATATTTCCGTCTCGGCGCGTTTTCGGTCAGCCCCGATGGCAATCTGCTCGCCTATGCCGCCGATGACAATGGCTCGGAGCGGTTTGATGCCCGGATCAAGGATCTGCGCACCGGCGAACTGCTTCCCGACACCATCCCCGGCACGCTGTCCAGCCTGATCTGGCGCGCTGACTCGGGCGCTCTGCTCTATGGTCTCGCCAATGAGAATTGGCGCACCGACAATGCGCGGCTGCATGTGCTCGGTACCCCGGTGGAGGATGATGTCGAGCTCTATAAGGAGAGCGATGAGGGCTATCGCGTCGGCATAGGCACCACATCGAACGAGAAATATATCGTCATCGCCACCGGGGACAATGAGACCAGCGAAGTGCGGCTGGTGCCCGCCGATAATCCTACCGCCGAGCCGATATTGGTCGCCCCGCGCAAAAAGGGTCGCGAATATTCGGTCGAGGAGCGCGATGGCACGCTCTATATTCACAGCAATGACGAGCATATCAATTTCCGCCTCGCCACCGCCAGCATCGACAATCCCGGCGAATGGGCAACGCTGATCGCGGGCTCCGACGCCTTCTATATGACCGGCATGGAGGCCTATAAGGACTTCTACGTCATCGAAGGCCGCCGTGACGGTCTCGATCAGGTGGAAATCCGCTATTATGATGACCCAGACCGGGTCGAGCCGATCCAGTTCCCCGAGGCGAGCTATAATGCCGGGACAAGCAATAATCCCGAATGGGATGTCACCAAGCTGCGGCTTGGCTATGAGTCGATGGTCACGCCCGACACTGTTTATGACTATGATGTCGCGGCAAAGACGCTCGAAACGCTGAAGGTGCAGGAAATCCCCTCGGGCTATGATGCCGCGGAATATCGCACCGAGCGCGTCACCATTGAAGCACGCGATGGCGCGATGGTGCCGGTCTCTCTGGTCTATCACAAGGACACCAAACTCGACGGCGGCGCGCCGCTGCATCTCTATGCCTATGGCGCCTATGGCTATGCCGTGCCGCCCAATTTCTCGACCACAAGACTCAGCCTTGTCGATCGCGGCTTTGTCTATGCCATCGCCCATATTCGCGGCGGCGATGATCTGGGCCGCCAATGGTATCTCGACGGCAAGCTGAAGGCGCGCACCAATACCTTTAACGACTTTGTCGATGTTGCCCGCGGACTGGCGGCGAAAAACTATACCGCACTCGGCCGCATCACCGCCAGTGGCGGCTCGGCCGGCGGGGAGCTGATGGGGGCAATCGTCAACAGCGACCCGGAAATCTGGGGCGCAGTGGCGGCGCATGTGCCGTTCGTCGATGTGCTCAACACGATGATGGATGAGAGCCTGCCACTGACCCCGGGCGAATGGCCCGAATGGGGCAATCCGATCACAAGCAAGGAGGATTTCGAATTTATCCGCTCCTACAGCCCCTATGATCAGGTATCGGCGCAGAATTACCCGCCGCTGCTGGTCACCGCCGGCCTCAACGATCCGCGCGTCACCTATTGGGAACCCGCCAAATGGGTCGCCAAGCTGCGCAACACCAAGACCGACGACAATATGCTGCTCTTAAAAACCAATATGGGCGCAGGCCATGGCGGCAAGTCAGGGCGTTTTGACTCGCTCTATGAGACGGCGGAGGAGTTTGCGTTTATCCTGTGGCAGATGGAGATGGCGGAGTAAGAGTTAGAGCAGGCCAGTATCGTCCCGAATCATGATCGGTTATCTGGCTCTCATTATCCTCTCACTGACCGCGCTTGTGATCACAAGAATCGCGATCAAAAGGAATCGGCAATGGCAGCTGCTCTTGCCGGTTCCTATTTATATGGCGGTACTCTTTCTGGCGACTGCATTGCTTATCGCAGATATCAGATATCAGGCTCACATTTCACTGTATTGACATTGTATATACGCAACTGCATATACAAGGTATGCAACAGGCCGAACCATCCTCCACCAGCAAGAGCACGATCAATCTGCGGATTGAGACACAGACGCGCGATATGATTGATACAGCGGCGGCGATGCTGGGCAAGACGCGCACCGAATTTATGGTCGAAAGCGCGCGGCTAAAGGCGATTGATGTCACCCTGGATCAACAGCTTTTTGCGCTTGATAGTGATGGCCATGCTGCTTTTACCGAAGCGCTGGACAATCCAGCGCCACCGGGCACCAAGCTGCGCGCGTTGCTCAAGCGCAAGCCCGCATGGGAGCAAAGCTGACCGTCCGGCATGGTTTCCGCGCCGCGCCCTCTCTCGGCAGAAGATGATCTGTCCGCTTTTGACTGTGGCGACCTGGCACTTAACCAGTGGCTCAGGCAAAAGGCGCTAAAGAATGAAAGCCGTTTCTCGCGCACCTATATTGTGTGTTCGGAGAGGCGTGTTGTCGGCTATTATGCCGTAGCGGCAGGATCGGTGCAGCGCGAGGCAGCGCCCTCGCGGTTGAAGCGCAATGCGCCCGACCCGATACCCGTTGCCATCCTGGGGCGACTGGCGGTTGACCAGTCATTTCAGGGGCAGGGATTGGGCAAAGATATGCTGGCCGATGGGCTGCGCCGCATGGCTCTGGCCTCGCGCAGCATTGGCATCGCCGCCATATTGGTGCAGGCCAAAGACGATGCAGCGCGCGACTTCTATCTCTCCTGCGCAGAATTTCTTTCGATGCCGGGCCAAGAACGCACTTTATTTCTGCCGATGGAAACCATAGTCGCAAGCCTATGACTCCTTTCACCCTCGCCTTCACGGCCCAATCGCAACACATTGACGAGCTTGGCCATGTCAACAACGCCGTGTGGGTACAGTGGATTCAGGATATCGCCACCGCGCATTGGGGCAGCATTGCGCCAGAAGAGATGCACCAGCGCTATATCTGGATGGTGACGCGGCACGAGATTGATTATCGCGGCAATATCGCGCTCGGCGAAAGCGTCACCGGGCGGACATGGATATCCGAACCACCACGCGGCGCGCGGTTCAACCGCAATGTCGCCTTTGACAATGCGCAAGGCAAGACCATCGTCCAAGCGGTCACCAGCTGGGCCTTGCTTGATCGGCAGACACAAAAACTGCTGCGTGTGCGTGAGGATATTACCGGGCTGTTCGGGGTGAACGCCTGATGAAAATATGTGCAAACAGCACTTGCCTATCGCTTTATTAACCATGTTTTGCGATTGGCCGTCATATGACCGCCATTGCCTATAGACCGGAGATAGATGGCCTGCGCGCGCTGGCTGTCTTACCGGTCATGCTGTTTCATGCCGGTTTTGCAGCCTTTTCCGGCGGCTATGTCGGGGTCGACATCTTCTTCGTCATCTCCGGCTATCTGATCACCTCGATCATCATCAACGAGGCGGAGCAGGGCCAGTTCTCGCTGCTGCGCTTCTATGAGCGGCGCGCGCGGCGGATTTTGCCGGCCTTGCTGCTGGTCATCGTCGCGACTTTGCCGCCATCCTATTTCTGGATGCTCGGCAGCCAATGGGATAATTATTCGGAAAGCCTGGTCGCGGTCGCATTATTTGCCAGCAATATATTGTTCTGGCTGCAGGATGGCTATTTTGCCGGACTATCCGAAGAAAAGCCGCTGCTGCACACATGGTCTTTGGCGGTGGAAGAGCAATATTATATTCTCTTCCCGCTTTTGTTGTTGCTGGTGCTGCGCTTTCGCCGTGACTGGCTGTTACCACTGATAATCGTGATTGCCGGTGCCAGCCTGGGTTGGGCCGAATATGCTGCGCGGGTCTGGCCCACTGCCAATTTCTATTTACTGCCCAGCCGTATCTGGGAACTCGCAGCGGGAGTCATATGCGCGCTGTGGCTGCGACAGGGTGGCAGAGAAAAGATAGCCCAAAAGAGCAGGACAGTGATCAACGCCGCCGCGATAGCCGGACTCGGCCTGATCGCGGCTTCCATTTTCCTGTTTACCGCCGCAACGCCCATTCCTTCGCTTCTGGCGCTAATGCCGGTGGGCGGCACCGCACTGATCATTGTGTTTGCCACGCGGCAAAGCTGGGTTGGCAAGGGGCTCAGTTTTCGCCCATTAGTGGCCATAGGGCTGATCAGCTATGGGGCCTATCTCTGGCACCAGCCGATCCTGGCCTATTACCGCATCAAAAGCTTTCACCACGACACAGTCACACTCTGCCTGTTGCTGCTGCTGTCCCTGGTCCTCGCGTGGATCAGCTATTATCTGGTTGAAAGGCCAATGCGTCACACGCTGCTCAAGGGCCGCTCACCCTTGCCTTTTCTCGGCCTTTCGTTGGCTGCTCTGGCCCTGCTTATCGCGATAGGCCTATGGGGCCGCTATATGCCACCTCAGCTGCCGCATGAAAGCCGCTATGGTGTCGCCACCAGTGCAGGCAATGGCAATGATTGGCGCATGCATTATGCAGCATCTGAAAATGAAGATCGCGAGGCGGGCATCATTCTCTATGGTGACAGCCAGGCGCAACAATATGCAGCGGCACTATTGACCAGGGCCAGAGACAGGCAGGCAAGTTTTGATTATCTCGGAGCGCCAAGCTGTATTGGCTTTGGCGACCTCTTCAGCCTCGTGCGCGGGACTATAGCCCGGCAATGCCGGGATAATCATCGTGCGATGAGGACCGCTTTGGAGAAGCATCCAGACCGCGTCTTGGTCATCGCGCAGGACTGGACCGCACCGCTGGCCGACAGCAAAGGCACACGACTAGGAAGCTCTGGGGCGGGTAAGGATGCCATGGCTGCTTCAGAACTGCGTAAACGGTTCACGGATTTCATAGAGGATCTGCCGGAAAGCCGAAAAGTCATTATCATCGGGCAGGTTCCGACAGCACGCGCGGCGCTTGAGACAATGGAACATGGCCCAGCGCGCTGCCAACAATATGTCGATGCCGAGTGCCCGGACCACTATCCTCGCCGCCATGGGCTTATGCGGGATTTCAATAGCGCTATGGCCAAGCTGGCAGCCAAGCACAGCAATATCATATTTATCGATCCCTATGCTGTTCTATGCGACTCAACCCACTGCTTCATCCGGCGCGACGGGGCTTTTATCTATTATGATGACCAGCATCTGACACCTTATGCCGCCCGGAATATCGCAGAACTGATCGATATGGCCATCGATACAGTGCGATAGAATCGGGTCAGGGGTTGACAGTACGCAGCAACAATGACAGATATTTCTGTCATGACAGAAATTACAGAGATCGCACCACAGAATGATTCGCCGCAGCAAGACAGCCTGCCGCCTGCGGTGCGGCAGTTTGTGCTGCATTGGGGCGAGATGGGTGGCCAATGGGGCGTCAACCGTACCGTGGCACAGATCCATGCTCTGCTCTATCTCGCCGAGCGGCCAATGCACGCCGAAGAGATTAGCGATCAGCTTGCTATCGCCCGCAGCAATGCTTCCAATTCGCTCAAGGAACTGATGGGCTGGAAGCTGATCCGCCGGGTGCCGATAATGGGTGACAGGCGCGACCATTTCACCGCCGAGCTGGATCTGTGGCAGATGATGACTCGCATTGCCGAGGGCCGCAAGCAGCGCGAGATTGACCCCGCTGTCGCCGCGCTCAGCATCTGTCGTGAAGAAGCCGCCAATGATCCGCGTATTTCGGCTGCCGCGCGTGAGCGGATTGAATCGATGCATGATTTTGTGACCACCATGGATGGCTGGTATTCGGAAATGATCACCATCCCCACCGGCACACTGGCACGGCTTATTAAAATGGGTCGCAAGGTGCTGAAATTCATCCCGAAAGGCAAAAAGGCGGACTGAGAAGGGCGCTTATCGGCGCAAAAAAATTTGACTAGTTATTTCTCTCTATACGGAAATATCAGGATTAACGATTATGGCTGGAAATATCGCAATAAAAGACAAGCATAGTGTTTCGGCACCGCAAAGCAAAGAGGCCGAAGCGCGATTCAACACCCCGACGCCCTGCCCCGATTTCGCCCAGCTCTTGCCGCGCGGCAAATGGCTCGGTCTGCCCGCCGCCATCCGTCGCCGCTTCTCGCGCAGTGCAGCGGGCAACAGCGTGATCAGCTATCACGGCATGGTGGTGGAGCAGAAGGCCAATGCCGCGGGCTGGCTGATCACCCAAGCGGCGCGGCTGATCGGCGCGCCTCTGCCCTTTTCAGTCTGCGGTCCGGCAGCGGTGACCATCACCAGCCTGCCTGCCCATGGCAGTGCCCCTGCCGGTCAGATCTGGTCGCGCCAATATGGCCGCCAAGCCGGTTTCCCCCAGGTCATCCATTCGGTGAAGCGCTTTGCCGGACCGACGGGCCTAGAGGAATATCTCGGCATGGGCATCGGCATTGCCCTGCGGCTGGAGGCGGATGCGCAGAGCCTCGACTTTATCAGCGACCATTATTTCCTGATGCTGTTCGGCACGCGATTGCGCCTGCCGCGCTGGCTCAGCCCCGGCGATTTGCGCATCGGTCATATCGCAAAAGGCGAGCATCGCTTCGCCTTCACCCTGAAGCTCTCGCACCGCTTGTTCGGCGTGATGATCGAGCAAGTCTGCCTGTTTGAAGATGAGGAGAAAGCACCATGCTGAATGATCCGATCTTGATCGCCCTGTTGCTTTTGCAGATATTCATGGGCGCGTTTGATACGCTGTTTCATCATGAGATGACGCAGCGACTGGGCTGGTCCAAAGGCCAGCAATTCGAATTGCGACTGCATGGCGTACGCAACCTGATCTATGCCGCTGTCTTTCTGATGCTCGGCCTGACCGCCCCTGCTGGTGCCTGGGCGATCGCCCTGATGGCATTACTGGTGATTGAGCTGGGCATCACCTTGGTGGACTTTGTCGAAGAAGACCGGGTGCGGCTGCTGCCCGCCAGCGAGCGGGTTACCCATACGCTGCTGACGCTCAACTATGGCGTGGTGCTGGCGCTGTTGCTGCCCAAGCTGTTTGCCGCCGCGCAGCTGCCGAGCGCTCTGCCTTTCGTCTGGCAGGGATGGCTGGCAACCTTTCTCGCGCTCTCGGCGCTGTCGGTGATCATCTTCGGCCTGCGCGATCTGTTCGCCGCGCGGCGTCTTGATGCCATGGCCGAACTGGGCGACGACCCGGCGGCACTGGCCAGCGCATTGCCGCCACAGCAGCGCGTTCTGGTGGCGGGCGGCACCGGCTTTGTCGGCAGCCGTCTGGTCGAAGCGCTGGTCGATGCCGGGCATGAGGTCAGTGTATTGACCCGCAGCATCTCCAGCGCCCGCCATCTGCGCCATCCGGTCAAGCTGATGAACAGTCTCGACTGGATCGCCGATGAGCATCCCGATGGCCGCCCCTATTTTGATGCCATCATCAATCTTGCCGGCGCTTCGGTCGCAGGCGGGCTGTGGACCGCCAAGCGCAAGCAACTCATCTTAGACAGCCGCGCCGAGGTGGCGCAGCAACTGCACGACTTTTGCCGTCGTCAGATCAGCCGCCCGCCTGTCTATATCGCTGCCAGCGCGGTCGGCTATTATGGCGATAGCGGCGAGGCAGTGATCGATGAGGGCAGCACTTCCGGTCAGGGGTTTGCGGCGGAGAGCTGCCGCGAGGTCGAGGCATTGGCGGACCGCTTCGCGCTGTTCGGCATGCGTATCGTCAAGCTGCGCATTGGCATGGTGCTGGCGCATCAAGGTGGGCTTGTGGCGCAATTACTGCTGCCCTTCGAATTTGGCGCAGGCGGCCCGATTGGTAATGGGCGGCAGTGGATGAGCTGGATCCATCGCGATGATCTGGTGCGCGCCATCGTCTTCTGCATGGCGCGCAAAGAGGTCAGCGGCGCGGTCAATGCGGTTGCGCCCAATCCGGTGCGGCAACGCGACTTTGCTCGCGCCTTTGGCCGCATATTGCAGCGTCCGGCCTTTATGCCGCTGCCAACATGGCTGCTGAAACCGCTGCTTGGCGAGATGGCGGACGACCTGTTCCTCGCCAGCCAGAAGGCGCTGCCGGTCAAGCTGCTGTTTAACGGCTTCCGCTTCCGCCATGGCGATATCGACAGCGCTTTGCCTGCGGCTTTGGGGATTGCACCGCCAAAGGCAAAGCGATCCGTTGCCGCGCAGTCGCGTCAGTGGAAGGAAGCGAGGTTGCTGAGTTAGCACAAGGCCAAACTTGAATTGTTCGTCATTGCGAGGAGCGAAGCGACGCGGCAATCCAGAGCAACGCGAGACGCCCTGGATTGCTTCGCTACGCTCGCAATGACGTTTGAAGGTAAAACGACATAGACCCTTCGAAGGACTCAGGGCTAACGGTGAGAATAAGCAAAGAAAAAGGCGGGCCGCCCAGTGGATGCCCGCCTTTTTGCGTATCGATAAAGCCTGCGAAATTAACGCTTGGAGAACTGGAAGCTCCGGCGTGCTTTGGCGCGGCCATATTTCTTACGCTCGACCACACGGCTATCGCGGGTCAGGAAGCCTGCGGCCTTCACCGTGGAGCGCAAAGCCGGCTCATATTTGGTGATCGCCTGGCTGATGCCGTGCTTCACCGCACCGGCTTGCCCCGAGAGACCACCACCTTTGACGGTAGCGACAATGTCATACTGACCGGCACGATCGGTGATCGCGAACGGCTGGTTGATCACCAGACGCAATGTCGGGCGGGCGAAATAGGTTGTCTGATCACGGCCATTGACGGTGATCTTGCCGGTACCGGGCTTCAGCCAGACACGGGCAACCGCATCCTTACGGCGGCCAGTGGCATAGGCGCGGCCATATTGATCCAGCTCCTGCTCACGCAGCGGCATGGTCGGGGCTTCAGGTTCGGCTGTTACAGTTTCACCAGCTTCGGCAGCAGCGGCATTTTCAGCCACCGCATCACCGGCGATTTCCTTGATGTCGGAAAGGGACTGACGGGTATCGGACATTATGCACCCACCTTATTCTTGCGGTTCATGGAAGCAACATCGATCACCTCGGGCTTCTGGCCCTCATGCGGGTGGTCGGTGCCATTATAGAGATGCAGCGCGCGCATCTGGTCGCGGCCCAGCGGACCACGCGGGATCATGCGCTCAACCGCCTTTTCAAGAACGCGCTCGGGGAAACGGCCTTCCAAGATACGCTCAGGAGAGGTTTCCTTGATACCACCGGGATAACCGGTGTGCTTGTAATAGCGCTTGTCCTTGGTCTTGTTGCCGGTGAACTTCACCTTGTCGGCATTGATGACGATGACATGGTCACCGCAATCGACATGCGGGGTATAGCTCGGCTTGTGCTTGCCGCGCAGGATATTAGCGATGATCACCGCAACGCGGCCAACCACCAGATTTTCGGCATCAATGATATGCCATTTCTTTTCAACCTCTGCCGGAAGCGCCGGCTTGGTCATTTTGGTAAGCGCCTTCATGGCCCATAAACCTCCAATGATGGCCAGACCCAAGCGGCCTGACCCGTGCGAAAAACTGTCGCTTATGCTAAAGCGGCACGCGATTCAGGGCCTGCCTGCATCGCGGGAAGCGCGCTAATGCATCGCAGAGCGGTGTGAGTCAAGCATTTCCATGGCTTTTGGGACGGGTAAAATAATACCGTGCGACAATATCCCCCTCCTCCTTTAGGGGAGGTGCAGCGAGACTTGGCGCCGTAGCTTTAGCGAAGGCAGTTAGTCGCAGCGGGGTGGAGGTTCACCACTTGCACCACGCTTATGTACCGCCACGTACGCGACCGCGCAGAACCTAGTCGCACGCGGAGACACGGAGGCGCGGAGATATTCCAACCAAAAGTGACACAAGGTGACAGGGTGTCACCCTGTGATTTTGAGGCATTTTTGGGCGTAGTACGGCTATTTTCCTGTTGCAAGGCAATGGCTTAGGCCAAAAGCTTGCGTCCAGCCAGACAGGGTGACACATTGGCCCGTAAACGGCGAAAATGGTCGTGGGAGATCAACGGATAGAAAGAGCCTACGCCAGAATAGCAGCGATGGCGCTTGTAGGACATTTGTTTAGCCATAAGTCTGCCGCAAATGTCGTGCACCGAGCCTAAAGGCTCTCCATGTCGAAACGGGATAGCGCAACAGGCCAAGGATCATCAAAAAGCCGCACAGCATTCTCGCCCTGATATCCGGATAGCAACCGCTCCCTATCTCCCAGGCTGCAACCAGCAATTCACCCTTGGCACTGGTATCATAGCCTGAGATCAGATGATTCCGATCATGCTGCTCCAATATATCACGGCGCCAGCGGAAATTCGGCAGCGGCAGGGCATAGGGGCCAAGCGTTGCCATCCAGACCGATGACTTTTCATCATCAGGCTCAAACCCATTTTGCTGGCGAAATTGCGCGACATCCTTTGCGGGCATGGTTGTCACTCTGCCGGGTTAGGGCCAAGGGTTTTGCATAGTTCCGCCTGTCCCGGCGCGGCAATAGATAAAGCGCGGTCGGTTACCGGGGAGATGCCCGGGCGGGGCGGCAGGTTTTCCGGCAGCTTGATGTCCCAGGCCAGACCGAGTTTTTCCAGCAGGCGGATAAACTGAAAGCCCAGATCAATCTGCCCCGGATAAAGACCATGTGCCGCAGACCTCGGGAAAGCATGATGGTTACAGTGCCAGCTCTCCCCCATTGTCGGGATAGCAAGAATGGGGACATTGTGAGCCTGCAAAGCCGCATCATCGAGATGCCAGTCCTGCGGTCCACGGCTATGCGCGAAATAGGATATGCACCAGTGCATCATGATGCAGGCCGAAACCCGCACGACCACGCCCCAGACAACAAAGGGCAGTCCGCCGATAAGATATAATATGGCCGCTATAGGCAGCTGATGCAGCATCCATGTCTTTTGCAGAAAGCGATAAAACGGGTCTTCGGCAATCTCCTTGCCCGGATCGAAGCCCGGAGGATTGGTCAGTTTGAGCTTGAAATTGAGATAGTAAAAACCCTCCTGCACAATCGGCTTGCCATGGCGCAGGAACCAGTGACAGTCTTCCTCCCTTTGCGCCCAATCGCGCATATCATGCAGGCCGATGGTCCATATCGGCCCACCCATGCCGACCAGAGTGCCGAAATACACCATGGTGCGCTCCAGCCATTTGGGGCATTCAAAGCTGCGGTGAATCAGTCGGCGATGGAAACCCACCGAATGGCCAACGCAAAGAGTCGCGCCAGACAGAATGAGGAAAACCAGAAAAGCAGGCCAGGTGAAATAAAGCGGCCCCAATATCAGCGATCCGATCAGGAAGCCCATATTCCAGATCGATCGCGGCGCATCCCAGTGCACGGTGCCCTTGCCCGGGTCAGCCTGATCCAGCCCGGTAAGCGAGTTGACCTTGAAGGCGGGACTCCCGGTCTGCAGATCACGTCCCATCTTTCACCTCCTTCACCGCATGCCGAAAGATTATATCCTGTAAGAACTGTTTCGCGCTTTGCTTCGCGGCAAATTGCTGCATCGGCCCGAAATACCATACAGGGTCCAGTGACCGGGTATAGCGAACCGTAAGGGCTACTCTCGTGCCACCATCAGGCTTTGGAGAGAAGCGAATGTCGGTGCCGTCAATCTCCATATAATTGGCGAGATAGCTGTCATTGCGAATAACCTTGGTCCGCACATGATCCGGTGCCACTCTAGCGATTTTGAGATGGATTTCACCCTGATGGATATTGGTGAAAAACCAGCGTCTATAGGTGAAGTGGACCTTGTGAATATCACCTTCGCCCAGACTTCCTGCATCCACCCGGTCAGGCATCGGGAAAAGCTGCATAAACCAGTGCCGCTCGCTATCGAAGGCTATGGGCTGCGCCATATTGTTCTGCAGCGCGGCCACCGACAAGGGACTATCAGCGACAAAGGTTGCGGTGTTGTCGCGTTCAAAGGTTGTCTCGGGAAACAGTCCTTCACTGACCAGGACCAGCACTAATAATGGGATAACAGCTACACGAAGCTTGCTGCGCTCTTGCTCCTCGTCATTTTCATCCTTCTTGTCCTCCATCAATGCGGCGAAGATGAAGCCTATTGTTACGAACACATAATATATCGGCATGAACATCAATACGCATATAAAGCCTTCCATCAAGAAAGCGGATGTTGCCAGAAACACGATTGTCGAAATTCTCAGATTGTTGACATAACGCGCGGCAACTGAGGTTCGTTCAGTATTTCTGGTGAAAAATGCAATCAGCAACGAAAGCACAAACGGCACCAGAATATAGAGCAGAGTGCTTTGCCCAAAATCGCTATCCAACAGCAATCGTATGACGATTGCCGCCGCCCCGGCCAGCAATAAGACAATTTTCCAGGAAATCGACGCCATATCCCATCATCTTTTCAGGGAAGTTGAACAGAAATTGTACAGCCTTTGTGCACTATTTCCAGCCTGCCAATACGGAATTTACACAGAACCAAGTCCTATAAACGCAATGGACTATGCGGTGGCTTAATCGCTCTTCGCGGCTTTTGTGATCTTCGCGGGCGTAGTTTTTCCTGAGCATCAGTCTTGCAGGCAGCCGAAGGGCTTGAAACAAGTACGCTCAGTCCAATGCACAAAGCCGCTGCACCTCAGCCGGATCCTCCACCCGCTCCCAGCTATCATAATTGACCCGCTCGGTACCCAGAACATCAACCCGAATGGTACGCTGCACGCTGTGCAACAGGCCGTCTGGGCCGATAATCAGCGTGCCTTCGCTCTGGCTGGAGATCGAAGACTCCGGCGTCGATGGCGGCACCGAGCTTAGCGCAAAGCGTGCCTTATCGCCTTCCCCAGCGATCAGCCTCGCTGTCTCGCCGGTTGCGGGGTAGGTCCATTTGCCGTCGACCATAGCGGCATCGGCAAAGCCCAATATCGGCCGCACCGCGCTGGCAAAATAGGCTTGGCGCTGATTTTCCGGCATGGTGATGATAGTATCGAGCAATTGGGTCGCGGCAACACGGGCTATCGGGCTGGTCGCCCGCTGGTCCAGCGAAGCGCGCAGGATCTTGGCAGCGTCGGCGAGGCGCTGCCATGACGCATTCATGTCCTGCACGGCGATAATCGCGCCGGTCGGGCCGAGATCAAGGATCAGCGACTCTTCGCGCTTGATCGCGCCGCCTATAGCCAGCAGTTCGAGCAGCTTATCCGGGCCGCTGTCGCGCACATCGGCCACCCGTGCATCGAGGCGATAGCCACGGCCAAACCTGCGAAAAACGGCGCAGCGGGTCACCACCGAGCGCATCATCTGATCCCCCGCCGGGCGCTCGATTATGTGTTTATAGGCCAGCATCTGCTCCAGCGGCGGCGAAAAGCGCGGCGGTGCCGGAGCGGTTGCGGATTGTGCCAAGACGGGCGCAGACAACAAGGCGCAAAGAGCAGCGCACAACATCACCCTTATGGCCTTGAAGCGGCGCGCGCTGCTGTGCTTGCTTGGCATTTATGCCTAGGGCTGACCGCCGGTCTGGTCGATAATCCAGTCGGCAAAGGCCTCTTCGCTATCCTCGGCGCGCCAGACGGTGATGCCGGGCAGATCATAGCTGTGCATCGCAATGATCCGCGTCTTGAGTGCGGGCAGCGCGGCGACGCGGGTTTTGAACAGCACCGCGACCTCGCCATCCTCTTTCAATTCGCCATGCCAGCGATAAATCGCGCGGGTTTCGCCTAGCACATTGGCGCAGGCGGCGAGCTCTTCCTGCACGATCTTGCGTGCGGTGCTGCGCGCTTCTTCCATATCGCCAAAGCTGCAATAGACGGTGACGATGCGGTTACCGTCAAAATCGGTGGGACTCATTTATATCTTCTCCACTTGGCTTTCCCTTGCCCGTGAATCCCCTGCCATTAAACTCTGATCTGCTGGCCAGCCGATGCGGTGCACTGCCCAGACGGTTGCCAGCACCAGCAAGGCGCCCACCGCCTGATGCAGCACCGCCATGGTGATATTTACCTGTGTCAGCACCGTCGCAATCCCGAGCAGCACCTGAATGCCAAAAGTGCTGAACAGCGCAATCGAGACGCGCCGGTCCAGCGGGCGGACCTTTCGCCCGAGCAAGGTCAGCGCCGCCACCGCGATCCAGGCCCACCAGCGATGGATGAAATGGATCATCGTCGGATCATTCACCAGCAACTGGCCAAGGCCGATATCCCAGTTGAGCGCGGGGACCAAAGACCCCTCCATAAGCGGCCATGTATCAGAGACCAGCCCTGCATTGAGCCCGGCGACCCATGCACCGAAGAGGAGCTGGACGAAGAGAATGGCGATCACGCCAAGGCCAAGACCGGTCATCCGCGCCGGGCGGGTGAGGCCTTTGGCATGGCGGTGCAGATCGAGCGCGGTCCAGGCGAGGCCGCCCAAGATAAACAGCGCATTGAGCAGATGCACGGCGAGGCGGAAATGGCTGACATCGGTGCGCTCGCTCAGGCCGGATTCGACCATCCACCAGCCGATCGTGCCCTGCAGCGCGCCCAGAGCCAGCAGCGCCAGCAAGCGGCCCTTATAGCCCTGTGGAATGGCATTCTTCACCCAGAACCAGAGCAGCGGCAGGACAAAGGCAACGCCGACCAGTCGCCCCAGCAGACGATGCACCCATTCCCAGAAATAGATGAATTTGAAATCCGCCAGCGTCATCCCCGCCGGGCCATTAATCTCGATATATTCGGGGATTTGCTGATATTTGCTAAACTCCTCCGCCCAAGCGGCATCGCTCAGCGGCGGCAGCGCGCCGGTGACCGGCTTCCATTCAGTGATGGAGAGGCCGGACTCTGTAAGCCGGGTAATGCCGCCGACCACCACCATGGCAAACACCAGCAACGCCACCGCCCATAACCAATTGGCTATCGCCGCGGGGCGAGCGGCGTTCTTGGCAATGTCGGGCACGCTGGCTATGGATGTCGATGCACTCGTCATGCGCCCCATTTGCGCTCTCTATTGACGCGATACAAGGGCTTATCGGGCAGCATCAGGCGCATTTGTCGGATCGGCGGCGGTTCTGGCAGAATATTGCTCTTGGTGCATCCAAGACAGCGGCACGGGGTTGCGTAATGAGATACCGTCACCTAGATGCCTGGCATGGCATCCGCTCCGCGCCCCCAATCCGCAACCGTCACCGCTCCGCTTTCTGAGGGCACAAAGGCTATGCAGCTAATGGCAAGCGGCGGGGGGCTGGACAAGCTCGCCATCGCCCTGTCGGGCCTTTGCGCAGTGCATTGCCTGGTCAGCGCCATCCTCCTTGCGCTTCTGGCGTCGGCAGGGGGCGTGTTTTTCGACCATATCGTGCATGAAATTGGTCTTGGCGTGGCGTCCATTCTTGCCGCCATTGCCTTTGTCAGCGGCTTTATGCGCCACCGGCTGATTGCCCCGCTCACGCTTGGCGGTATCGGTATTGCCGTAATGGCCGGTGCCTTGCAGTTGCATGATCATGGCGGCGAGATTATCGGCACCCTGATCGGTGTGACTATCCTCTCGCTGGGCCATTATTTGAACCGCCGTGCGGTTGCATAGGCTGGGCGAACATCGCTACAACGGCTTTATGAGCGGCACGACCATCAGCATCACTATCAATGGCGAGGCGCGGCAGCTTGCCGCTGGCACCAGCCTCACGGATCTGTGCGCCAGCCTGGAGATTGACCCGGCAAAGATTGCGATTGAGCATAATCGCGAGATCGCGCCGCGCGGGCAATATGGAGCGATCATATTGTCCGATGGCGATGAACTGGAAATAGTGCATTTTGTCGGCGGCGGGTGATGGTGTTTCGCAGCGGAGCATCCTATAGCATCAGCCATGAACGACATGACTCCCCAAAGCACCACCGCTGAAGATAGCTGGACCGTCGCCGGGCGGACCTTCACCTCGCGCCTGATTATCGGCACCGGTAAATATAAGGACTTTGCCGAAAATGCCGCCGCGCTGGAGGCGTCGGGGGCGGAGATCGTCACCGTGGCGGTGCGGCGGGTGAATGTTTCTGACCCCAAGGCACCGATGCTGACCGACTTTATCGATCCCAAGAAAACCACCTATCTGCCCAACACCGCCGGCTGCTTTACCGCCGATGACGCTATCCGCACCTTGCGGCTGGCGCGCGAGGCGGGCGGCTGGGATCTGGTCAAGCTGGAAGTCTTGGGCGAGGCCAAGACGCTTTACCCTGATATGCGCGAGACGTTGCGCGCCACCGAAGTGCTGGCGAAAGAGGGCTTTCTGCCTATGGTCTATTGCGTCGATGATCCGATTGCCACGAAGCAATTGGAAGAGGCCGGCGCTGTCGCCATCATGCCGCTGGGCGCACCGATTGGGTCGGGCCTTGGCATCCAGAATCAGGTCACGATCCGGCTGATCGTCGAAGGCGCCAATGTGCCGGTGCTGGTCGATGCCGGTGTCGGCACCGCATCCGATGCCGCCGTCGCCATGGAGCTGGGCTGTGACGGCGTGCTGATGAACACCGCTATTGCCGAGGCCAAAGACCCGGTGATGATGGCGCGAGCTATGAAACATTCGGTCGAGGCTGGCCGTCTCGCCTATCGCGCCGGGCGGATGGGCCGACGCAAATATGCCGACCCCTCCAGTCCGCTTGCCGGGTTGATCTAGTATCGAGGCTGTGTGCCCAACCCTCTGAAGCAGTGAAAGCTGAACCTCAGATAAACAGTTTACACAAATCTCATCCTGTATACGCTGCTGATTCGCAGGGTTTTTTGTCGTTCGTCGGTCATAAAACTGTCTCACGTTTACATTTGTCGACGATAATGCGTCATTCGTCTTCGACCAACGCCTAGTAACGCGCATTCATGGCATTCTATCGAAGGCGTAACGATCCCGGGGCACAACAGCCGTATAACCAGAATTGCGAGAGGGACATAACGCTCCCCAAGCCAGTCTCTTCTCGTAAATTGGAAAACGGGGACGGTGTTTTGCTACCCTTTTGACGCCGTCCCCTATTTCCCGAGTTTCATGGTCACTCCCCGATGGCCTGAACCTTGTGAATGTGAGAAAGGAACTGAAAATGCGTGTATCTGCCCCTGCCAAACTGGCCCGTCGCTTCGCTGCTTCGGCCATTGTCGCCAGCCTTGCTATTGCCCCGATGGCGGCTCAAGCGGGCCAACATTATGACAACAACCGGGTATACCGTTCTACGACGGTGTCCTATGGTGACCTGAACCTCAACAGCGAAGCTGGACAACAAACGCTTGAGCGCCGCGTCAAATCAGCAGCGCGCAAGGTATGCGGGCCACGTCCTCGCCTGAACCTCAGCGAGCGTATGGACTATGGTCGCTGCATGGATGAAGCTTTGGACAGCGGTGAACAGGCAATGATCCAGATCATTGCCGCAGCGGATAAAGGCGAAAAGCTGGCTGCGAACGGTTTGCTTACAATCGGCAACTAACCAATCATATGGCTGTTATCAGCCGAACCCAGCAACAATCGAAATGGCCCCGTTTTTCGGGGCCATTTTCTTGCTGTGCAAGACCTCTTGAATATCACTTAGACCGCCCCATCTTCCCCATCACAATGCGATCATTTCGCAAAGTATGGCGAAATTAAATTTCGTTTCAATGTAACCAACATCGTCACTCATGCGAAATGATCATCGAGCCGCACATTGCGGTAACAGATGAAAGGAAAGAGCTATGGCTATAGCAAATAAAGCGCTTTTCGCGCTGATCGCCGCCACCGTTTCGCTGGCGTCGATCCAGACACTGATCTTCTGATCTTTGCCAGCTTAAGGTCTGGGCCTCGCTGGCCTGTCGTCGCAAAAAATGGGCGGCAGGTCAGCGTCCGGCCAGCTTCTTGACCTGGGTCAGATAAGTCCTGCCGATGCGCAATTCCGTGCCATCATCCAACAGTGTCAACCAGACGCCCCCGCCCTCATGGCGCAGGCCCTTGATATAATCCTTGCGAATGATGTGCGATCTGTGGGTGCGGACAAATTGCGTCGGATTAAGCCGGGATTCCAATACCTTGATCGTCTCGTGTAGCAAGTAGCTCCGCGTGCCGACATGCAGACGCATATAGTCGCGCTCCGCCTCAATGCGGTCAATCCGTCCCACATCAATGCGCTTGAGTTCGGAGCGATGCGGCACCCAGAATTCGCGGGCCCAGTCGCCCGAACCAGAGTCCGGATCAGACATGGCGCCAGCGCCATTAGGCGCAGTTATCGCCGCCTCATCCAAAGCGGGTAGCCGTTCGCGTAGCCGCGTTATCGCCCGCTGCAACCGATCCAGCGCCACGGGTTTGAGCAGATAGTCAACAGCGGCCAGATCAAAGGCCTCAACCGCAAAGCGGTCATAGGCGGTGACAAAGATGATCGCGGGCGGTTTGCCCTGTGCCGCCAATGCCTTGGCAAGGCCAATGCCATCCATGCGCGGCATATTGATATCTACCAATAGCAATTGCGGATGCAGGCCCTCGGCCATGCGCAGCGCAGAAACGCCATCATGCGCGGTGCCGACCAGCTCCAGCCCTTCCACCTGATCGCAAAGCAGTTGTAATCGTTCGACAGCCAATGGCTCGTCGTCGACGATCATGGTTCGTATCATATCCACCCTTTGTCCCTCGCCCCCGGTTGTTGTTTTATATCAGATCATCGCTGTCACTTTTGCGCGAAATGGGCAAGGTCAGGCGGGCACAATAGCCGCCGCCAGCATGGGCCTCGGTCTGCAATGCACCGGATTCACCGAAGCGGGTCTCCAGCCGGTCTCGCACATTGGCAAGGCCGATGCCATTGCTCTCGCTGCTGTCGATATCGACCATGACCGGGTCACCGTCGTCACAAACGGTTAGCGTCAGCAGATCGCCGCGACTTTCAGCACTTATCGAAACCGTTACCGGACGCGATGTGCGTGACACACCATATTTGATCGCATTCTCGACCAGCGGTTGCAGGATCAGTCCGGGCACACACACATCCATAAGGTCATCAGGAATGGAGATATCGACCTTCAGCCGCTCCGGGAAACGTACCTGCTCGATATCCAGATAGAGCCGCTGCAGTTCGACTTCCTCTTCCAGCGGCACATCATCGAGTGGATCGCCAGAGAGGCTGTTGCGGTAGAAGGTCGACAGATTCATGATCATCGCATCCGCCTCTGCAGGCCGGTTGCGCAGCACCAAAGAAGATAGCGAATTGAGCGTATTAAACAGGAAATGCGGATTGACCTGATAGCGCAGCGAGCGCAGCTCGGCCTGTTGCGCAGCCTGAGCAAAGCGTGAAGCACGACGCTCGGCAAAGCGCACTTCCCCCGCATAGCTGATCGCCAAATAGAGCCCGGCCCAGGCGACAAGGAAGAAAATGCGCGACATGGCCACTTCCATAATCACACCGATCGGCGGCAGCTCCTTGAATTCTTCCAATGCCTTTTGATCGCGAAACAGGCTGGCGGGGTCGTAGACGTTGAACACCAGATAATTAAAACAGCCAATCAGCAAAGCGCAGGGTACGGCGCCCAGAAAGGCAATAGCGATACGCAAACCCAACGGCTTATGGTCGAAGGCGCGCATCACCATATAGAGACCTATGGTGACCACGATACCAAACAAAGTCACATAGACGCGGCGAACGGCTACTTCAGCCTGATCGACCGGATAATCAATGATCAGCGACCTTATGGTCGTGATGATGATGTAGAACAGCCAGAAGCCGAGAATCGAAAGCAGGGCGACCTGAAAATCAACGGTCGGCTTGCCGGGGAAGAGCGCACGGGTCTTTATCATGGCCGCACCCTATAGCAGAACCGGGCCGCAAGAGTCGCTAATCATGGCCAAGGCTTGTCGAACCAGTCGCAACCTTGGTCGAAAGCCGTAACGACGAAAGCCTTTGGTCGAAAGACGAACCAATGACACGTTAACCCGATCCTAACCATATTCCGTAACACTCACGTCATCAGCAGCAGGAGTGATGCCTGATGAGTGAGCGCGGACAACAGCACGAAAACGCCCCGAGCGGCAGCCATATCGTCGCCGAGATGCGCGAATTTGCCAGCTTCTCGGCGGCAAGCCAGCGCTATATCAAACGCGCGCTCGATATTGGCCTGGGCCGCGCCGATGCGTTTGCGCTGTGGGCGCGCAATGCCGAAGAGACCCGCTCTATCCGCTCCCACTATCTGCACTATCAGGCGCTGCCCGCGCTGCGCGAAGAGATGCCATCGGCGCATACAGACACTTGCCCGGATTATGTACTGGCCAAGATCATTACCCTGAGCGGCTTTGATCTGTCGCAAGGCGGGCTGGACGGATTTTCGGCCTATCGTTTTCTCTATGAGCGGTTGCTTTCAGCATCTCTACGCCCATGGTTGCCCAGCAGCTTCTGCGCCGCCGCTGCATCGCCGCAAATCGCACCGGCACGGCGTAAGGCGCTGCTGCAATCGATCAGCGAAGCCGCCGCGACCGCACCTGGCTGGTCAATGCGCGAACCGGTCTTCTTGCCAGAATGGGTGGAGAAGGTTCCAGTCCCTAAAGCGGCATAGGCGCTAGACTGCTTTTCGCTTAGCTTGAAACACGTCATTCGTCATTGCGAGCGTAGCGAAGCAATCCAGGGCAACACGCACCTGCTCTGGATTGCCACGTCGCTTCGCTCCTCGCAATGACGATTCAATGCAAATGAAATGCGATCCCAACGACATGGCCTAACAACCGTTAGGGCTGAGCTTGTCGAAGCCCGCCTCACAAGTTGAGAAACGCCCTTCGACAAGCTCAGGGCTGGCGGTTAAACTAATGGCGACAGTCGTCAGCTCTTATACATGCCGTCAATCCGCTCCTGATAGCGCTGGCGGATGACATGGCGGCGGATTTTCATCGATGGCGTCATTTCCTCATTCTCGATGGCAAAGGGCTCATCGGCGAAGACAAAGCGCCGCACCTTCTCAATCACCGAGAGGTCTTTATTGACCCGATCCACCGCAGCGCGCACCGCGGTCTTGAAGGCGGGGCAGTCCTGCAGCTCGGTAAAATCATATTTCTTGCCTTCATTGCGCGCCCATTCCAGCGCCCATTCCGGGTCTGGCACCACCAGCCCGACGACATAGGGTCGCTTGTCGCCTGACACCATCGCCTGCAGGATTTCCGGCTGCAACGTCAGCATGCCTTCGACCTTTTGCGGGGATACATTGTCGCCCTTGTCATTGACGATCAGGTCTTTCTTGCGGTCGGTGATGACAATGCGCCCGGCCTCATCAATATGGCCGATATCGCCTGTGTGCAGCCAGCCATCCTTGAGGACGCGTGCGGTCTCTTCCTCATTGCGCCAATAGCCATGCATCACCAGTTCGCCACGCACCAATATCTCGCCATCATCAGCAATGGTGACTTCGGTATCCATCAGCGGCGGGCCAACGGTATCCATTTTGAGGCCGGTTTTCGGCCGGTTACAGGCGATAATCGGCGCTGCTTCGGTCTGGCCATAGCCCTGCAACATGGTAAGGCCCAATGCCTGGAAGAAAATGCCGATTTCCGGATTGAGCGGCGCGCCGCCAGAGACCATGGCCTTGATCCGCCCGCCAAAACGCTCGCTGACTTTGGGACGCAATGTCCGATTGAGGACAAAATGCATCGGCTTGTCGATCAGGCGCTTCTTGCCCGCCGCTTCCTTCTCGCCCAGTTTCAAAGCCTTATCGAGCAGATAATTGGCAGCCTTGCCCTGTTGCTTCAGAGTCTTGAGCATCCGGGTACGCAGCACTTCAAACAGACGCGGCACCACCACCATCAGCGTCGGGCGCACCTCCTCAATATTACTCGCCAGCTTCTCCAACCCTTCCGAATAATAAATCTGCGCGCCCAAGCCGATGGGGAAGAACTGGCCGGCGCTATGCTCATAGGCATGGCTGAGCGGCAGGAAAGACAGGAACACCTCATCGTCCCAGCTGAAATCATGTTTGATGACCTCTGCCGGGCCTTTTACATTGTGCAGGATCGCGCCGTGATGCTGCATCACGCCGCGCGGCGCGCCGCCGGTGCCGCTGGTATAGATGAGGCAGGCCAGATCGTCGCGCTTGACCGATTCCATTTCGGCACGCACCGTATCCAGCGCCCTGCTGATGGCCGCGTCATCACCCTCGGTCAGTTTCTCCCAAAGGCTGTAGTCATAGCTGCTCGCCTGCGAGATATTGAGGTCTTCCATGCCGATAACATGCTGACAATCGGTGGATTGCAGCACTGCCGGGAGCAAGGTTTGCGCCAGCTTGGCCCCGGAAACGATCACCGCGCTGGCGCGGCTATTGTTCAAAATATGCAGATGGTCACGCTCGGTATTGGTGGTGTAGGTCGGCACAGTGACACAGCCCGCCGCCATGATCGCCAGATCGGCGATGCACCATTCAGGCCGGTTTTCCGCCACCAGCATCACCCGGTCGCCTTTTTTGAGGCCAAGCTTTTTCAGGCCCTGAGCCATCAGCGCCATTTGCGCCGCCGCCTCATTCCAGCTGGTGGGCTGCCATGCCCCATCGTGCTTGGCCCAGAGAAAGGGTGCATCGCCCTGCTCTGCAACACGGGCGAGGAACATTTCGACCAGATTATTATAGCGATCAAACTGCTCGAGAGATTTATCAATCATGGTTTAGCGACACCCTTCCCCAAAGGTCTTTCTGCACGCCATTTTTATGGTCATGCTCTTGTCCAAAATGCGTCAATAGGCTGGAATGTCGCAGGCTGCAATTCCACAGACGCCGCCATCCCCGGAGCTTTTGCTGGTTTACTGCCTGAGAGCCACACCCTCGCTGCGCGGGTCAGCCGCACCAACCCAGCCATCGGGCGTCCAGGCGACTGCATTGAGCTTCGACGGCAGATACACCGGCTTAACCGGCTGGCCAAAGCGCTCAATTTGCGCCGCCATAGCCGCCAATGGTGTATCCTGCTCCACCAGCAAATCACCGCGGCGGAAATAGATATTGGGCAGCGCAATCGCTTCGTCGACTGGCAGATCAAAATCAATATAGCCGATCAGCGATTTGGCGACATGCATGATGATACGCTTGCCGCCAGCCGAACCAATCGCCAGCACCGGCTTGTCATCCTTATAGACGATGGTCGGCGACATGGAGGACAGCGGGCGCTTGCCCGGCTGCACCCGATTGGCCACCGGCGCACCGTCCCTCATCGGCGCGAAAGTGAAATCGGTCAGCTCATTGTTGAGGAACATGCCGCCTGCGACAAGCTGGCTGCCAAAAGGGCCCTCAATAGTCGAGGTCATGCTGACCAGATTGCCTGCACTGTCGCGCGCAACGAAATGCGTGGTGCCGGAGACTTCGCTGGAAATTGCGGCGGTGCGCGGCTCGAACCCCGGCGGGGTACCGGCTTCATAGCTCGGCAAAGAGCGCGTGGGCGAGATCAGCTTTGCTCTGCTGGCCAGATATTTCGGATCAATCATGCCGGCAACCGGGACGCTGACAAAATCCGGGTCGCCGAGATAGCTCTCTCGGTCGGCATAAGCGAGCTGCATTGCCTCGCCGATCAAATGCCACGCTTTGGGATTATCCTTGCCCAGCTTCTTCATATCGAAGGATTTGAGCGTACCCAATATCTGCATCACCGTGGTGGCGCCTGATGAGGGCGGCCCCATGCCACATATCTTATATTCGCGATAAGGCATGCATACGGGCGGTCGCGGCTTAGCCTGGTAAGCGGCCATATCGGCCATAGTCATGCGCACCGGATTGACGCTGCTGTTGCTGACCGTGTCGACAATCTCCTGGGCAATCGGGCCAGTATAAAAGGCGTCAGGCCCCTGCTCGGCTATCGCGCGTAAGGTCTTGGCAATCGCCGGATTGGTGACGCGATCACCCATTTTCTTGGGCCCGCCATCCTGCCAATAGATTGCCCGGGCATCTGGAAAACGCTCCCAGATATCTTTCAGCCGATCGAGCCGCCCTTCGAGCGTTTTGTTGACGGTATAGCCCTCTTCCGCCAGCCGGATGGCCGGGCCGAACAGCTCTGCCCATTCCAGCTTGCCCCAGCGCTGATGCACCATCGCCATCAGCCGGATATTGCCGGGCACGCCAACACTATGGCCGCCCTGAAACGCATCCATAAAGCCAAGTGGATTGCCATTATCGTCAAGAAACAGGCTCTCATCGGCAGAAGACGGCGCGGTTTCGCGGCCATCAATCGTCTCGATCAGACGCGTATCGGCATCATGGTGTAGCAAGAAGCCGCCGCCGCCAAAGCCGCTGGATTGCGGCTCGACCACGGTCAATGCCAGCATCATCGCCATTGCGGCGTCGCTGGCGCTGCCGCCCTTACGCAGCATTTCGCGCCCGGCTTCTGCGGCACGCGGATCAGCAGCGGAAACGATACCGCTGCCTTCCTCAGTCGCGGTGTCAGTGTCTTCCTGCTGCAAGTCGCTGGCGTCGCGGCAATAGGCAGCTGTGGTCAATGGCAGGGTTACAATCAGGGCGAACGATAATAGTGTCTTTTTCATCGGCCTTGCGTATCGCCGACTAGCAACAGGGGCAAGCCCAATCCTGACCGCTCCGGGTATGATTCAGGATGCATCTATACCGATGGCGTCTGAGAGCCTTTCAAGACCATCGCGTGCGAGCAAGCGCAACAGCCCGCGATTAATCTCAGCCGCCAGTCTGGGCCCGTGATACACCAGCGCACTGTAGAGCTGCACCAGCGAGGCCCCGGCGCGGATGCGTTCATAGGCGCTGGTCGCGCTGTCTATGCCACCCACGGCGATAAGCGGTATTACCCCGCCGCTGGCTGCACGAAAATCCTTGAGCCGCTGCAATGCCAGATCGGCAAGCGGCGCACCGGACAGGCCCCCTGTCTCCCCGCTATGGCGTGATTTAAGCGCCGGACGGGTAATCGTCGTATTACCGATAATCAGCGCATCAAGCTTTTTGTCGATGGCGATGCGGGTAATCGCATCAATATCCGCATGCTCCAGATCGGGCGCGAGCTTGAGAAACAATGGCACCTGCTGCTCGCCACGTGCTTCTATCACTGCATCCAACAGGCCCGTCAGCGCCGCCTCATCCTGCAAGGCTCTCAGGCCCGGTGTATTGGGCGAGCTGATATTGATGGTGAGATAATCCGCCAGCGGTGCCATGGTTTTGGCCATGATGGCATAATCGGCAATGCGGTCCTGGCTGTCTTTGTTTGCACCGATATTGGCCCCGATAATCCCCGGACGGCCACGCCATGCCTTGAGCCGACGCACCACCGCATCAGCACCGTCATTGTTGAAGCCCATACGGTTGATCACCGCCTTGTCTTCAACCAGCCGGAACAGGCGCGGTGTCGGATTGCCCGCTTGGGGCCGCGGCGTCACCGTGCCAATCTCGGCATAGCCAAAGCCGAAGCTCAGCATCTTGCTTGCCACTTCGGCATTTTTGTCAAAGCCCGGGGCTAGCCCGACAGGCGAGGGGAAATCGATCCCGGCCAATGAAATGCCGAGACGCGGGTCCATTGTGCCTTCGCCCAGATCAGGCAGCATGCGCAGCCCTTTAATGGTCAGCCTATGCGCCTTCTCCGCATCCATGGCAAAGACAAAGGGGCGCGCAAGCGAATAGAGCATGGTCATGGTGCTGTTCCCATTTGGCCGAAGTAAAACCGCATGTTCCTTGGCAGCGCGCAGCAGCAGTGACAAGCGCGGGACGCCTTTTGTCGACGATTGACATGCTTCTACACCTGCACCGCTTGTATTCGATCCGCTAAGCTGCGAGACTTTGCGGAAATACACTACGCATATTTGGAGAGTTCATCATGCCCTATCGCCGCAACGCCTTTGCCGCCATTTCCGGCCTGCCTCTACTCGGCCTTATGGCCTGTGCCGCCAGTGATGCAGACGCGATTGCCGGCGCCGCGCCTCAGCAGGCCGGCGAAACGTCCACCGCTACAAGTGATGACCAGAATGCCGCCATGCTCAGCTTTTTTGATGATGTGCACCAGGCCGATCTGGCCAATTCGCCCGGCTTCAAGGCCTATCTCGGTATCAGAGATGAAGATTATGGCAAATGGGATGACCCGAGCGATGCCCAGGCTATTGCCGATTATGAGCGCGGCCAGAAAGCGCTGGCCGCTATGCACGAGCAGTTCGCGTCGGCCAGCCTCAATGATGACAATAAACTGAGCTATCGTCTGTTTGAATATCAGGCAGAACGCTCGCAGCGCGCCTTCCCGTTTCGCAATAACGACTATATTTTTGATCAGATGAACGGCGCGCAATCCCAATTGCCCGCATTCCTTATCAATATTCATCGCGTTTCCAGCAAATCCGATGCCGAAGCCTATGTCAGCCGGTTGCAGGGCATTGGCCCGCAACTGGAGAAGCTGATCGCGATATCCGCTGAGCGCGCAGACAATGGCGTCATCGTGCCGGATTGGGTTTTCCCCTATGTGATTTCCGATGCGCGCAATGTCACCAGCGGCGCACCTTTTGATGATGGCGATGACTCTCCGCTGTTTGCTGATCTGAAGAGCAAGGTTGACAGGCTGGATATCCCGCAGGTCGAGAAAGACGCTCTGATCGCTACCGGGCGCGAGGCGATGATTACCTCCATGGCCCCGGCCTATAATAAGCTAATTGCGGAAATGGGGCGACAGCAGGCCATGGCGCCCGAAGGCGACGGGGTGTGGAGATTCAAGGATGGCGCAGACTATTATGCCGAGCGGCTACAATACTACACCACCACCGACTTGAGCGCTGATGAGATTCACCAGATCGGCCTCGACAATGTCGCGCGCATCCATGGCGAGATGCGCAAGATCATGGAGCAGGTCGGCTTTGAAGGTTCGTTGCAGGACTTCTTCAAACATGTGCGTACATCGGATGAATTCTATTTCGATACACGCGAGGCCTATCTCGCCGAGGCCGACGCCAAAATCAGCACGATGGAAGCCAAGCTGCCGGAATATTTCAATACCCTGCCCAAGGCGCCATTGGTGGTGAAGCCGGTCGAAGCATTTCGCGAGAAATCTGCAGGCAAGGCGTTTTACCAGAGCCCGACCCCCGATGGTTCCCGCCCTGGCACCTATTATGTCAATCTCTACAACCTCAAGGACATGTCCAGAAACGAGCTGGAGGCGCTCGCCTATCATGAGGCTTTACCCGGCCATCATCTGCAGCGGGCAATCCAGACCGAGCTCGGCGAACTGCCGCCCTTTCGCCGCTTTGGCGGGGTGACGGCCTATACCGAAGGCTGGGGGCTTTATTCAGAGGAACTGGGCAAGGATATGGGTTTTTATACCGATCCCTATTCCGATTTTGGCCGTTTCGGCATGGAGCTGTGGCGCGCCTGCCGCCTGGTGGTCGATACCGGCATCCACCATAAGCGCTGGAGCCGCGAAGAGGCGATCCAGTATCTCACCGACAATACCCCCAATCCTGACGGCGATATCCGCAAGGCGATTGAGCGCTATATCGTCTATCCGGGACAGGCCACCGCCTATATGATCGGCAAGCTGAAGATCATGGAACTGCGCAGCCGGGCGCAGAAACGGCTTGGACCGCGTTTCAGCTATGGCGATTTTCATGATGTCGTGTTGCGCGCCGGGCCGGTGCCGCTCACCATATTGGAAGAGCGCGTTGATCGCTGGATTCGCAAGAAACTGATGATGGCGGCAAAATAGCGCGGGAAATCCGCACTTCCCTGATCCGGCAAACCGTTCGGAATTCGAAATAATTTTGCGGCGATTGGTGCGGTGTCGAATCTATCCAATCGCTTATGGATGAATACACCTATACGGGTTTCGCGACCCGAAGGGCTCCTGGCAAATATGCAGGAGTTCTTTCACTTAGCGGCCTGACTTTCCGTAGGGTTATGTCAGGTCGCTTTTTTTTGTTACAAATCTTCGCTATACATGCTTTTAGGGTAGTATCTTAAAGTAAAGCAAGGTCGCATGCCGTCACTGGAATATTATGCGCCCGCACCAGAGTTGCGGGATTACGTATCGGTTTATTATCACTTCGACTGTCCAGAGGCAGAATTTACCGATATTGAGCGTGCAGCATTGGCGCAGGTGCGTTTTTTGCTTGTGGGCGAGGCAGATCTGGAATTTGCCGATGGCCATAAGGTCCACACCAAGGGTCCGGTGCTTCTCGGCCCGACGACCGGATTTTACCGCTTCAGCATCAAAGGCCCGTTCCGCATGTTCGGCATGGGGCTGCTACCTGCTGGCTGGGGCGCGGCGACATCGCGCTCGGCGGCCGATGTGGCGGACCGGGCCGTTTGTGCCGAAGAATTCTGGCCCGAAGCGGGGGACTATCTGGAGCAGCTGCGCAATGCCAAAACGGTGCAGGCCATGGTGACCGGCGCGAATGCAATCCTGCAAGGCCTGGTTGATCTGTCCTCACCCGACATATTGACCTTTACCAAAATGGTTGACGGCTGGCTCGCCGCAGACCCGTCGCCCAGCGTCCCCGAATTGCGCACCATGACCGGGCTTTCAGACCGGCAATTGGCGCGCAAGGTGAAGCAGTATTATGGCGTGCCGCCCAAATATCTGTCGCGCAAATATCGCGCATTACGTGCGGCGCGGGCTATGGTCGATGCCAATGATGATGACGCCGATTATCTGCGCGATGCCTTTTATGACCAATCGCATATGATCCGTGAGCTCAAGATTTTCGCTGGCATGACGCCTAATGAGCTTCGCTATCGCGAAGGTGTAGTCGCCAAGCTGATCGACCAGCGTAGCCAGTTTGATGGTGAGATCAGCGATCTCACCACCCTCACCTGACCCGACCGGTCAACGCAAAACGCGACAAAATCTCCTTGCAAAAGCCCATAAAACAAGCCATTTAGTAAATCATACTGATTTGGTCTTATTTAGATTCGGGCCGTAACTTATTGAGGATTTTGTGCGCCTTTCCAGCCTAGCCGATTATGCCGTTGTTCTGATGAGCGCTGCTGCGCGCCAGTGCGGTGCCAGTGCGGTGGCAAACGGCGGAACGGGCCGTCAGAGCGCGCGCAAGCTGTCTCAGGAAACCGGCATTCCGCTGCCAACGGCGCAGAAGCTGGTAAGCCATTTGGCCGCGGCTGATCTGCTTGATTCGACTCGCGGTGCGGGAGGCGGCATCCGTTTGGCCCGCCCGCCGGCGACGATCACCCTGACCCAGATTGTCGAGGCCGTCGATGGCCCGATTGCCGTCACCTCGTGCCTCGAGGCAGGCCATTCCGACTGCATGCTCGCATCGACCTGCACCGTCAAACCGCATTGGGCGGTGGTTAATGGCGCGATCCGCAATGCGCTCGACGCGGTAACGCTCGCCGATCTGGTGCGCGCGCCGCAAATTTCCGCCCCGAAATCCGATAACCCCCAAGCCGCGATGGAACCGCATCTATGACCGACAGCAACGAAACCCTTGCACGTGAAAATGCCAGCCGTGAACGCGATCCCGATGCCTGGGATGCAGCGGAAAAGGCCAGCACTTACGAATGGGGCTTCTCCTCGGACGTCGAGCAGGAGCTGGCACCCAAGGGTCTGAATGAAGATACGGTTCGCTATATTTCGGCGAAGAAAGAAGAGCCGGAATGGATGCTCGAATGGCGCCTCAAGGCATTCCGCATCTGGCAGGACATGGTGAGCCCCGATTGGGCTAAGCTCAACGTGCCGCCGATCGACTATCAGGACGCGTATTATTACGCAGAACCTAAGAAAAAGCCCGAGCTCGACAGTCTCGATGATCTCGATCCGGCGATCCGCGATACCTATGAGAAGCTCGGCATTCCATTGGAAGAGCAGAAGGTGCTCGCCAATGTGAAGGGTTCGCGCAAGATTGCGGTGGACGCCGTGTTCGACTCGGTTTCGGTCGCCACCACCTTCCGTGAGGAGCTTGAAAAGGCCGGCGTCATCTTCATGTCAATCTCCGAGGCGATCCGCGAGCATCCGGAAAAGGTGAAGCAGTGGCTCGGCAAAGTCGTGCCGGTGAAGGACAATTACTTCGCCGCCCTCAACTGCGCCGTGTTCTCCGATGGCACCTTTGTCTATATCCCCGAAGGCGTGCGCTGCCCGATGGAGCTGAGCACCTATTTCCGCATCAATGCCGAGAATACCGGCCAGTTTGAGCGCACACTCATCGTCGCCGACAAGGGCAGCTATGTCAGCTATCTCGAAGGCTGCACCGCGCCGCAGCGCGATGAAAATCAGCTCCACGCCGCTGTGGTGGAGCTGGTCGCGCTTGACGATGCCGAGATCAAATATTCCACCGTGCAGAACTGGTATCCCGGCGATGAAGACGGCAAGGGCGGCATCTACAACTTCGTTACCAAGCGCGGCCTGTGTCAGGGCAAGCGCTCGAAGATCAGCTGGACCCAGGTCGAGACCGGCAGTGCGATTACTTGGAAATATCCCAGCTGCGTTCTCAACGGTGAGGACAGTGTCGGCGAATTCTATTCCGTCGCGCTGACCAACAATTTCCAGCAGGCCGATACCGGCACCAAGATGATCCACAATGCGCCGGGCACCCGCTCGACCATCATCTCCAAGGGCATCAGCGCCGGCAAATCGGACAACACCTATCGCGGCCTGGTCCGCGTCGCGCCGGGAGCGGAGAATGTCCGCAACTTCACCCAGTGCGACTCGCTCCTGCTCGGCGACACCTGCGGCGCGCACACCGTGCCCTATATCGAGGTGAAAAACCCCACCGCGACGATCGAGCATGAGGCCACCACCAGCAAGATCAGCGATGATCAGATGTTCTACGCCATGCAACGCGGCCTCGACGAGGAAAACGCCGTCGGCCTGATCGTCAACGGCTTTGCCAAGGAAGTGCTGAAAGAGCTGCCGATGGAATTTGCGGTGGAAGCGCAGAAGCTGCTGGCAATCTCGCTTGAGGGAAGTGTCGGCTGATGGACTCTCTTTCCCCTCGTCGCCCCCGCGCAGGCGGGGGCAAGGCTGTTTCCTTCAACAAGCCCTATCCCCGCCTTCGCGGGGATGACGGTAGTGGCAATGTCCTTCTCCGCGCCTCCGCGTCTCCGCGTGAGGCTGTTTTGATCACGCGGAGACGCGGGGACGCGGAGTGGGTCCGTCTTCCTATCGATCTGTATCCCAGGCCAAATGAACATAGGACAATTCTGCCGGGAGGTCTGAATTTGTGATATTTGGTGTCACGGCAGAGAAGGTAATAGGCCGGATAAATAAGCTCATCGATGAGCTTGGCCAGTATGATTTGCGGATCCAGAAGTATGAACAAGAAGCTGATCTTGCGCTTCGGGCTGGCTTTGCGGGAATTGGAGAAGACCTAGAAATTCAAGAGTGGAGAGCTGCGCACGATGAATTTTACCTCATCTTGGTAGACGCAAGGACAGGTATTAAAGAAGGCACACTCAATTATATCGAGATCAATAAGCAGCTTTCTTCCATGAAAAAGGCAATAAGAAACTTCAAGCGCGTGTTAGATCAAACCGATCATTCAAGAGGAAAAGCACTTGCAGCTGCGCGAAAAAGAAACGGATTATACAATGCTAAAAATCAATAATCTCCACGCCGCCATTGGCGACAAGACAATCCTCAAAGGCCTTTCGCTCGAGCTTAATCCCGGCGAGGTTCATGCGATTATGGGACCCAATGGTGCGGGTAAATCAACCCTGTCCTATGTGCTGGGCGGGCGTGATGGCTATGAGGTGACCGAGGGTAGCGCCACTTTTGAAGGCGAGGATATCCTCGACATGGACCCGCATGAGCGCGCGGCGGCGGGGCTGTTTCTGGGTTTCCAATATCCGGTCGAAATTCCCGGTGTCTCCAATCTGCAATTTCTGCGTGAGAGCCTCAACGCCCAGCGTCGTGCACGCGGCGAGGAAGAGCTGTCCGGCGGTGCCTTTATCAAGCTGGCCAAGGAAAAGGCGGCGCTGCTCAAAATGGACATGGACATGCTCAAACGCGCAGTCAATGTCGGCTTTTCCGGCGGTGAGAAGAAGCGCAACGAAATGGTGCAGATGGGCATTCTTGATCCCAAGCTCGCCATTCTCGACGAGACCGATAGCGGCCTTGATATCGATGCGCTGCGCATTGTCGGCGAGGGCATCAACTCGATCATGCGCCAGCCCGACAAGGCGGTGCTGCTGATCACCCATTATCAGCGCCTGCTCGACATTGTGAAACCCGATCATGTCCATGTGCTCGCCGATGGCCGCATCGTCAAATCGGGCGGCCCCGAACTGGCGCTTGAGCTCGAAGAACAGGGCTATGAGGCGATTGCGGCGTGATGGTTGGTTCCCACACACATACTTCTCCCGTCATTCCCGCGAAGGCGGGAATCCATGGCCACTATCCACAGCGCTTGCCGCTCTGGACCCCCGCCGTCGCGGGGGTGACAAAGGTTTGAGATTATGACCAACGTCCTCCCCCTCCCCACCCGCCGTGATGAAAGCTGGCGTTATGGTGATCTGAAGGCGCTGGAAGCCGTTTGGGGTGAATTGCCACAGGGGCCGGAGCAGATCATCGTGCCCGCCGGTGAGAAGCAGACCAGGCAGATTATCCAGCCTGTGCCTATTGGCGGCGTTTCTGTAACCCATTTGGATGTTCGGCTTGAAGAAAACGCCGAAATGGCACTGCATCTGCTTGCCGCAGACAATGATTATGGCCGCATCCATATCGAAGTGACGCTGGGCAAAGGCGCGCATTTTGAGCTGGGCGGCGCGATTATCGGCACCGGCGATCAGACGCTGGAGATTGTCACCGAAGTCACCCATGCCGAACCCGAAGCCACCAGCAATCAGGTAGTCCGCTCGGTACTGGGCGGCAAGGCCACCGGTTCCTTCCTCGGCAAGGTCAATGTCGCGCGCAATGCGCAGCGCACCGATGCCGAACAGTCGGTCAAGGCCATGCTGCTCGACCGCACCGCCACCGCCAATGCCAAGCCAGAGCTCGAAATCTTCGCCGATGACGTGCAATGCGCCCATGGTGCGACGGTGGGCGAACTCGACAAACAGGCGCTGTTCTATATGGCCTCGCGCGGCATTGAACCGGTCACGGCGCAGCGGCTGATGCTGCAGGCGTTTATTGCTGATGCTTATGTTTCAGTCGAAGACGACGCCGCGCGCGAAGCGATTGAAGGCCGTGCGCTGGAAGCTCTGGAGGCGATTCTTTGAGTGAGGCCGCAACCCAGACGCCGTTCGCCTCGAGCGAAGTCGAGAGGCAGGACAGTCCCGCCAATCAGGATGTCTCGACTGCGCTCGACACGAACGGGATAGAGAAGCGCGATTTGCGCACCGACTTCCCGGGCCTCACCACCGCAGACGGCCAGCGCTGGCATTATCTCGACACCGCCGCTTCAGCGCAAAAGCCGCAACAGGTCATCGACGCGATGAGCCGCGCCATGGGCGAGGATTATGCCACCGTCCATCGCGGTGTCTATGCCCGTTCGGCCAATATGACCATGGCGTTTGAAGCCGCGCGCGAGCGGGTTGCCAGGTTTATCGGTGCCGCATCTCCCAATGAATGCGTGTTTGTCCGCGGCGCGACCGAAGGTATCAATCTGGTGGCGCAAAGCTGGGGCAGCGTAAATATCCAGGCGGGCGATCGCATCATGCTGAGCCAGTTGGAGCATCACAGCAATATCGTGCCGTGGCAGCTGCTCGCCGAGAAACAGGGCGCGCATATTGATGTCTGCCCGCTCACCGATGATGGCCGGATTGATCTCGACTGGCTTGAAGCCAATCTCACCGAACAGCACAGAATAGTCGCACTGGCGCATGTTTCCAATGTGCTGGGCTCGATCCTCGGTGTGAAACGTGCCGCCAAGGCCGCCCATGCCGTCGGCGCAAAGCTGTTGCTCGATGGCTGTCAGGCCGCGCCGCGTATGCGGCTTAACATGGCCGAACTGGGCTGTGACTTTTACGTCTTCTCCGCGCACAAGCTTTATGGCCCCACCGGTGTCGGCGTACTCTGGGCACCAGAAGACACGCTCAACGCCATGCCGCCTTATCAGGGCGGCGGCGCGATGATCGACCGGGTGACCTTTGCAAAAACCACCTATGCCCCGGCACCGGGACGGTTTGAGGCCGGCACGCCGATGATCGCCGAGGTGATCGCGCTGCATGCCGCGATTGACTATGTCGATGCGCTTGACCCGGAGAAGCTGTTCCAGCATGAGGCCGAATTGGTGCGCCAGGCGCGTAGCGAACTCAGCCAGATCAATTCCATCCGGCTATTGGGGCCGGAGCAATCGGCGGGCATTCTCTCCTTCACCATGGAGGGGGTGCATCCGCATGATATCGGCACTATATTGGATGAGGAACAGGTGGCGATCCGCGCCGGTCATCACTGCGCCCAGCCGCTGATGGACCATCTCGGCGTGCCCGCCACCGCGCGGGCAAGTTTCGGGCTTTATTCAGACGCGGAAGATGTCGCGGCGCTGGTGCGCGGCCTGAAACGCGTCGCAACGATATTCGGCTAAGGATGAAAACAGGCGGGACAGAACAGATGACCGACACACGCAATATCACGGTTGAGGAAGTGGACAGCGTAGACGCGCCGAAAAAGGTGCGCGTCAACGATACCGTTGATGCTGCGCTGGCGGCCGAGAAAGAAGCCGAAGCGGGTGCCCATAACGAAGAGCGCCAGAAGGATTATCTGGAAGGCTTTCTGGCACAGACCCCGAGCGGCAACGCGGCGGGCCAGCCAGGGGGTGAAATCTATGACGGGATTATCGAAACCCTGCGTGAAATTTATGACCCGGAAATTCCGGTCAATATCTATGATCTCGGCTTGATTTATGGCGTTGAGGTCACAGATGATGGTCATGCGATTGTCTCGATGACGCTGACCACGCCCAACTGCCCGGTGGCCGAAACCATGCCCGGCGAGGTGGAAATGCAGGTCGGTGCGGTCCCCGGCGTCGGTCATGCCGAGGTCAATCTGGTCTGGGATCCGCCATGGGACCCGGGCAAGATGAGCGATGATGCAAAATTAGAGTTGGGTATGTTATAAGGACCGCAAATTAGGATATGGCCTGCAACAAAACCGTTAGTCCTGAGCCTGTCGAAGGACGTCTATCAGGTTGGTGCCAGGCCGAGAAACGCACTTCGACAAGCTCAGTGCTAACGGTATTGGAATGAAGCTATGAGTGAAACAGAAACCAAAACCAGAGAACGCCCCGCCGCGATCATCCTGACTCCGGATGCAGAGGCACGCATTGCCAAGCTGATGGCACAAGCGCCTGCAGACGCGATCGGCGTCAAGCTCTCCACCCCGCGCCGCGGCTGTTCAGGGCTGGCCTATTCGGTCGATTATGTCACCGAAGAAGCCAAATTTGACGAGAAGATCGAAACCCCCGGCGGCGTTTTTTATGTCGACAGCGCTTCGGTGATGTATCTTATCGGCTCTACCATGGACTGGCAGGAAGACGACTTCACCGCCGGGTTCGTGTTCAACAATCCCAATGCCACCGGTGAATGTGGCTGCGGCGAGAGCTTTACCGTCTGATACCGAACGGGTGATGCAACGCACCGTTACCCTGACCACCCATCTTGCAGCGCCGCCCGAAACGGTGCGCCAGCATGTCGGCACCTCGCGGCTGCTAAACTATATCACCCGACCGCTGATCCGCTTTACCCCCAAAGCCGGGCAGGCCTTTCCCGAAGATTGGACGCCCGGCGAATACAAAGCATGGATGTGGCTGTTCGGTCTTTTGCCCGTCGGTTGGCAGGCAATCCGCATCAGCTTCCCGGAACCGGAAAATGCCACGCAATTTATCCGTGACAATGGCTATGGCCCGTTGATAAAACGCTGGGACCATATGATCGAAATCCGCAGTGATGGCGACGGCACGCATTATACGGATCGCGTGATTATCGAGGCCGGGCTGCTGACGCCGCTCATCGCCGCGTTCGCGCAGGTTTTTTACGGCCACCGCCAGAAACGCTGGCGTAAGCTGGTGAACAGCAGGTTTGATTATACCGCCTGACCGAAACAGAAGCTCCCCGCGCAAGCGGGGTTTATTTTGGTCTCACACAAAGACACGAAGACACGAAGCGCGTCTACCAAGAGACACCTCTTCTTTGTGCCTTTGTGGCTTTGTGTGAAAAATGATGGGCGAAGGCTCCGCTAGCGCGGATTCGGAGCGGTAAGGCTTATTTCCGCAAAGCCCTGACACACCCCGCTCGGTCCACCGCTGCGCCTTGCAGGTTGCGGGCATCGGCATAGGTGCTTTTGCGCTCGCCGCCATTTTCAGGCGGATAGAGATAGATATCGAGAACGCAGCTCTCGCCGGTAAATTGCAGCTTGCGCGCCGCGCCCTCAATCACATCGAGACGCGGCGGGCCGAACATCGCCACCAGCTGATCATCGCTGCGGTTCAGGATCGCGGAGAGGCCGCGCGGATTCATCGGGCGGGTTGTCGGCGCGGTGCTGACCGGCGCAGCGACAGGTGCCGCGGCACATCCGGCCAATGTCAGCGCCAACAGGCCGATACTGGCCCAATGCGGCAATGTCTGCATATCTCTAACCGATCACACCTGTGTCTTGGCGATGGCCAGATCGGTGTGCGTGTCAGGCGGCCTGGGCCTTGACATGCTCTTTCACCGTCCGGCTCTGCGCCATATGCGCCGCCATCGCGGTACCGATAATCATGCCGAGAAAATTGACAAGCGGAATTGTGAGAATGCCTGCGGTTACAAGGCCAAGCAGAAAGCGGGTCAGGCTGGGAAACATCTTGTCGTCCGGCTGGTGCAGGCCATAGGCCTCGCCATGGCGGGCGCGCATCATATCGTCAAAATCGCGGCCCAGCAGCATGGCATTGACCAGCAGCAACAGCGCCGCCAGCCCGACGCCGGTAAAGGCCAGCACGATATAGGCAGGCAGGAACAACAGATTATACCCCAAGGTACGCCCGAGACTTTTCAGGCCGAGCCCCAAACCTTCGGCGAAACCGATGGTGCGCGCGCGAACCAGTGCATGGGGATAGTGTTTACGCTCGACAGCCACCACGACATCATCGCCGAAAATCGGGATCAAAGCCGCAGCGATAGCACGAAACCAGAGCCAACTTGCGAGCAATACCATACCCGCTGCAAAGATAGTCGCTGCAGTCTCCTGATAAGCAAGAATATATGCCCAATCCCCCAAACTACCACGCATCCAGCCCACCAACAACTCAGTCAGCCAGTCCACAGCCCACCAGAACACAAAGCCCAGCCCGACAAAGAACAGCAGTGTCACCAGCGCTGATTTGGCGAGGATTTTCAATATCGCACGATCTGTAAGCTGGCGCACTGAGGCAAAGAAGGCTTCGACTAACATGAGTGATATAGTAGATTAATACAGTAGTTCGCGTCAAGTGGCTTTGCTGCAAGACGTTTTATTGACACTCATCCTCCCCGTTTGCGGGGAGGTGGCTCGCTGGAGCTTTAGCGAAAGCAAGGCGGAGGGGGTTCTCCGCTTGCGCTGCACCTTGCGGCTGACCCCCTCCACCAGCTTCGCTGGTCCCCCTCCCCATGAATGGGGAGGATTGAGGAAATAAAATCTTGGCAACAGCCACCCCCTCCGATAGGGGCGCTGCAACGCTTTTCAGGCCGAAGGAATATCTCTGCAATGACCGAAACCCGCTATGATGTGCTCGCCATCGGAAATGCCATTGTTGATGTGATGGCGTCTGCCGAGGATGACTTCCTCGCTCGCCATGCGATGACCAAGGGTGGCATGATGCTGATTGATGCTGATCAGGCGACCAATATCTATGCCGATATGGGCAAGGCACAGGAAATCAGTGGGGGCTCAGCAGCCAATACGCTGGCCGGTCTGGCAGAGCTTGGCGCGCGCTGCGCTTTTATCGGTCAGGTCGCCAATGACCAGCTGGGTGAGATTTTCGCGCATGATATCCGCGCTGCCGGCGTTGATTTCACCACTCCGGCGCGTGAAGGCGAACCGCCAACCGCGCGCTGCCTTATCCTCGTCACGCCGGATGGGCAGCGCACAATGAACACCTTTTTGGGCGCATCACAATTTCTGCCCTCAAATACGCTTGATGAAGATCTGATCACCAGCGCCGATATTCTCTATCTTGAGGGCTATCTCTGGGACCCGGAAGAGCCCCGTAATGCGATGTTGAAAGCGATTGATATCGCCCGCGCCGCCGATCGCAAGGTGGCCTTCACCATGTCCGATGCCTTTGTCATTGACCGCTATCGTGATGACTTCCAGGCGCTGCTCGATGCCGGAAAGATCGATATTCTCTTCGCCAATGAGGTCGAGATCAAGTCGCTGACCCAGATTGACGATTTTGACGAAGCTGTCGCCAAGGTCGCACCGCAGGTGCCAACACTGGCGGTCACCCGCGGCCCCGATGGCGCAGTGGCGATGCATCAGGGCGAATATGCCTCGGTCCGCGCGCAGCCGATTGAGAAGGTGGTGGATACCACTGGTGCAGGTGATCTGTTCGCTGCCGGGTTCCTCAAAGGCATGGTCGATGGCCGCCCGGTGAGCCAGTGCCTGACCATGGGTGCAATTGCCGCCGCCGAGATTATCAGCCATTTCGGTGCCCGATCAGAGGCGCGTCTGTCTGAACTGGTGGCGGAGCAACTTCCAAAGAATTGAGATTAACCCTCTCCCCTTCAGGGGAGAGGGAAGAGCCGCGAAGCGGCGAAGGGAGAGGGGGCGTACCACAAGCGCAGCGCCAATTGGATAACCCCCTCCCTTAGTCCCTCCCCTGAAGGGGAGGGAGACCTTAGGCAGCACTCTTCCGGAACAACACCCGGTCGGCCTCGCCAAAGCCCTTATACCAGATCATCCAGCCATAAAGGCCGAGGATCGCCGGGACTCCAAATGCAAGCTCAGCCCATTCAGGCAGGAATTGGGTCGCGCCCCAGCCGATCACCGCAGCGAGTGCAGTCGCCCAGACCAGCGCCCAGCGCCAGCCATTCACCGGTGCACCCAATATGCCAGCGAGCAATATCGCCTTCACCACCGAGGCAAAGGCCAGCGCCAGCGCCAAGGCCAGAGCGACACCCGCTGCCTGATAAAGCGGCGGCCAGCCCCAGCTGCGCATCAGCAATATGATGCCCAGGCTCAGCAAGGCCTGCAGTCCCAGCATCGCCAGCGAGATAAAGAGATTGCGATGGCGCGCGACATAGACCAGCACCGACTCACTGACGACGGCGGTCGCGGCGACCACCTCGGCAACCAGCAACAGCACCATAGCACCATTGCCGCCGACAAATTCGGGGCCGACCAGCCCCATCACCGCCTCGCCGGGTATACCCAGCGCCAGCGCAACGCCCGCTTGCGCCGCGATAATCCAGAAACCGACCTGGCTCACCTGCGCGGCGATTTCCTTCAGCTTTCCTGCCTCTAAATTGCGGGTGATAACCGGGCCCAATATCGGGTCAAAACTGGTCTTCAGCTTTTGCGGCAGGCTGGCCACTTGTTGCGCGACATAATAAATGCCGACCACGGCCGGCGAGACGAACAGGCCAAGGATCGCCAGATCAAGGCGGCGGCTACCCCATTCAACCGCATCGGCAGCGGCCAGCGGCACATTTTGCCGCGCCAGCAGGATAAGCTGCACCGGCTTGGGCCGCCAGCCAAAGGGTAAGCCATAGCTGCGGATCAGCGGGATGATCGAAGCCAGCAACGCCGCCAGCATCGAAACGACATAGGCGAGAATCAGCCCGTCGCGGGTGGAATAGAAATAGAAGCCCAAAGCTGCGATGCTGATCGTCCAGGGTTCGATTATCGCCCGTGCGCGCACGGTGGAGGCAATGTCAAAGCGATAGGCCAAAGCCGCAAGTGCGACATCCGAGCCGACAATGAAGAAGATCACCAGCGGCAGGAAGCGGTCAAGATCATTGATCTGGCTATTGGGGAACATCGCCTGCGGAAAAACTATCAGCAGCGCGGCAGCCAACGTTGAAGCGAGCATGCTGACCAGCAAGCCATCAAACACGACATGCACATGCGGCCGTTCGGTGCGGCTAAGCTGTTCGGCAAGGCCACGGCGCAGGCCCAATGTCGCCAGTTGCGCCGCCAGCTCGACAATCAATATCGCATAGGCAAAGCGGCCCAGCACTTCGGGGCCATACATCCGCCCGGCGATAAACAAAAAGGGCAGCCGTGCCGCCAGCCGCAGCAAAAAGCCGAAGAAATTGGTGCGCCCGCCTTTGGCGAGACGTGAAATATCCTCATCGCCTTCCTCAGGCTTGGGTGGAGTTGCCGCCTCGCTCATTCGCTGCCCAACGGTCTGGCCAGCAAATCGGTAACAATGCTCGCGGCTTCTGTCTCGCCGCTGAGCAGGGCACAGACGGAATCGACGATTGGCATTTCCACGCCATGGTCACGCGCAACCTGTTGCAGCACCGGCGCGGTATGCGCCCCTTCAGCCACGGTTGTCCGCCCGGTCATCAGCGATTCTGCTGATTGCCCCTGCCCCAAAGCGCGACCGAAAGAGAAATTGCGCGAGCTTTCCGACGAGCAGGTGAGCACCAGATCGCCGAGTCCGGAAAGGCCACTCAGCGTCTCCGCTTCCGCACCACAGGCCACACCGAAACGTACCATCTCCGCAAAGCCTCGGCTGATCAAAGCGGCGCGGGCATTCTGACCCAAGCCCAATCCATCGACTACGCCACAAGCAATCGCGAGCACATTTTTAACCGCGCCGCCAATCTCGGCACCGACCGGATCGGGCGAGTGATAGGGGCGGAAATGTGGCCGCGCGATCATCGGCGCCAGCTTCTCCCACAATGCATCCTCGCGACAGGCGAGCGTTGCAGCCGCGGGCTGAGCGGTCGCCACCTCATGCGCAAAATTGGGCCCAGCCAGAACCGCTATGGCTGCATCGGGGAACAATGTGGCGGCGATATCGAGCATGAAGGAACCGGAGCTGACCTCAATCCCCTTGCTGCACAGGATCAGCGCGCCGGGATTGTCCAGCTGTTCCAGCACGGAGCGCATATGCTGTGCCGGGGTGACCACCAGCAGCGCTTCCATGCCGTTCATGCTGTTCAGATCATCGGTCGCCACAATTGATGGCGATAGCGGATGGTTGGGCAGGAATATCGGATTCTCATGCTTGGCATTGATCGCTTCCACCACTTCGGGTTCACGCGCCCAGATGCGTACTGCGCGGCCATCCGAAGCCAGCATCTGCGCCAGCGCGGTACCCCAGGCACCTGCGCCCAATACGCCGATTTGTGCCGCTTCGCTCATGCCTTCACTCCAGCACCACGCACGGGAGCGGCAGCGTCATCCAAGGGCCAGCGCGGTCGGGCCTTGAAATCGAGCGGGTCGCCCGTGTCGCCAGCGAGAAACCGTTCCATCCCGGCCCAGCCAATCATCGCGGCATTATCTGTGCACAACCAAATCGGCGGCGCGGAAAAGGCGATATCGTGCTTCGCAGCCAAGGCTTCCAGAGCAGCGCGCACGCTTTGATTGGCGGCGACGCCACCCGCGACTACGAGCCGCGTTATAGGCGCATCAAAATTGGCCTCTGTGAGCGCTTTACCAAGACGATCAACCACGCAATCAATCGCCGCCTGCTGGAACGAGGCAGCAATATCCGCTGCGGCATGTTCGCCACTCTCGACCGCCCGTAGCACCGCGCTTTTTAGGCCGGCAAAGGAGAAATGCGGCTCATCCGAACCGAGCAAAGGACGCGGCAAGGGCACCGCCTTGGGATCGCCCTCGCGCGCCAGCTTCTCCACTGCCGGGCCGCCGGGATAGCCGAGCCCCAAAAGCTTGGCGGTCTTGTCAAAGGCCTCGCCTAGTGCATCATCAATTGTCGTCGCCAGCCGTGCGTAGGCACCGGGGCCATCAACACGTAAAATCTGGCAATGCCCGCCCGACACAAGCAGCAGCAGATAGGGAAATTGCAGCGAAGCATCATCGAGTCGCGGTGACAGCGCGTGGCCTTCCAGATGGTTGATCGCCAGAAACGGCTTACCAGCCGCCATGGCCAGCGCCTTGCCCATCACCATGCCGACCATCACCCCGCCGATCAGCCCCGGACCCGAGGTCGCGGCGACCGCATCGCAATCCTCCAGCTCCAGCCCTGCTTCTTCAAACACAGCAGAAATCAGCGGCGGCAGGCTCTCGACATGGGCGCGCGCAGCAATCTCCGGCACCACGCCGCCATAGGGCTGGTGCGCCGCTTCCTGCGAAGCGAGCCGGTGCGCCACTATAGTGCGATCATCGCGGACCAGCGCGGCCGCGCTTTCGTCACAGCTGGATTCAATGCCAAGGATCAAGGCCATGGCGCTTTCCCTTAACGATGTTCCGCGCTAGGACCAAATATGAAATGACCAACAGCGCCACGACTTCTTCCGAATCCATCCGTCAACTGCTTGAAAACCGGCCCTTAAGGCTGGGCACGCGCAGCTCGCCTCTGGCGATGGCACAGGCACATGAAGTGGCCGGCCGGCTGCGTACCGCGCATGATCTGCCCGAGGGCGCAATCGAGATTTCCGCCGCCGAGGCCAGTGGCGACAAGATCACCGACCGGGCGCTGCGCGAAGTCGGCGGCAAGGCTTTATGGACGCGCGAGCTCGACTTTCAGCTCGAGGACGGCACGGTCGATTTCTCGGTGCATTCGATGAAGGATGTCGAGACCATCCGGCCTGAACAATTCACCATTTCCGCGATCCTGCCCCGCGCCGATGCCCGCGATGTGCTGATCGGCGCGGCATCGATTGCGGATATCCCTCAAGGCGCGAAATTCGGCACCAGTTCACCGCGTCGCGCGGCGCAGATGCGCAGCCTGCGCCCCGATATTGAGGTGGTGCTGTTTCGCGGCAATGTCGCCACGCGTCTCGCCAAGCTGGAGAAAGGCGTGGCCGATGTGACGCTGCTGGCCAAGGCCGGACTCGACCGACTGGATCAGGGTGATCTGGGCACTCCGCTGGACAAGGCGGTCTGGACACCCGCCGCCGCACAGGGCGCGATTGGCGTCGAAACGCGTACCGATAACCCGGCATTGCGCGCATTTCTGGGCGCAATCGATGATGCCGCCACTCATGATGCGGTGATGCTGGAACGGCATTTTCTCGCCGCGCTGGGCGGTTCCTGCCACAGCTCGGTCGCGGCGCATGTCAGCTCGCAGGACGGGCAAAAGACGATGCGCGCGATTCTCTATTCCGAAGATGGCCGCGATCATGTCGACGAGACGTTGGTTTTTGATGGCGCTGATCATCAGGCTGATGCCGATGCGGTGAGCCAGTTGGCAGGCGCGATGCTTGCCAAAGCGCCGGAGAGCATTACCCGGCTTTTCGATCCGCCAGCCAAGTGAAACCGTTGCTGATCACCCGGCCCGAACCGGGGCTGACGGCGAGTTGCAATGCTGCACGCGAGCTCGGTTTGAATCCGGTGGCTGGACCGCTGTTCACGGTTGAGCCTGTCGATTGGGAAATAGAGCAAGCCTTTGATTCAGTGCTGATCGGCAGCGCCAATGTGCTGCGCCATGGCGGTGACAAGCTCGCGCGTCTCAAAGAAGCACCAGTATATGCGGTTGGCGATACGACGGCTGCAGCCGTGCACGCTAGTGGACTGAGCGTGGCCTTTAGCGGATCAGATGGTCTGGAAAGCTGTGTTGATGCCCTGCTGCGCGATGGCCATAGCAGGCCGCTGCGGCTGACGGGACGCAGGCATACCAAGTTGCAGCCAAGGCCGAACCTCAGCGTCGAGACGGTTATCTGCTATGAGACCCAAAACCAGCCGCTTGGCGCTGAAGCGGCAAAAGCGCTGGAAAACCCTTGTGTCATCATGGCCTATTCCGCTGCTGCGGTGGAGGCGGTCGAGGTTGAAATGGCGCGGCTCGGGCTGGCTACCTCTCAGCATATGCTGCTTGTTATCAGCCAACGCGCCGCGAATTCTGCAACGGCGCAATGGCAGAGCGTGCATGTCGCAGAGCGGCCCGATGATGCGGCAATGCTGGCACAGGCGCGAATATTGTGCCAGAGGGGCTGAACTGTATTAAGTGGGCATCACGGCCCGTTCAGATGAGACCAGATATCTAGATGGCTATGAACAAGGATTATGAACCCATTTCTGCGCGCTCGGGCAAAGGTCTCGGCATCAGGCCGCTGATCTTTCTCGCGCTGATCGCCTTTATCGGCGGCGGGATCGCTACCGGTTGGGCAATGTCGCGCTTCAATCTGCTGGGCAGTGAGACCGAGGCCACAACCACCAGTACCAGCGAAGCCGAGGCACAGGTCAGCGAGCCAGTGCGTCAGCTTGATCAACGTATTCAAGCCGATGGCACGGTCCAGCCCACCCCGCCGCCCGCAGCGGCCAATGACAATGCTCTCGCCAATGACCCGTCACTGGTGGGCACCGGCCTGTCGCGGCGTGTTGCCGAGCTGGAAGATCGTCTGTCACGCATCAATGTGCAGGCGCAGGCGGCATCAGGCAATGCGGCGCGCGCTGAAGGCCTGTTGATCGCATTTGCAGCGCGCCGCGCGCTCGATACCGGGTCACCGCTTGGCTATATTGAGGAACAGCTCAAATTGCGCTTCGGCGCGGCCCAGCCCAATGCGGTGGCAACGATTATCGAGGCGGCGCGCAAGCCAGTCACCATGGATGCGCTGCGCACCGGGCTGGCGGAGATTTCACCCTCTTCTACCGGGGCCCGCCCGGATGAAAGCTGGTGGGCCGCTTTTCGCCGCGAAACCAGCGAGCTGTTCGTGCTGCGTAGGCAGGGATCACCCTCGCCTGCGCCGGAACAAAGGCTGGAGCGGGCGGCAACCTATCTGGAATCAGAGCGCGTTGCCGAAGCCCTGGCCGAGGTGCAGAAATTGCCCAATCAGGAGCCGGTAGAGGATTGGGTAGACTTGGCCAAACGCTATACGACAGCCCGGCAGGCACTCGATTTCATCGAGACGGCGGCGATTCTTGAGCCACGCGAATTACGCACCGGTGAAGGTGAACGGGTGGAACAGCCTTCACCGCTGGCAGCTGAGGGCGAGACGGGGCAACAGTCTAGCCGATAACCATCCGCAGGCCCTCACAGCGCGCGTTGGACATAGGCTTAAATCGCGCTGCTCAACACCTTGGGAGCGAGGTTGCGATAGCTGTCAAATTGGGCCGCTATGGCGCGGGCATAGGGCAGCCCTTCCGGGGCCAGCCGCAGCACATAATCATGATATGTGACCAGCCCGCGCTCCATAAAGGGCGCGAGCTGGCCACAATTGCCTCCGCCATCATGCAGTGCGGAGAGATCGGCACTGCCATGGCAGAGTATATCGGCGATTATCGCGGCGCGACGCTGATCATCCAGCGTGCGCCTGATGCCACGCGAACTGGAAAGCCCCCCAGCTTCCAGTCGCCTGCGATAATCGCCGATATTCTTGGCGTTCTGCACAATAAGGTCGGGGAACTCGCTGATCGCGGATGCCCCTAACCCCAGCAGAACGTCGCTTTGGTCATCGGTGAAACCCTGAAAATTGCGCCGCAAAATGCCGCTCTTCGCCACCTTGGCGAGTCGGTCATGCGGCAGCGCGAAATGGTCAAAACCTACTGGATAATAACCTGCATCAACCAGCCGCTCATAGCCGAGCTTCGCCATGGCAAAGCGTTCGGTCGCGCCGGGCAGTTCACTATCATCAATCTGGCGCTGGCGCGGGATCAGGGTGGGCACATGGGCATAGCCAAACAGCGCAATCCGATCCGGTTGCAGCGCAATTGCCTGTGTCAGGCAGCTATCCAGTTCGGCGCGACTCTGGCCAGGCAGACCATACATCATGTCTAGATTGAGCGAAGATATCCCGGCGCGGCGCAAGGCATCTACGGTGGCAATAATGTCCTTTTTGGGCTGCACCCGGCCAATTGCCTGCTGCAATTCGGGGTCAAAGGTCTGCACCCCAAGGCTGGCATGGCTTATCTGCGCGCCCTGAATCACGCGCGCCCAGTCGTCAGTGAAACTGCGCGGGTCAAGCTCGATCGAGAAAAGCGGGTTTTCCAACCGAAAGCTAAGCATCAGCATATCGAGCAACCGGGTAAAGCGCAGCGGCCCTAGAGCATTGGGACTGCCACCGCCAAAAGCGATACGCTTGACGCGGCCATTCCCGCTTAACCGTTGCGCGACCAGATCAATCTCTGCGTTCAGCGCATTGAGATAGCTGTCGAGCCGGGCGACATGGTTGGATTTGGCGGTGTTGCAGCCGCAATACCAGCAAATCTGTTCGCAAAACGGAATATGGACATAGAGCGACATACATTGCCCCGGGGCGATGCCGTCCAACGCCGCTTCATGCTCGGCAACCCCCACCGAGTCGACGAAATCCGCCGCAGTGGGATAGCTGGTATAGCGCGGTACCGGCCGCTCAAGCAGATCGGGATGATAGGTCCACATGGCATCATGTTCTGAACCTCTTGCTCTCCCAAGTCTTTGCGCCAGATCAAAAAATCGCTTGTTCCAGATCAATGCAACAGCGCAACGACACGCCTAGCGTCCGGCTCACAGAAGCAGAGTAAGGACAAGCTCATGAAAAAAATGATGAAAATTCTCGCAACCGCCGCCAGCTTGGGCGCTATGATGAGCGCCACGCCGGCATTTGCCGAACAAGGTGACTGGCTGCTCCGGGTCCGCGCCATCAATGTCGCGCCGAGCGAAACCAGCAGCAGCATTTTGCCCGCCTTTCCCGGAGAGCGGGTCAGCGTCGACAATTCGATCATGCCCGAGGTCGACATTACCTATATGGCCACCGACAATATCGGCTTTGAGCTGATCGCGGCGACCACGCAGCACACCGTATCAGGCCGCAGCGGTACCACTGGCGCCATCGGCGAACTGGCCGACACCTGGGTATTGCCACCGACGCTGACGGCGCAATATCACTTTGTTCCCGATGGCAAGATACGGCCTTATGTCGGTGCCGGTATCAACTACACGCTCTTCTATGAAGAAGATGCCAGCAATGGGCTGGTCGACGCGGTCGGCGCGACCAATGTTGATCTCGATGACAGCTTCGGCTTTGCGCTGCAGGCCGGGGTGGATATCGAACTGAATGAGCGGTTTTTCCTCAACTTCGATATCAAATATCTCGATATCGACACCACTGCGACACTGAACACCACCGCCGCAGGCACGCAGCGGGTCAACGTCTCCCTTGATCCGGTTGTTGTCGGCGTTGGACTCGGCATCAAGCTATAGGGCCGCACCCCTTCAGCAAGCTTATGCCACAGGGCGGGGGTGATCCTCCGCCCTTTTTTTGACCAAAGTGCGCGGCAACAAGGTTTTATCGTCCCCTCGCAGGCGGGGATAGGGCTTCTTAGGATCGAATAAGAGTTTCACGCGGAGACGCGAAGGCGCGGAGATTTTTCGCTCTGTGTCTCCGCAGCTCCGCGTGAATCACAATAGCCGTGCCCCCGCCTGCGCGGGGCGACAACAAGTGCGTTAGTGCTTAGGGTATCCCATGATCAAACCTTCGGCTTATAGCCGGGCTTCACTTGATCCTTACGCGAGCACATGGCGTGGCAGGCGGTCTGGCATTGGTCCATCGGCCCCGGTTCATCATCGCCCAGCGGCACCGCTATGGTCTGTTCGACCCCATCGGACGAGCATAGGCTGATCAGCATGACGCTGCCTTCCGGCACCAACATCTGCATCAGCACCGGGGTCATCGCCATGGTGGCGAGCGAGGACAAGGCCGGGGCGATGGCAAAGCCATGGCTGCGGAACCAGTGCATTATTCGCCCTCCCCATCATCACCCGAAGCCGGCGCTTCGTCATCGATCAAAACGCGATGCGCCGCGCCGTCCAGATCCTCAAACTGGCCATTGCGCATGGCCCAGAAGAAGAAGCCCAGACCGCACAGACCCATAAACAGCGCGATGGGAATCAGGATCGCCAAGCCACTCATGCCGGGGCCGCCTGCATATTGGGCATGGTTGCCAAAGAAGGTTCGTTGGTATCTTCGTTATGGTCAGAGGGCAGCGCCCGGCTCAAGCGCAGCGCATTACCGACGACGATCAGCGAGGATAGCGACATGGCGACTGCGGCAACCAATGGCGTAACCATGCCCGAAATTGCCAGCGGTACGGCGAGCACATTATAGCCAATGGCGAGCGCGAAATTCTGTTGTACAATGGCCATGGTCCGCCGCGCCATATGCACCGCCAGGGCCGGACCCATCAGCGAGTCCCCGGTGAACACCGCATCCGCCGCCTGCTGACCGACATCGCTCGCCGAACCGGGCGCCATGGAAACATGTGCCGCGGCCAGCGCCGGGCCATCATTTAGGCCATCACCCACCATCAGGATATTGCGTCCGGTTGAACTCAGCCGGTCGATGGTTTCCAGCTTATCCTGCGGGCTAGCCCCGGCCTGCGCCGTCAGACCCAGCTGCCGTGCCACCGGGGCGACGGCATCGAGCGTATCGCCGGAGAGGATTGAGGCAGTCATGCCCTTGTCAGCCAGCGCGGCCAATGCGGTGTCGGCATCGGGGCGCAATGGATCGGTGAAACGGATCAGCTTGGCTTCCGCGCCGATGCTGAGCGTGACCGCCAATCCCTCGCTCTGCGCATCGCCTTTGCCGAGCCGAACTTCCTGCCCTTGCCACAACGCACGCATGCCTTCGCCCGCAATCTCGTTGGGCTCGTTGATCTCCGCAGGCGTCAGCTTCTCCGCCAGCAATGCCTCCCGCAATCCCTTGCTCAACGGATGGCGGCTCGCCTGGGCCAGCGCCAGCGCCACGCTTTTCTCTTCGGGCGACAGATGATCAATGCTGCCCGGGCGCGGGCGGCCCAGTGTCAGCGTACCAGTCTTGTCGAAAATCACATGATTGGCCGTCGCCAGCCGCTCCAGCGCGCTGCCATCCTTGACCAGCACACCGCGCTTCATCAAAGCGCCCGCGGCCACAACCTGCGCTGCCGGAACCGCAAGGCCTAGCGCGCAGGGGCAGGTGATAATCAACACCGCCACCGCGATCAGTAGCGACTGGTGCACACCCGCGCCCGCAATCATCCAGCCGGTGAAGGACAGCAGCGCCAGGGAGTGCACCGCTGGCGCATAATAGCGCGCGGCCTTGTCGGCGATACGGACATGGAAGGAGCGATGCTGCCCCGCCTCATCCATCAGCCGCGCAATATCTGCAATGCTGGTATCATTGCCGCTGGCGGTGACGCGCACCCGCACTGGCGCGGTCAGGTTCACCGTCCCGGCATAGACCGCATCGCCCTTGCCCTTGTTCTGCGGGTCGCTCTCACCGGTGAGCATTGCCATATCAAAGCCGCTCGCGCCTTGGTCGATCACACCATCGGCAGCCAGCCGCTCGCCCGCCGCCAATTGCATCGTCATTCCCGGCTGAATATCGCGTGCCTTGGTCCATGCCGTCGTACCATCGGGCTGCACCACCATGGCCCCCGGCGCGCTCTTGCCGAGCAGGGCAGCAATGCCGCTGCGCGCTTTGTCACGCATCATCCCGTCAAGCGCGCGCCCGGCGAGCAGGAAGAAGAGCAGCATCACCACACCATCAAAATAGGCATGCGGCCCATCGGTGGCGGTCTCATACAGGCTGAGGCCGGTGGCGAGCAAAATGCCGATGCTGATCGGGACATCCATATTGGTGCGCGCATGTTTGAGCGCCATCAGCGCCGAGGCAAAGAAAGGACGGCCCGAATAGGCAATCACCGGAATGGCGATCAGTGCCGAGAGCCAGTGAAACAGCGCGCGCGTATCACCATCGGCACCCGACCAGATGCTGACCGAGAGCAGCATGATATTCATCATGCCAAAACCGGCGACCGCCAGCGCGCGCAGCAGCGCTTTGCTCGATCCCTTTTCCTCGGCCAGCGGATTATCCGCCAATATCTGCGCCTCGAAGCCGATATCCTCAATCGCGCGCAACAGATCGGCTTCGCTCAGCGCCGGATCATGCGAAATCGCGACCTGTTTCGAGGAGAAATTGACCCGCGCCGCCGCGACGCCGGGGACAGCATTCAGCCCGCGCTCAATCTTGGAGATACACCCGGCGCAGCGAATGGCAGGCACGGCAAAGCGGCTATCCTCACAGGCAGCGGCATCATCAACCGAAACAGGCGCATAGGCCGCGTTCACAATATCTCGCTCCGCATGCGATAGCTTTGGCCCGCACGGTCAATTGCGATCTGCAGCTTCCACCGGCCTTCGGGCACCGGATCGACGCTGCGATACACGCCCGGCGCGCTCTCGCTGAGTTGGAAGGTAAAGGAATCCGCACGACCAACCGGATGCATCGCCTCGGCGGTGATATTCGCGCCGGTCATCGGTGCCTTTTCATCGCCCAGAGTAATACGCATCACCACATAGCCATCCTCACGCAGCGGCTCGGAGATGGTCCAACCATAAAGCTCCTGCGCCCGCGCCGCTTCCAGCCATTCATTATATTTCTGGCTGGCGACATAGCTGTTATCCACCACCGTGCCGCCAAAGCTGGAAATCGCATAGCGCGCCATCACCAGATTGACCGCGATGATCACCCCGAAAAAGGCGATAAACATTGCCAGCGCATGATAGCCGGTGAACTTCTTGGGGGGCTTGCGGCCATTATTCATGGTCATGCTCACTGTCCTGGCCTTTCAAAGGTGAAGCTCTCGCTGTCGCTGGCCTTGCTGTCATCGGCAGCAGCATCGGCACCGCGCGCGGTGATGGTCAGCTCTTCACCTGGCGCGCCATCACGCGGTGCGACGACGAAGAGCTGCAGCTTGCCGACACTGTCCGCAGGCACGGAGGCGGTGAAGCTGGTTTGGCCATCGCGGCGCGGCACGGTGTCGCTCCACGCGGTTGCCCCTTCCAGACCGCTGACCGAGATAATCACATCGCGCGGACGGTTCTCCATATTGCGCAGCTTGACGGTGAAGCTGTTGCGCACATCGCCATTGGAGAGCTGAACAAAAGGCGGGCTGCGATCCTGTTGCGCCGCCAGATCAAGCCGCGAACGATTGCCGAGAACAAACAGCATCGCCATGCCGATACTGGCCCAGAGCGTGAAATAGGCGAGCGTGCGCGGACGCAGCAGCATCTTCCAATTGGCGCGTGCCGGTTCACCGGCCTTTTCGCGCTCAGTGTCTTCCTCGGTAATATAGTCGATCAGGCCGCGTGGCCGTCCAACCTGTTCCATCACGGTGTCACAGGCATCGATGCACAGCGCACAGGTGATGCAGCCAATTTGCGGACCTTCGCGAATATCAATGCCGGTGGGGCAGACGGCGACGCACTGGTTGCAATCGACACAATCGCCAAAGGCGCCAGGCTGTTTCTGCGCTTTTTTGACGCTGCCACGCGGTTCACCGCGCCAGTCCTTATAGGTGACCATCAGCGATTTTTCATCCATCATCGCCGTCTGGATGCGCGGCCATGGGCACATATAGATGCACACCTGTTCACGCATAAAGCCGCCAAAGATGAAGGTGATCGCCGTCAATATGCCAACCGTGGCATAGGCGACAAACGGCGCCTCGCCCTGCCAGAAATCCACCACCAGAGTCGGCGCATCGGCAAAATACATGATCCATGCACCGCCGGTCCAAAAGGCGATAAACAGCCAGATGCCCCATTTAGTCAGCCGCTTGCGGACCTTAGTAAAATTCCAGGGCGAATCTTTCAGCCGGAATTGCGCATTGCGGTCGCCATCGACCCAGCGCTCGACATGCTGGAACAGATCGGTCCACACCGTCTGCGGACAGGCATAGCCGCACCAGGCGCGACCAACAGCGGAGGTGATCAGAAACAGGCCAATCCCCGCCATCACCAGCATCCCGGCGACATAATAAAATTCATGCGGCCAGATTTCGATGCTGAAAAAGTAAAAACGCCGATTGGCGAGATCGACCAGCACCGCCTGATCCGGGGCATAGGGTCCGCGGTCCCAGCGTATCCATGGCGTGATATAATAGACCGCCAGCGTCACCGCCATGATCTGCCATTTCAGACGCCGGAAAAAGCCGTTTACCGCCTTGGGGAAGACGTCCTTGCGAGCGGCATAAAGATCAATATGCCGCTCCGGCTCGGCGGTGATATCAGGGTTAGCCATCGCTGCTTTCGCTATCTGCCGAGGCGGTTTCGGCTTGCGCCGCGCCTTCGGCATTTTCGGTTTCTTGCCCTGCTTCCTCGGGCACCGGCGCGGCCTCACCACCGCCGAGCGAGTGGATATAGACCGCCAACATGCGGATCGTGGCCGCATCAAGCCGCTGGCCCCAGCGTGGCATCACGCCATTGCGGCTATAATAGATGGTGTTGGTGAGTGATTCCCGATCCGTGCCGTAAAGCGCAATCGCATCGGTGAGGTTGGGCGCGCCGAGCGAGCGATCGCCCTTGCCCTCGGCACCGTGACACACTGCGCAATTATTGGCGAACAGCTCTGCACCGCGCTGCGATGCGGCGCTTGCCTGCTCCTCGCCCGACAATGTGCGGACATAGGCAACAGTATCGGCAATCTGCGCGCTATCGAGCAGGCCATCGGCACCAAAGGCTGGCATTTGCGAGAAACGAGTCTCATCATGGTCCGGGTTCCGGATGCCATGCACCAGCGTATATTCAATCGCTTCCAGATCACCGCCCCAGAGCCAGTCATCATCGTTGAGATTGGGGTAGCCACCAAGGCCCGCAGCATCGGCGCCATGGCATTGCACGCAATGGACCTTATAGGCCGAGGCACCGCCCTGTATCGCGGTGGTGCGCAATTCGTCATTGCCGGGGATGGAGTTGATATCGGCAGCGATCAGCGCCTCATGCACCGGTGCCAATTGTTCCTGACGCGCAGCAAGCTGCTGCTCGACATCGCCGCGGCTTGACCAGCCGAGAACGCCCGCTGTGGCGCTGTTCACCAGTGGCCAGGCGGGATAGAGGATGACATAGACCAGCGCCCAGAAGACGGTGGCATAAAAGGTCCACAACCACCAGCGCGGCAGCGGCGTGTTCAGCTCCTCAATGCCATCCCATTCATGGCCCACCGTATCGGTGCCGGTGGCTTCATCGGTGCGAATATTCTCAGCCATTGTCTTTTTCCCTGTTTTGGGGTTCTTCTTCGGCGAAAATCATATTGGCGGCTTCCTCGCTGCGCTGGGCTCCCCCGGGGCGGAACAGCCACAGGGCAAAGCCGATCCACAGCAGGGTCATGAACAACAGACCCCAGCTATCGGCAAATTGACGCAAGGCTTCGTAGCTCATCGCGGTTCCTCCAGAGCCTCGGCCGAGTCAAAATCGACCAGCGTGCCGAGCATTTGCAGATAGGCGATCAGCGCATCCATCTCGGTCAGCTTGTTTGGGTTGCCGTCAAAATCGCGCACCTGCGCCTTGGGGTAGCGCTCGAGCAGATCGCCAGTGCTGGCATTGGGATCAGCCTGGGCCAGCAGGTCATCATTAGCGGCTTCGATAGCCGCTTCATCATAAGGCACGCCGACCAGCGACAGCGCCTTCAGGTCACCGCGCATATCGCCCGCTTTCAGCTCACGATCAGCGAGGAATGCATAAGGCGGCATGATCGATGTTGGCACCACATCGCGCGGATTGATCAGATGCGCGCGGTGCCATTCATCCGAATAGCGATTGCCAACACGCGCCAGATCAGGCCCGGTGCGTTTTGACCCCCATTGGAACGGATGGTCATACATGCTCTCGGCCGCCAGCGAATAATGGCCATAGCGCTCCACCTCATCGCGGAACGGGCGCACCATCTGGCTGTGACAGGTATAGCAACCTTCACGGATATAGATGTTGCGCCCGGCCAGTTCGAGCGGCGAATAGGGGCGCACACCTTCTACTTCCTCGATGGTGTTGTCGATCCAGAATAGCGGCGCGATCTCGACAATGCCGCCGATAATCACCGCGACAAAGGCAAATACCGCCAACAGGCTGACATTGCGCTCAAGCTTTTTGTGGTTTTTTGCAAGTGCATCCATTGTTCAGCCCTCCCTTATTCCGCCGGTACCGCTTGGGGCACGACCGGACGGTCGGCCTCAATGTCATGCGGCGTTTCGGTCATGGATTTTTCTTCGCGTTGATGGCCGAGAATGGTGCGCCAGACATTATAGACCAGCACCCCGGCACCGGCGAGATACATCAGCCCGCCCGCAGCGCGAATGAGATACATGGGCAGCATCGCGTCAATGACTTCGCTGAAGGAATAGACGAGATAGCCATCCGAGCCATATTCGCGCCACAACAGGCCCTGCATAATGCCGGCGACCCACATGGAAGCGGCGTAGAGCACGATGCCGATAGTCGCGAGCCAGAAGTGCCAGTTGACCATGCGCAGCGAATAAAGCCGTGGCACACCCCAGAGACGCGGCACCAGATAGTAGATCGCGGCGAAGGTGATCATGCCGTTCCAGCCCAAAGCGCCGGAGTGCACGTGGCCGATGGTCCAGTCGGTATAGTGTGACAGCGAGTTCACCGCCTTGATTGACAGCATTGGCCCTTCAAAGGTGCTCATGCCGTAGAAAGCGAGCGCCAGCACCATCATGCGGATGATCGGATCGGTGCGGATCTTGTCCCATGCGCCGTTGAGCGTCATCAGGCCGTTGATCATCCCGCCCCAGCTGGGCATCCACAGCATGATCGAGAACACCATGCCCAGCGTCTGCGCCCAATCGGGCAGCGCGGTATAATGCAGGTGGTGTGGACCAGCCCATATATAGAGGAAGATCAGCGACCAGAAGTGAATGATCGACAGGCGATAGCTGTACACCGGTCGCTCGGCCTGTTTCGGCACGAAATAATACATCATCGCCAGGAAGCCGGCGGTGAGGAAGAAGCCGACCGCATTATGGCCATACCACCATTGGGTCAGCGCATCCTGCACCCCGGCAAAGGCGCTGTAGCTTTTGGAACCGAGCAGCGACACCGGAATGGTCAGTGCATTAACCACATGCAGCATGGCGACGGTCAGGATGAAGCTTAAGAAGAACCAGTTGGCGACATAGATATGCGGCTCGGAGCGCTTGGCGATGGTGCCGATAAATACAACGCCATAGCTGATCCAAACCACCGCCAGCCACAGGTCAACATACCATTCCGGCTCGGCATATTCTTTCGACTGGGTGATGCCGAGCAAATAGCCGGTCGCAGCCAGAACGATAAACAGCTGATAGCCCCAGAATACGAACTTCGCGAGGCCGGGGAAGGCAAGCCGCGCGCGGCAGGTGCGCTGGACAATATAGAAGCTGGTGGCAAGCAGGGCATTGCCGCCAAAGGCGAAGATAACCGCCGAGGTATGCAGCGGCCTTAGTCGCCCGAAAGTGGTATATTCGAGATTGAGATTGAGCACCGGAAAGGCGAGTTGCAATGCGATATAGAGGCCAACAATAAAGCCCGCCATGCCCCAGAATATGGTCGCGATAACGCCCCAGCGGATGACATCGTCATCATAGACGCCCTGATCCGCCGGCGCGCGCAATATGCCGCGCGATATCGCGGAATAATCGGCACCGCTCATGGTGAACCACAGCACCAGCAGACAGGCGATAGCCACGATCACCATATGCACCGCAAAACCGGTATCCACCGCAAATACCGCCGCCGCCAGAGCAAGCAGTGCCAGCAGGAACCAGCCGCCCGATTTCAATACCAGAGTTTCCATAATTGTCTTCCCGATTGGCCGGTAATGCGACCGCCCCTGTTTGCTTTTGCTGATTGCGGCGACAGAACTGCCGCCATCGCGCGCGTTGGTGCACCCAAAGCCTGTGCCGGTTCATTGATCTGGGTCAAAGTGGACGGCAAAAAGGCGAGAAAAATGCGGCATTTCAGGGTAGTCGCTATGGCGGTAGCGCGTGGCTATAGAACCCGGCTATTGCAGGTGCGAAGTGATGCGAATTATTGGATGGTGGGGTCGGGCGTATAAGGCCGTAGCTGCTGACGCCCAGGGCCATTAAGGGCCGTCTATTTCCGCCTGCTCGGCGAGCCGGTCACGATCAACGATCTGGATATGACGCCGGTCCGGCAGGGCAATAATGCCTTCTTTTTTCAATCGGCTGAGCTGGCGGCTGACGGTCTCGATAGTCATGCCGAGAATATCGGCGATCTGCTGCCGACCAAAAGGCAGCTCAAATAGTCCCGGCGTGGTTCCTGCGGCCGGAGTAGAAGCCGAGAGGCGATCCGCCATTTCCAACAGGAAGGTTGCGATCTTCTCCGGCGCTGTCTTGCGACCGAGCAGCAGCATCCAGTGCCGCGCCCGATCCAGTTCGGTCAGCGTGCGGTCGAGCAGTTTGTGTTCCAGATCGGGATGCTCGCGCGCAAAGCCATCAAAATCGCGACGCGAAAAGGCGCAGAGATGCGCATCGGTCAACGCGGTGACTGAATGCAGGCTGCGCCCGCCAAAAGGACGGCCGATAAAGTCGGAGGGATAGACGATACCGACAATCTGTTCGCGGCCATCGCCCATGGAAGTGGAGAGCTTCATCACGCCTTCGACGACATTGGCCACCAGAAGTGATTCATCGCCTTCCCACACCAAAGTCTGTCCGGCTGACAAACGATGCATACGCCCCTTGCTGTTGAGCACCGCCAGTTCATCGCTGGAGAGCGCGCTGCAAATCGCCGTGTTACGGACAACGCAATCGTCACAATTTGTGTGATGATAATTCATTTTACGGGTGTCACCAATTCCATGAACAGAAACAAGCCGGATTAGAACAATCTGTCAAGATAAATTGACATCGCACAAAGAAGCTACCGCAATTGCTTACTATTTTCTGACGGAGATCACGGTCATTGCGGTTTAACAGATCAGCAATAGCTCAGCAGAACAAATTGCAACGAGTCTATCGCGGCGGGAATTCGGCCAATATATCGCGCACGCCCTGCTGCACCGCCTGGGCATTGCCTTCGCTATCGCCGGTGGTAATGCGCTTGGTGCCAACGCCATGCCAGACAGGTGCGCGCCGACTTACATCAAAAATATCGATGGAAAGCGTACCTTCAGTATAGTTGTTGACCACGGTTTCGGTGGCCATGCTGGGATAATAGGCCGGGAAATAGCCACGGCCCCAGCGCCAGCTCGCCCGGGTGCCGTAATAGCGATAATAGGGATCGGCCACCGGCACTTCGCTCACCCGCGTCTTGTCGCGTGCGCCGACGGAATAGGATACGGCAAAGTCCGCCTTGGATGAGTCGGCGACAAAGCTATAGCCGCGCGCTTCCAATGTGCTTTTGATGCCATTGGCAATCTGCTGCTGCGCCAAGGGCGATACCGGATAATCACCCAGCGGCGAAAACGGGTTTTCCCCGGCCCAGCCAAAGGTGCGATAAGCGGAGAAATCCTGCGCCGGATCGCTGTCAGTGGTGATATTGGCGGTGGTGGCACAGCCTGAAAGGCTGAGAGATACGGCTGCAAATGCGGCGATCAGAGCGGGTTTCATTGTTGCATATCCTTCTTCGCGTGATCTGCGGAAACTATCGTATTTGGTTCGGCTGGTCGATAGAAATTGCTTCGCTTATGGCGCTTGTGTGGCTGGTTGCGGCTGACGCCAATCGCCGCCAAGTGCCAGGCTGATATCGAGATATTGGTTAAGCTGGGCGCGGCGGATGGAAATCAGGTTGCTCTGCGCAGCGAACACACGTTGTTGCACCGACAAGACGTCGATAAGATCAATCTCGCCTTCCTTGTAGCGCAGTACTGACAGGCGATAGGCATTGTCCGTTTCCTGATTGGCGCGTTCGAGCGCCGCGCGCTGTTTACGCAGCGCAACGCCGAGATCGAGCGCTTGCTCGACCTCGCTAAAGGCGTTGATCGCGGTATCGGCATAGAGCGCTACTGCGGCTTGCGTATCGGCATCAGCCAGATCGACAGCAGCGTCGCGCGCGCCGCCATCGAAAATCGGCGCCAGAATATTGCCCGCCAGCGTCCACAACATATTGGCCGGGTCGAGCACATCTTCGAGATCATTGGACGCACCATTAAGCGCCGTGGTCAGCGAGAAACGCGGCAGCTTGGCCGCCTGCGCCACCTTGCGGCTGTTGATCGCAGCGGCAATCTGGCGTTCGGCAGCGATAATATCGGGGCGACGTTCGAGAAGCTCGGACGGAACACCCGCGCCCGGAGGCGCTGGCAATGCCGGGAAACTACCCGAAGTCTGTATCGCTGCGGCAGGATAGCGCCCAAGCAGCGCCTCCAGCGAACGCACCGCGATCAACCGGCTGTTCTTCGCGCGCTCCAGCGACTCCTGCGCCGTCGCCAGATCGGATTCGGCCAGCGACACGTCAAAGGCCGAAGCCATGCCATAGCGATAGCGGGCATTCACCACCCGCGAAATCTCGGTCAGCGCATCGACAATGCCCTGCGCCACGACAATCTGCTGGTCGGCCTCCAGCGCCAGAAAATAGGCTTGGGCGACAGCCGAGGCGATGGAATATTGGGCAAAGACATAATCCGCCTCAACGCTGCGTGCGCTTTCGACGGCAGATTGCTGTCCGGCGCGGATACGGCCCCAGACATCGACTTCCCAACTGGCCTGCACCGCCACGTTATAGCGTTCAAATCCCGGGATACTGCCTATGTCGATAGGCAATCCGCCGAGGTTCTGACTTTCCAGCCGCTCGATATTTTGCACCGTGCCGCTGGCATCAACGCTAGGCAATAAAGGCGACCCTGCCTGCCGCGCCAAGGCCCAGCTGCGCTCGACATTGGCCGCGGCGGCGCGCAGATTGCGGTTATTTAGCTGCGCTTCTTCAACCAATTTGGTTAAAACAGGGTCATTATAGGCCTCGATCCAGCCAACTTTGACATCCCCCACACGCTCGCGCGCAGACGTCCATGCCTGTGGCAATTCAGGTAGGCTCGCCGCAGCTTTTTCCACGGTCTCGCGGTCGGTCGCCGGTTTGATGGTGGCACAGCCAGACAGCAGCAATGCCGTTGCCGCTATCGCTGCCAAGGAACCGAGCCGGATCATGCGGGGGCTCCTTTCTTGTCCGCCGTTTCATCCGGGCTGATGCCAAAGATCATGGCGTAGAAGATCGGAATCATCACCAGCGTCAGCAATGTGGCAAAGGTCAGGCCAAAGATCAGCACCACCGCCATGGATTTGAAAAACGCATCAAGCAGCAAGGGAATAACGCCGAGCACGGTGGTCATAGAGCCCATCATTACCGGGCGCACGCGGCTGGTGGCGGAATCGATCACCGCATCATAACGCGGTTTGCCCTCGCTAATCTCCAGGTCCATCTGGTCCACCAGAACAATCGCGTTCTTGATCAACAGGCCGGACAAGGACAACAGGCCCAATATCGCCATAAATTCAAAAGCGGTATTGGTGACCAACAGGCCCAGCACGACGCCTACCAGACAGAGCGGCACCACCAGCCAGATGACCAAAGGCTGGCGCAGCGCGTTGAACAGGAACACCACCACCAACACCATAGCGCTGAAGCCCAGCGGGAACGTTGTCGCAAGATTTTCATTGGCCTCGCTGCTGTCGCCATATTCGCCATTCCATTTGAAAGAATAGCCCTCAGGCAGATCAATAGCCTCAACCTCCGCCGCGATCCGCTCACGCAAAACCCCAGCCAGATCGCCTGGCGCCGGATCGCTCTGCGCATTGATCGCCCAGACACGATCAACCCGGCGCAGCTTGGCATTGTCGCGGATCGTCTCGAACCGATCGACCACCTCCAATATCGGCACCGAAGCACCGGTGACCGGGCTGACAATCTGGATACCGCGCAACGCCTCGGCATTGACCCGCTCACGTTCGGGCGCACGCGCGACAATCTGGATCAGCAAATCTTCCTCACGATAGACGCCGACAGCGCGGCCCGAAAAATTGGCGCGCAGTGCATCGGCCAAATCCTCACGCGATATGCCGAGGCGACGGCCATTATCCTCATTATAGACCGGGCGCACCACCGTGACCTGCTGGCTCCAGTCATCCTTGACCGAAACCGCGCCGCCATCGGCGACCATGATCGCCTTGGCCTTGTCCGCCAAGCCGCGCAGCACATCCGGATCGGGCCCGGAAAACTCCGCCTCAATCTTCGAGCCGCCACCCGGGCCTAGCTGGAACTGCCAGACCTTGGCCTGGGCATTGGGGTAGTTGGCGTCGATATGCTGTTGTATCTCGTTGAGCATATCGGGGATCAGGTCATACTCCTCCACCTTGATCAGAAACTGACCATAGGCGCTGTTCGGTGATTCCGGGCTATAGACCAACATGTACCGCAGCGTTCCCATGCCCACCAGCGTCTGCACCGTGTCGACGCCGTCGAGCTTTCTGAGATAGTTCTCCAGCTTGGTCATCTCGGCATTGGTGACGGCGATATCAGTGCCTTCGGGCAGGTTGAGATCAACCACCAGCTGCGGCGTTGTCGAGGGCGGGAAGAAGCCTGGCTTGATATAGTTGAAACCGAGAATGGCCGCGACAAACAGGCCCACCACGACAATGACGGTCAGCCGCGAGCGCGCCAGCATCGCCCGCAAAAACGCCTTATAGCGCGCAAAGAAAGGATGCTCGGGCTTTTCCTCTATCTCCCCTTCCTGCGGCTCAGGAAACAGCATATCTGCGAACAGTGGCACCGCGGTGATCGCAAACAGCCAGCTATAGAGCAGCGAGATCATCACCACCCAGAACAGATCGCCGGTATATTCCGCCGTCGAACCCGGCGCGAAACCCACCGGCGCAAAGGCGATGATGCCCACCAAGGTTCCGCCGAGCAGCGGCCATTTGGTTTTGCGGACAATCTCCTTGGCGATATCGAGCTTTTTCTGACCCTGTTGGGTGCCGACCAAAATCCCCTCGGTCACCACAATCGCATTGTCGACCAGCATCCCCAGCGCGATAATCAACGCGCCCAGCGATATGCGGTGCATCGGAATATTCATCACAAACATGGTGCCGAGGGTGGCGGCGATGGTGAGGATCAGCACCGCGCCGATAATCACCGCCGAGCGCAAGCCCATGAAGAAGAACAAGGTCACCAGCACGATAATCAGCGCGGCGATCACATTGACGACAAAGTCCGAGACCGCGACCTCGACAATTTTGCCCTGATGGTAAAACTCATGCACCTCTATGCCAATCGGACGCAGCGCCTTGGTCTCTTCCAGCTTGGCATCAATCGCATTGCCCATTTTGGCAACATTGGCACCGGAGATATTGGAGACACCGATACCAATCGCGGGTTTACCATTATGGCGGATGATCAGGCTGGGCGGATCGACATAATCGCGGGTAACCGTGGCAACATCGCGCAGGGTGACAATCCGGCCTGTGGCTGCCGTTGATACCACCAGGTTGCTGATCGCCTCGACCGAATTGATATTGCCGGTAGGTTGAATCTCCAGCCGGAAATCACCGAGCCTTATATCGCCTGCGGATACTACCGAATTCTGTTCGGCAAGATCTGCATAGATTTGCTGCACCGACAGGCCCAGCGCATTGGCGCGCTCGCGCGATATCTCGACATAGATAACCTCTTGCTGCGCGCCTATTGGCTGCACCTTGGCGACATCATCAACCGAGAGCAGATCGGTACGCAAATCGCGCACATAATCATAAAGCTCGGCATAGCTGAAGCCATCGCCGGTGACGAGATAGTAAAGCCCGTAAACATCGCCAAAATCATCATTGACCTGCGAGGTCTTTACCCCCGGCGGCAACCGCGATTGCGCATCCGCCACCTTGTTGCGCAGCTTGGTCCAGATCAGCTGCAGATCGTCTTTCTCCGGCGAGAAGCGATAGAGAATATCGACGCTGATCTCCGACCGACCGGCCGACGAGATGGAGCGGATTTCCTCGACTTCCTGCAACTGTTGCACCGCGCTTTCCAGCGCCTCGGTCACTTCATTGGCGACTTCTTCAGGGGTTGCACCGGGATATTCAGTAATAATCTGCGCCGTGCGGATGGTGAATTCAGGGTCCTCGAACCGGGCGATATTCTGATAGCTATACCAGCCGGAGAGCATCGCGATGGCGATCACGATGAAGCAGATCAAGCGGTTCTTGATCGAGAATTCGGCCAGATCCATGAGCTACGTCCCGCCCGGCACGCTATTCTTCATAGGCACGGATCTTCATGCCCTCATGCAGATAGGCCGCACCTGCCGCAACAATCGTCTCCCCGGGTTTGAGCCCGGCAATCACCCGCACCTGCTCATCGACGCCATTATCGACCTGAATGGTGCGCTTCTTGACCAGCATCGTCTTGGTATCAACGACCCAGACCGAGCGCTTCTTGCCATCTGATATAACCGCGCCCAGCGGGATGTTGAGGGCCTTGCCAGCGCCCTCACCCCGCAGCAGCGCGCGGCTGCTATACACCGTCGCGGTCATGCCCGGCAGCACGATCAAATCGCTTGGCGGATCAAAGGCAAAATTGACTTTAAAAGTCTGTGACTGGGTATCCGCCTGCGTCGTTGCCGCGAGAAAGCGACCCGGGATTTTGACATTGGGCGCGCTGCTTAGCACGACATAAGCTTCATCCACATTGGAGTTGGCACCGCCAATCTCGTCAGGGTCGGCCAGACGCGGTACCAGACTGGCGGGCACGCTGACTGAAGCTTCCGCCGCGCCTCTGGATTGCACGGTGACAATCGCCTGGCTGGGCGAAACGCTCTCAAACTCGGTAATATGCTTCTCCGCGACCAGCCCCGAAAACGGCGCGCGCAAAACAGTATCGGCCAAATCCTTGCGCGCGCTGTCGAGCTGCGCCATGGCGGTATCGCGCTGCGACTTGCGCTGCTCAACGACAAGCCGCGCAATCGCGTCCTGTTCCAACAGCCGCACCGCACTCTGATACTCCGCCTCGGCCGCATCATATTGCGCCTTGGCCGAAGTCACCGCATTGCGAAACCGCCGCTGGTCAAGCCGACCCAGAACATCACCGCGCCGCACCGCCTGGCCATTGCGGATCGGCAAATCCTGCAACAGGCCGCCCACCTGAAACGCCAGCGTAGAGGACTGGCTCGCCTCAATGATCGCCGGGAAGCTGGTGTCAAACGTATTGCTGGCGGACTGAACCACAAACAGCTTCGCCGGACGGGCTGGCTCCTCTTCGGCCGGTTTTTCGCCACCACAGGCTGTAAGCGCGACCAACAAAGCCATGACAAAGCATCTGGCCAACCCTTTTTGGAAAAATGCTGTCCGCATCTACTATCTATTTTTTCCCACTACATGCGAGGCACGGTAAGTGGCTTCTTGCAATGGATAAGCTGCGAAGACAACTGATTTTACGGATTTTATAAGGTTGCGAAAATGGCGGAGACGGAGTCGGTCAAGACCATTAGACATAATGGTTTTAAAAGTGATAATCTCGAACGCTAAGGTTAATTATAACATAAGCTCTCATATGAATGTTCGGTTATGCCGGGTCATGCGAGACTATATGATTGTCGGCTTGGCAGAACATCGCTCGTGCGCTTAAAAGGCTTGCTGGCAGAAATCTGAAGAATAGATCTCTAAAAATCACCAGCTTGCAGCGAGGACAGTGGGAGCCACCATAGAAATCGATAGGAATATGCTTTTCGGCTGTCATATCTGCTAGCGACCACTCGTCATCATGGATAGTGTGAACTGTCAATTCCGGTGCCGCTTGGCAAGGCACGGTGTCATATGCAATTTCAAGCCGCGCCTCCGCAAAGTTCACCGCCGGTCTTTTCCCTGGCCTCTTCAAGAGTCACTTCAGGCGCTAGTTCTACAACGTGGTAAGCGCCATCGTACACATCGAATACGCCTAGATCGGTGATGACCCGGTCAACGCAGTTCTTACCCGTGAGCGGCAATGTACATGCCTCGAGCAATTTGGGCCTGCCATCCTTGCTGACGTGATCAGTGATCACCACCACCCGTTTGACACCGGCGACCAGGTCCATGGCGCCGCCCATGCCCTTGACCATTTTTCCGGGGATCATCCAGTTGGCGAGATCGCCATTTTGCGCCACTTCCATCGCGCCCAATATGGCAAGGTCGATATGGCCGCCACGGATCATGCCGAAGCTGTCGGCTGAGGAGAAATAGGAGCTTTCGGACAATTCGGTGATGGTCTGCTTGCCGGCATTGATCAGGTCAGGGTCTTCATCGCCCGGCAACGGGAAGGGCCCCATGGCAAGCATCCCGTTTTCCGATTGCAGGATCACGTCCATGTCGTCGGCTATGTAATTGGCCACCAAAGTCGGTATGCCGATGCCGAGATTGACGTAGAAACCGTCTTCCAGTTCCTGCGCGGCGCGGCGGGCCATGTCTTCGCGTGACCAGGGCATCAGGCATTCTCCTGCCGGTTGGTGACGAATTCGATTCGCTTGGGCACCGCCGCCTTGACAATGCGCTGCACGAAGATGCCCGGCGTATGCACCTGGTCCGGCGGGATGGCCCCGTTGGGCACAATCTCTTCGACCTCGACAATGGTCAGCCGGGCGCAGGTTGCCATCATCGGGTTGAAATTGCGCGCGGTCTTGCGGAACAGCAAATTGCCCTGATAGTCGGCTTTCTCGGCCCGGATCAGCGCCACATCGGCGCGGATGCCGCGCTCCTGAATATAGGTTTCGCCGTCAAACTCTTCATGCTTCTTGCCCTCGGCAATCACCGTGCCGACACCGGTCTTGGTATAAAAGGCGGGGATACCGGCACCACCGGCGCGCAATCGTTCGGACATTGTGCCCTGCGGACTGAATTCCAGCTCGATTTCCCCCGCCAGATAGGCCTTTTCAAAGGTTTTGTTGTTGCCGACATAGGAGGAGATCATCTTGGCGATCTGGCCGCGCTCGATCAGCTTGGCGAGACCAATGCCATCGATACCGGCATTGTTGGACACCACCGTCAGCCCGGTAACGCCGGTCTCGGCCAGCGCATCGATCAGACTTTCGGGCATACCGCAAAGGCCGAAACCGCCACAGGCGAGCAGCATGTTATCCTTGACCTGACCGTCCAGCGCCGATGCAGCAGACTCGAATATCTTGTTCACGAAGTGCTCTCCAGCGATGACCGTCCGGGCGGTGCGTTTTGTATTTCGACGATAAAGGCGGCGGTGGAATAGGATGACACCGAATAGGGCACGGCATAGGTCAACACGATCTTCCACCAATAGGGCCAGTCCCCGATCAGGATGGCATCACCGTGGTTGAGCAGCACCAGCAACGTGCCGACAATCATACTCACTTTGATCGCGCGCCTGATCGTGACCGGCAGCAGCAGCGCACCCCAAAAACTGGTGTCTTGCGGCACCGTCATACCGCCTCCAGCGCCAGTGCCGCGCCCTGACCGACGCCGACGCACATGGTGGCCAGCGCCAATCGCCCCTTGCGGCGCTTGAGTTCACGCGCAGCCGTCATCGCGATGCGTGCGCCGCTCATACCCAGTGGATGGCCGAGTGCAATCGCGCCGCCATTGGGGTTGACATGATCGGCATCATCGGAAACCCCGAGCTGCCGCAACACCGCCAGCGCCTGCGAGGCAAAGGCCTCGTTGAGTTCGATGACGTCATAATCTTCGGTGCTGATGGCGTGGCGCTGATTAAGCGCTTCCACCGCGCCGACAGGCCCGAAACCCATGATACGCGGGGCGATGCCCGCACTGGCAAAACCGACAATCCGTGCCAGCGGCGTCAGGCCATGGCGCTGTATTGCGGTTTCGCTGGCGACGAGCATCGCCGCGGCACCATCATTGACGCCCGAGGAATTGCCGGCGGTGACCGTGCCGTTTTCGCGGAACGGTGTCGGTAGCCGGGCAAGTTTTTCAAGGCTGGTATCGGCACGCGGATGCTCGTCCGCCGTCACGGTCTCGATCGTGCGTTTATCGATACGCACCTCGATAGCGGCTATCTCCTCGCCCAGCCGTCCATCTTGCTGCGCCCTGGCCGCACGCTGTTGCGAGCGCAGTGCGAACGCGTCCTGATCCTTGCGCGAAATGTCGAAATCCGCGGCGACGTTCTCGCCGGTTTCGGGCATGGAGTCGGTGCCATAGGCCTTTTGCAAAGCGGGGTTGATAAAGCGCCAGCCGATAGTGGTGTCATAGACTTCGGGGGTGCGCGAAAAAGCCTTGGCCGGTTTCGCCATGACGAAGGGCGCGCGCGACATCGATTCAACCCCGCCCGCCAGCACCAGATCGGCATCGCCGGAGCGGATCATCTGGGCTGCGCTGGCGACTGCGTTGAGGCCCGATGCGCATAGCCGGTTCACGGTCACGCCGGGCACGGTTTCGGGCAGACCGGCGAGCAAGGCGGCCATGCGTGCGACATTGCGATTGTCCTCGCCCGCCTGATTGGCGCAACCGAAGATGATATCATCGATATCGTTCGGGTCGCATGACGATGCTTCGGTCAGAACCGCATTGATGGCATGTGCCGCCAGATCGTCGGGGCGAACAGACGACAATATACCGCCATAGCGCCCTATCGCGGTGCGTTTGTTTTCGCATAGAAAGGCTGCATGTGTCTGGGTCATTCGGGGCGCCTGCCTTCCCATGCATTGTGCAGAAGGGTCTCCAACGGTGCGGCTTCGAGCCGGCGCGGATTATAATAGGGGTTTTCCAGAGTGAGCTGGATGGCCCGCTCTATGCCATCCTCGGGCATGCCCAGTTCGCGCAGCGATGTCGGCACGCCGGCATTTTTCGCGATATCGAACAGCGCTGCTGCCGGATTTTCCGATCCGGTTGCGCGTTTTAAGCGCTCCACCGCATCGGGAATGGCGGGCATATTATAGGTCAATGCATGCGGCAGAACCACGGTGTGCGTTTCGGCGTGGGGCAAGTCGAAACTGCCGCCGAGAACATGGCACAGCTTGTGATGCAGCGCGACGCCGCCCAGCCCCAGACAGGTGGCGCAGAGCCATGCACCGTAAAGCGCATCACTACGCGCTTCGCGATCACGCGGGTCACCGGTTGACAGACGAGCAAGTGCGTCGGTGAGGGCGCTGATCCCGGCTTCGGCCATCAGGGACAGCACCGGATTGGCATTTTCGGCATAGATGGCCTCAACTGCATGGGCGATGGCGTTCATGCCGCTGGTGACGGTCATCGCTTCGGGCAGACCCAGCGTCAGGTCGACATCATAGATCACCGTTTCCGGGAGCACCCTGGGTGTCGACTGGGTGGTTTTCTGGCCGCCCTCAGTCTGGCCGATAATCGCCGTCATTTCAGAACCGGCATAGGTGGTCGGTATCACCAGCTGCGGCGCATCGTTGCGCAGCGCTATTGCCTTGCCCAAACCGATTGTCGAACCGCCGCCGAGTGAGACCACGCCATCCGCGCCGGACTCCTCGAAACGGCGCATGGCGCGATCAGTAACATCAACCGGAGTGTGCATCGCCGCTTCTGAAAAAACCCCTGCCGAACGCGCGCCCAGCGATTTTGATAGCGCTTGTGCATCCTCGCCCTGAAACTCTGTCGACAGTAGCAGCGCGCGATTGACGCCAAGGCGTTCGAGTTCGTCAGCGGTTTGCGATAATGTGCCCTCGCCAAAGATAACCCGCGCCGGGTTGGCGAGATAGGTGAAATTCCGGCTCACGCAGCTACTCGCGTAATATGAGAAAGCGCATCGCGGGCGATGTCCAGCTCGTCACTATTGTCGCTGTCGAGCAGCGGCAAGAAATTATGACCGACCTGCGGATAGACTTTAAGCGTCATCGCAGACACATCCGGTGCCATTTCGGTCAATTTGGCAATATTCTCGGTGCCGACCGAAGCATCTTCCTCGCCGAGCAGCATGGTGAACGGCTGGGTGACGCTGCTGATATAGTCGAACGGCACCTGCAAAGGGTCGCTATTGGGCAGGCCCTGGGGAAATCCGTAAAGCCCGACCAGATCGGCATCCAAGCCGCGTCGGGCCAGTTCAAAGACATAAAGCCCGCCAAGGCAGAAGCCGATAACCGCATCAATGCCTTGCTCTTTGGCAAAACTCTCGAAGCGATCAACAAACGCCTTGTCCGCTACCTGGTTGCGCCGCGCAAAGGCAGCTTCGCGGGTGTTTTCCGGAAGATCGCCCAGGCCAGCAAAGGTATCGACCAGGAAGACATCTGCACCGGACTGCTGCAGCAAGGTAGCTAGGCCGCGATAGAAATCGTTGCAGCCATAAATATCGGGCAGCAGCGCGACTTTACGGCCATCAGGATTGGCGAAATGATAGCCTTCCACCGCATCTTTGAATTCTGTTGAAGCACTGGGCTGCGGAAAGGCGTTAATGGGTGCGCCATGGCACATGACCGGTTCTCCCGTTCAGATCGAGACAAATATGCCGGGCCATAGCGACCCGGCGAGTTCTTTTTTGCACTGTCGGAACGATGCCCAAAAGGATACTGGGTCACCGTTCCGACAGTGCAGAATAGTTACGGCTTAGGCAGCCATCTGGCTTTCGGCTTGTGGCTCGATCACCAGATCAGCCTCCAGCACACGCTTACCGTCTTCGATAAGCTCGGGATAAATAAACTGCTCGGGGACAATGCCTTCGCAGCAATCGGAATGGGTATATTCATCCTCTGCGAAATACAGCTGCGTGGTGAGATCACGATAGCCCGGGTGACGCACTTTGAGGTGCACATGCGCAGGGCGCCAGCTATGCCGACCCATCATCTCGAGCAGCGCACCAGTTGGGCCGCTATCGGGAATCTTGTAGGCAACCGGAACCGTGCTCTCAAACTGGTACTGACCCTGCGCATCGGTGCGCACCTTGCCGCGATAATAGTCAACCGGAATACCCTCATGGATGCCGCCATATTTGCCATCGGGCGTGGAGTTCCACATATCGACGAGAACATCGGCGAGTGGCTGGCCGTCAACATCCTTGACCGTGCCGCGGACAATCATCGGCTGGTCATCGGCATAGGCATCCATCGTCTTCATCTTGCCGTCTTCGAGAACCGGCGCTGAATCGAGGAAATAAGGGCCCTCCATATCCGATGGTGATGCCGCGGGATGGGCGTTCTGGTTAATCACACTCACAATTGACGTGTTGAGGAAAACATCAATGAAGAGCGGCAGTTCGCCAGATTCCGCGATCTTCATCATATAGCCGATGGCGGCGCGATATTCCTCAAAGCTGATATTCTCATCGCGCACGGCACCGCGGACCGCCTCGACGATGGTGCTTACTACCTGATCCAGTCGATTATTAGCCATTTCCTGTATTTCCTCTCCGTCGTGAAAGTGACGAAAAGGGTAAGCGCGATGGGGAAAGGCGTCTAATACCTTTTCCTGTGGCCGAAAATACTGCGCGGGTATTGCATCATTCTGGTCAAGAGCGCCTTCAACCCTCGCCCACATAAGCACCAAATAACAATGTCGCCGCCCGAGCCCGAACTTGATGCGCAAGCGGTATCATATTCGTACACCGAGAGTATTTCCTGCCCTGCACGCGCCGCCTTAAGGTTCTATTGTGCAGAAGAAGGTATTCTTATGAGTAAAGTCCAAATCGAGCGCGTCGAGACCGTTATCGTGGATTTGCCACTGAGACGGCAGCAGCGTTTTGCCGCTATCGGCGCTTCGACAACGGCCATAGTGCTGGTCAAGATATGGGCTTCTGGTGGCATTGTCGGTATCGGCGAAGGCTGTACGCCCTCGGGACCGTGGTGGTCGGGCGAGAGCGTTGAATCGATCAAGCTGAATATTGACGCACATATCGCCCCCTTGATCATCGGCAGGGATGTGTTTGATCTGCGCGGTATATCTGCCGAGGTTGATCGCAAGCTGTTCGGTAATCCCTTTGCCAAGGCGACGGTCGAGATGGCGCTGCTCGATATTCAGGGCAAGATTGCCGGTGTTCCGGTTCATGATCTGCTGGGCGGCAAACAGCGCTCCTCGCTGCCTTGTTCCTGGCCCTTGGCAACCGGCGATCCGGGTGAAGAGATCGAAGAGGCAAAAGAACATCTGGCGCAAAAGCGGTTCAAGCTGTTCAAGCTCAAAATGGGTTTTCTCGAACCAGAGACCGATGTTGCGCGCGCCTGCGCCATCGCAAAGGCGCTGGAAGGGAAAGCAAGCGTCAGGGTAGACCCCAATGAAAGCTGGGACGAGGCGACCTGCAAATGGGCCATGCCCCGAATGGCAGACGCCGGCATCGCTATGGTCGAACAGCCCATGGCCCGCTGGAATGTTGACGGTTTTGCGCGCATCACCGCGCAGACAAAAATGGCCACAGCGGTCGATGAGAGCCTGTGCACCATGGATGATGCCTTGCGGCTTGGCCGTATGCACACCGCGGATCTGGTCTCTATCAAGGTGATGAAGCATGGCGGACTCACCAATGCTCGCCGCATAGCCGATATCGCCATTGCCAGCGGCATGTCGATTTATATGGGGACATTCCTCGAATGCTCGATCGGCACAGCCGCCGGTATGCAACTTGCCGCAACCTTCAGCGATCTGCCTTATGGCGGCGAATTGTCCGGAGCCAATCTGATCGCCGAAGATATTGCGGTGCGGCCAGCGCGCTATGAGAATTTTGAGCTGCAGCTGGAAGAAGGCGTTGGGCTGGCGGCGGAGGTCGATGAGGACAAGGTCGAGGCGCTACGCCGCGACCGCAGCCGTCTCTCCATCGCTGTCTGAAAAGCGATTGCGATACAGAGGCCGCTCTATCTGTCGATCGCAAAGCGATCCGGCTGCTGCCGAATAGACCGCAGAACACCGAGAAAACGCCGTAGTAACGCGCTGGTATCCGATTTTCGGTAAATGATGCTCACCGGGCAATCATCGGTCAGGGCGTCGGGCTGGAAGAAATCGACGCCATACCAGTTCATGCCGATCATCGAGATCGGGACAACACAGACACCGGCGCCAATCGCCACCTGCATCAGCGCCGCGCGGCCATCCTCAACCACCATGGATATCGTCGGCGAAACACCCTCGCGCTTCAACATCGCGACAGTGGCATCAGCGAAATTCGGTCGGCCTGCAGATGGGAACAGGATCAGAGGTAACATGTCAAAAACATCACGCCAGTTGCTTTCATCAACGGCAATGCCGGCACTGGTCGGTACGCATAGAGCGACGCCCTCATTGATTACTTCCTCGATAACCAGTCCTGGCTCATTCGGATAGTAGCGCCCGAAACCGAGATGCAGCTGCCCTTGCTTGAGCGCATGCACCTGCTCCTTCTTGCTCATCCTGCGCAGCGAGAGATCGACCAGCGGATTGTCCTGTTTGAAAAGCTGCAATATGTGGGGGACAATCGAATAGGAAACCGAGCCAAAATAGCCGATTTCTATAACCCCGAGTTCGCCTTTCTGGGCCGCTTTTGTCCGTTCGGCTCCTCGCTCCATCTGCGCCAATATGGAGCGCGCATCCTCGAGAAAGACCTTGCCCGCTTCGGTCAGCTCGGTTCCCTTGCTGGTGCGTTTCAGCAATAACACGCCAAGCTCATCCTCAAGCTTGTGCATCTGGCGGGTTATCGGTGGTTGCGAGACATTCAGACGGCGCGCTGCATGGCCGAAGTTTTTCTCTTCAGCAACGGCCACAAAATAGCGCAACTGTCTGATTTCCAAATCGGCCTCCCGGGTGTTGCAACCTGTCTAACAAGAGCAATGTTCCAATGTGGTAATACCTAATCGGTATGTAGCTGGCAAGCCGTGGACCGCTTGGCGATACCGTTCCTTTTCCGTCCTCCCCGGCAGTATCATGCTGTTTCATATAGAAAAAGCAGCCCGCCTGAATGGTTCGGAATGGCCGACACTTCCTTCCGGTATGGAAATGAAACGGACAAGGTATTGGCCAGAAAGCAGCAATATTCGCATTTTTTCGGAAAAATTAAGGCACATGCGAGAGGAGATTTTCATGGCGGAAACAGTGAATGTCGACGTGCTTGTCGTTGGTACGGGTCCGGCGGGTTCTGCGGCGGCATTAAGTCTGGCTCGCAACGGGATCAGAGCCCTGGTCATCAATAAATTCGGCTGGACGGCGCGGACGCCGCGCGCGCACATCACCAATCCGCGGACCATGGAGGTGCTGCACGATCTCGGTGTCTATGACGAGGCGCTCAAACATGCCGTTCCCAATCACCTCATGGGTGAAAACACCTATTGCACAAGCCTGAGCGGTATCGAGATCGGTCGGATTCGCACCTGGGGTAATTGCCCGGATCGAGACCATAATTACGCCATCTCTAGCCCCGAAAAAACCTGTGATATCACACAGAATCTGCTCGAGCCGGTCCTGCTGGGTTCGGCTGCGCATAGCGGTGCCCAGGTGCTGTTTCATACCGAGCTTATCGACTACACCCAGGATGATGGCGGGGTGACGGCAAAGCTGCGCAACAATGTGACCGGCGAAGAAACCACCGTGCGGTGTCAATATCTGATCGGGGCAGATGGTGCCAATTCCCGGGTCGCGGACATTGCCGACCTGCCGCTCGAAGGGGTGCATGGCAAGGAAGGCTCGATGAACATCGTTTTCGATGCCGACCTGTCGAAATTTGTCGAGCACCGACCCAGCGTTCTGTACTGGATCATTCAGGATGGCTCGGATGTCGGCGGCCTGGGAATGGGCGTGGTTCGCATGGTGCGCCCATGGAACCGCTGGCTCGCCATCTGGGGCTATGACCTAGCCGCCGGCCAGCCTGAAGTTGACGAAGAAAAGGCCATCAGCGTGGTGCACAAGCTGATTGGCGATGACACCGTTCCAGTATCCATTGACTCTATCTCCTTCTGGACCGTGAACGATGTCTACGCGACCCGGCTGAGCAACGGCCGGGTCTTTTGTATGGGCGATGCTGTACACCGGCATCCGCCGACCAAGGGGCTGGGATCAAACACGTCAATCCAGGATGCGTTCAACCTCAGCTGGAAACTCGCGCTGGTGCTGAAGGGGCAGGCTGATGCCTCACTTCTGGACAGCTATTCGGTAGAGCGCGCCCCGGTTGCGAAGCAGATTGTCAATGGTGCCAATCGCAGTATCTCGACCTTTTACGGCATTATGGGTGCGCTTGGTCTCGACAAGGCGGAGGGACCGGACGGTATGCGCGATGCCTTGCTTTCCATTGGCGATGATACGCCCGAAGGTGAAGCCAAGCGCGCCGCACTCGATGCAGCGGTCTATAACACCCGCGACGTTTACGACAATCCCGGCATCGAGCTGCAGCATCGCTATACGTCTGATGCTATCTATGCCGCAGGAGATGTTGATCCCGGCTATGCCGGCGATCCGGAAGTGTTTGTCGAACAGACGACCTATCCCGGCGCGCGGCTGCCGCATGCCTGGGTCACGGTAAATGGCCAGCGCACCTCGATCCTCTATCTCTGCGGCGGCGCGCAATTCACCTTGCTCACCGGAATATCCGGCGGCGGCTGGATCGAGGCAGCGGCTGCGATCAAGCAGACGCTGGGTGTTGATATCAACGTGGTCCAGATCGGGGCGTTGCGCAAAGTGCAGGATGTTTACGGCGAGTGGTCACGCGTGCGCGAGATCGAGGAAAGCGGTGCGCTGCTCGTCCGTCCGGACCAACACATTGCCTGGCGCGCAAAAAGCTGGACCGCAGACAGCATCGCAGACCTGAAAGAGGTGATGCAGTCCATTCTGGGTTTCAAAAATGGCGATGAGAGCGTCGGCGCAGCGCAGGAAAAAGAGCCGGTCAAGGCCTGAGCGCATGCGCAAGCCCGGCCCCGTGAGCGTCAAAAGACGGCGGGGGCTGGCAACATAAAAAGTCAACGGAGAGGGATAATGGCTAAGTCAAAAACAAGGATATATTTGCGCAATATGGGGATCGGCGTCTGCCTGATACCGTTCATCAATGGTGTCGCATTGGCGCAGGTTGATGCAAACGAGCCCCAAGCGGCTGAACAGGAACCCGATGAGAATGTTGTTGTTGTCACCGCGACCAGACGTGCGGAAAGTATTCAGGATGTCCCTGTTTCTGTGGCCTCTGTCGATGCCGAACTGATAGCCAATACCGGCTCGATCGATATTGCGGATATCTCGCTTTATGTGCCCAATTTCGAGTTTTCCGACTCAAGCATTCTGCCCAATCTCTACATTCGCGGCATCGGTTCGGGTACAACCCACTCAGTCGAGCAATCGGTCGGCCGGTTTGTCGATGATATCTATATCGGCCGTGCGGCGATCAATCTGCACCCGCTTTTCGATGTCGGCAATGTCGAAGTCCTGCGCGGACCGCAGGGCACATTGTTCGGTAAAAACACCATTGCCGGCGCGGTTATTCTCAACACTCAGGATCCAACAAGTTCCTTTGAAGCGGGCATCAGCGCCTTTGCCAGTGATTTCAGCACAGTGGGCGGAACCTATGGCTATGAAGCCTATCTTTCCGGTCCGTTGACCGACAATCTGAGAGGCCGGGTTTCGGCATTTTACCGTGATCGCGATGGCTATATTGAAAACCGGCTTCCTGGCCCTGATGGCGGAACGCGCGAGGACGTTGCCGTGCGTGGCAAGCTGCAATGGGACGCAGGCGTTAACACCACCGTTGATCTCAAGCTGGAATATTTCACCTTTGATGAGGAAGGCCAGACGCCATCTGAGGTCACAAGCGCGAATTTCCCAGGCGGGCCTCTTGCAGGGCAACCGGTTCCGGAGAGTTTCTTTCAGCGCTTCTCGCCTGATTTCAGCTATGATCGCGACTGGATGAGCGACTATGATTGTACTGCCCTGTTGGGCGGCCAGACATTCTGTCCGGAACGCAATCAGGACACGTTCAACGTCACATTGGGCATCAATCAGGAAATCCCGGGTTTCGGTACCATCACCTCAATCACCGGTTTTCAGACGGTTGAATTCCTGCACCGTTTCGTCGCGCTCGAAGGTGGCGTCGCGGGTGGCGGCCTGCGCGCGACGCGGGACGAGGAATATGAAGGCTTTACCCAGGAGATACGCCTGACCTCGGAAGAGTTTGACAGCTATGATTTCATCATCGGCGCCTATTATGAGAATAGTGAAGTTGTCCGTCTGCAATATGACGACACCGACGTCGCAACCTTCTTTGGTGGCGGTCCCGTCAACTCTTTAATCGAAGACTGGACACAGGACACAGAGACTATCGCCGTATTTGGCCAGTTCCGCTGGCGTTTTGCCGACAGATGGTCGGCCATTCTTGGCGGTCGCTGGTCCTATGAGGAAAAGGACTTTACCTTCTTCAGGCGCCAGGGTGCCTATGGCGCAAACCCGGCAGCCGAACGCGCAACCGCAGGGCAGGTTGCAGGAGATTTTGTCGACTCTTTGAGCCGCGACGAAAACCGCTTCACCCCGTCATTTACGGTACGATTTGAACCCAATTCCGATCATATGCTGTTCGCATCGGTATCTCAGGGACATAAGACCGGTGGTTTCTCCGATCGACCGGAGCTGAATGACCAAGGGCAGTTCGAGATCAGCGAGTTTAACGATGAGCTCAACACCGCATTTGAGGTCGGTGCCAAGAGTAGCTGGTTCGGCGGCGCGCTGCAGACCAATTTGGCGGTATTTTATATGCTGATCGAAGACCTGCAGGTGGCGCGTGCTGTGCCCAACCAGTTCACCAACACCTTCCAGGTTCTCAATGCCGCAGAGGCAACCAGTTGGGGTGTCGAGTTTGACGCCAACTGGTCGCTCTCCGACAATTGGACCATTGGCGGGAATATCGCCTATACCAATGCCAGCTATGACGATTTCCCGGGTGCATCGGAAGATTGCCCGCCCGCTGGCGGCACTTTGGAACCCGACCCGGTAACCGGTACACCCTTGTGTAACTATGCCGGACTGCCGCTGATCTTCGCCCCTGAATGGAAGGGCGGCGCGTTCGTTCAATATGAGCATGTCGACTTTCTCGGCGAATGGGATGTCTTCGCCCGCGGTGATGTTAACTATTCGAGCGGCTATTTTACCGAGCTGGAATATGTACCCGTGCTCGAGCAGGATGACTTCGCCACCCTCAACGCGAATATCACCTTCAGATCGCCCAATGATGATTTCTCGGTAGCATTTATCGGCAGAAACCTCACCGAGGCCTATTCGCTCGCATGGGGGCTACAGGCCGGACCAAGCACCTTCGTCGCGCCGAACGCGCCGCGTGAACTGATGGTGCGGCTGTCCTGGCGTTATTGAGGGGCGGAATTCGGCCATCTTTGGCGGTGTTTTGCCGAATATCTCGATTTGGATGGCAGTGGAATGTCTGGTTCGGACCTGAAAACCGAAACCGTTGGCACTCCGCTGCCGTCTGAACATTTCATGCATGCCAAGCCTGTGACACGCAAGATTCGCGTGCATCGCAGGGGCAAGCTGATTGCGAAGAGCAACAACGCGTTGCGTATCACCGAGGTCGCAAAGGGTCCGATCGATCCCGTGCTCTACCTCCCCAAAGAAGATGTGATCGCTCCATTAAGGCTAATAGAAGGGAAAACCACGCACTGCCCACTCAAAGGCGATGCGAACTACTACTCGGTCGATGCAACGGGTGAACCGATTGTGTGGACGTACACAAAGGCCTTTGACTTTGCCGCCGCTATCAAACGGGCTTGTCGCTTTCTATCCAGACGAAGTGACCGTTGAAGAAATCGGAGCCTCATCCTAAGCGTGTTTGCGCTAAAGTGCAGCAAACGCCTGCTGTTCAAGCCGAGGATCAGAGATATATGCATGGAGGGTAGCCCATTGGTTTCAAGACGAAAGATCTTTCTCGGCCTTATCATCTTGCTATTGGGCGCCGGCCTTACTGCGGCGGGCCAATCGCGGCAGGTGCAGAACCTGTTTTATGCTCTGACCTTTGAACGGACACTTGATCGCTACAGCCAAGCCGACACTACAGAAGTCGATGTAACAGCAAAAGTCGATCCGGCGGGTCGCACGGCGCAACTGCTATCTGCGTTCTTTGGTCTTGATGAGGGGCTACCCCGAATTGCCGATTGGGCCGTCTGCGACGGAGCGGGGGGCAAAGATGGTATGCCGGTCATTTTTTCGCATGAGGTTGGTCTTAACACGCTTGAACCCGGCGATTTTGCGATCAAAAGGCGGTCTGGAAAGCTGGGCGAAGTCACCTGTTTAACTTTGGCACCTGCAGATGACCCTGGCGAACTCCGGACTGTTCTGCTTGCGGGTCAGTTCGGCAGCGAGAGTGATCCACCTGTGTCAGTGGAGATAACAGGCGATATCATTTCGCTCGATCAAAGCGTGACCTTCAAGGGCGCTCAAGTGGCTGTGACGCCACTGGAAGATGGCCCCAGCTTGGTTTTGGCAGAAAAGGTCCCGCAAGGCCAATGGGAGCTTGGCAAGGCAGCAACCGGGATCCCATTTGGCGGCGGCAGTGGCTGCCCGGAAGGTACTGCGCAGGTGCTTCGCGTGACATGGGAAGGCGGTATTACCAAGCCCGATGGGAACGCCGCCGATGATCAAGAACGCAAACTCTATCGCGTGACCATTAGACAGGAAGATGGTTCTGAAGAGACGATTGCTCCGATGCATTTGGCAGACACCGGTGACGGCGACAATAATCACAAGCTATGTCTCGACCGGACGGAACCGGTTAAATCAATCGCATTCCCTGCTGGGGGCTTCACTGATCCGCGGGGTGACCTGAATCCGCCTACATACATTGGTGTTTCACAACGTCTCATAGACAAACAGAGCTAGAACATTGAGTCTAGAGTCTTTTTCATTTAGATTGAATCTGGGGATTCCCTTTTTTCGATATTTGTGATTCAAGCTGCTGGCTGGGCAAGGAGGCCAGCAGTTATGGCACGAGCTTATTCTGACGATCTACGAGAGCGCGCAGCTGCTGCGGTGGTTTCGGGACGCAGCTGCCGAGAGGTTGCTGATTTGTTTGGTGTGAGTGTGGCCAGTGTGGTGAAGTGGTCACAGCGCCGTCGCCGGGAGGGTAGCGCTGCTGCCCGGCGCATGGGTGGTTATCGCAAGCGTCAGCTTGAGCCGCACCGGTCGTTTATCATCGAGCGGTTGCAGGCTCAGCCTGATCTGACCCTTTACCAACTGACGGCAGAACTGTCCGAGCGCGGCATCGTCACCAGCCCGGCTTCGGTTTGGCGGATGGTTCGTTCGGCCGGTCTCAGCTTCAAAAAAAAGTCTCTTCGCCATCGAGCAACTGCGGCCAAAAGTGGCGCGGCGGCGGGCACAATGGAAGAAATATCAAGGCCGACTTGATCCCAAGCGCCTCGTCTTCATCGACGAGACCTGGACCAAGACCAACATGACACCGCTACGCGGCTGGGCACCGCGCGGCAGCAAGCTGATCCCTCGTGCGCCCTTCGGCAGTTGGCGTACACTGACATTCCTTGCCGCTCTGCGCCATGATCGCATCGATGCGCCATGCGTCATTGACGGGCCAATTAACGGCCAACTCTTTACTGCTTATGTCGAGCAGTTCCTTGTGCCTACACTCTCACCTGGTGACATCGTCATCATGGACAATCTGGGTAGCCACAAGGGACAGGCCGTGCGCAGGGCAATCCGCAGTGTAGGTGCCAGACTGTTCTTCCTCCCACCCTACAGTCCAGACCTCAACCCTATCGAACAGGCCTTTGCCAAGCTGAAAACCCTGTTGCGTAAAGCCAAAGAGCGATCCGTCGAAGCAACATGGCAGCGCATCGGGAAACTGCTCGATACCTTCTCTCCGCAAGAATGCGCCAACTATCTCAGAAACTCAGGATATGCTTCAATCTAAATGAAAAAGAGTCTAGGGGACTAGGAGCGCCGCCATAAGCCGCTCTGGTCTCTTTGAGTACTCTGGCGATTACCGCCAGCGATCGGGAAATGTACTCTTGGTGGCTGTTATCGCCGCAATGTCGAGGTTAGAGTCTGTCCCTGACTGATTGAATCGATTTGAGATTTCCATTTGCTTTGAGATGTGATTCAAGCTGTTGGTTGGGCAAGGAGGCCAGCAGCTATGGCGAAGGCATATTCATTGGATTTGCCAGAGCGTGTTGCAGGTGCGGTGTTGTCAGACCGATCCCGCCGGGAATAGTAGCAACGTCGGGGTGAGTGTATCGAGCGCAGTGCGCTGGTCGCGCCGTGGTGAAAAGCTGCTGGCCAAAGCTCCGTTCGGCAAATGGCGCACGCTCACCTTCCTGACCGGCCTGCGCCATGGCCGCATCGATGCCCCTTGTGTACTCGATGGCTCGATCAATGGCATAAGCTTTACCGCTTATGTCGAGCAGTTCCTCGCAGCCACTTTTTCACCCAGTGATGTGGTCATCATGGACAATTTTGGCCGTCACAAGGAGCATGCCGTGCGCAAGGCAACACGCAGCGCAGATGCCAAGCTCTTCTTCCTTCCAACCCGACGAATGCGCAAAATACCCCAAAAACTCTGGCTATGTTTCAATATCAACGTGACACACTCTAGATCGACAGGCTCGAATTATAAGTCGGAACAAAGCAGCCGAATTGAAACGCCTTCTCCTGCCCTTACAAAACCGCTTTGCTACCCATCAAATCCTCAATCATAGCCTCGGAGTAGTCCAGTGCTGCCAAGATAGTACGGCTGTTTGATCCGGGAGCGGGTAGGGTAGATTCTTGGGTCGGCCTTTGGCCTCCCATGGCTATAGGTAGCGATGGCAGCATGACTGCCTTTCCATCCGGGAGTGTGACGCGCTCCAACCCAGCACTGGCGTTGAGATGCGGGTCAGCAAACATATCCTCTGGCCGCGCAATGGGAGCAAAGGGCAAGCCGCTGCCTTCGAGCTTGGCGATCAGTTCATCACGCGAATATTGCGCAATGAGCTCGCGGATCTGCGGCATGATGCGATCACGCGCCGCCACACGGGCATTGTTTTCGCGGATGCTTTCATCGGCCCATAGGTCATCAAGCGCAAACAGGTTGCAGAATTTCTCCCAAAGGGCATCGGTCACCACGCCGATGAAAACTGGGTCATCTCGGGTTTCGAAGACGTCGTAAATGGCCCATGCCGATATCCGCGCCGGCATCGGTGCAGCCGCTTTTCCGGTCACCGCCATCTGCGCCATATGCTGCCCGATCAGATAGACGGTGGTTTCAAACAATGAACTCTGGACCAGCTGCCCCCTGCCGGTGCGGTGGCGTTCTTCTACTGCGGCAAGGATGCCGATCACACCAAACATGCCGCCGGTCACATCAATAACGCTCGAACCAGCGCGCAATGGTTTGCCGGGTGGACCGGTCATATAGGCCAAGCCGCCCATCATCTGCGCCACTTCATCGAGTGCGGTGCGGTTCTCATAAGGTCCGGGGAGAAAGCCTTTTTCCGAGCAATAGATAAGACGCTGATTATCTTGAGACAGGCTCTCATAATCCAGCCCCAGCCGATCCAGCGCGCCGGGGCGGAAATTCTCTACCAAGATATCGGCGTTCACGATCAGCTTCTTCGCAACTTCAATACCTTGCTCACTTTTCAGGTTGATGCAGATGCTCTTTTTGTGCCGGTTATACATCGGAAAATAACCCGAGCCTGACCCCACCAGAGTACGAGTGCGGTCACCGCCTATGGGTTCAACACGAATAACTTCTGCCCCCAAAGCTCCCAGGATGGCACCCACGGCTGGACCCATGACCATATGAGTAAACTCTATCACCTTGAGCCCGGCAAGCGGCGTCGGATTGTTGTGCGCTTCGCTCATGCCGCTGCCCTTTCAAAGCCCAGCGGCAGGCCGGCATCGGGGGTAAAGCCGTATAAAGGTTCATCTGGTAGCGCCTGCCGCAAAATCTCGCGCACCTGTAGCAGTTTCTCCACATCGATGCCGGTTTCCAACCCCATCGCCTCCAGCATGAAGACCAGATCCTCGGTCACAATATTGCCCGATGCGCCGGGCGCGAAAGGGCAGCCGCCAAGACCGCAGAGCGAGGCGTCAAAGGTGGAGATGCCTTCTTCGAGACCGGCCACCACATTGGCTAATCCAAGCCCACGGGTATTATGGAGATGCAAGGTGTTAAGCAGTGCATCGCCAATCGCGGCTTTTACCTTGCGCACAAGCCGCCTGACCTGCTGTGGATTGGCATAGCCGGTCGTGTCGGAAAGCCCGACTTCCGCCGCGCCTGCCTCTATCGTTGCTTCAGCAAGCCGCACCACCTGATCTTCGGCTACCGGCCCTTCTATTGTACAGCCAAATGCCGTCGACAGGCCGACCTCAAAATGCGGACGGCTGGCTTTAGGCTGGGCCGCTACCAATTCTGCTATAGCGCGGATTTCGGAAACCATCGCGGCATGATCCTTGCGCACATTTTTGATGGAGTGCGTCTCTGACATGGAGAATGGGATGGACATTTTGTCGACACCGGCGGCAATTGCACGTTCAGCGCCTTTAAGGTTCGGGATCAGCGCGACAACGTCCAGCCCGGGCAAGGTTTTGGCATAAGCGACTATCTCCGCCGTATCCGCCATTTGCGGCAGCAATTTTGGCGGCACAAAGCTGCCCACTTCAATTTCGCTGACACCGGCTTCCACTTCGGCTTTGATCCAGGCCTTTTTCGCCTCGGTCGGCATGACCATATTAATGCTCTGCAGGCCGTCCCGTGGGCCTACCTCGCTGATAAGGATGGTTTGCGTCACAGTCTCTCTCCAAGATATATCCAAGGCCTTTGCGTGCGATCAGCCTGTTGCCATGCCTGTATGTCATCCAGCCGTTTCATGCTGAGATCGATGGCATCAAGGCCTTCGAGCAGCATGGCGCGTGCTTCATCGTCTATCTCGAAATGCCAAAGGCCATCGTCTTCTGATCGCACACTGTTTTCCGTCAGATCGATGGTCAGCGGTGCATCGGCTTTGGCCAGAATAGCGATTGTTTCAGCGTCCAGAACAACCGGCAAAATACCGTTACGCACACAATTTCCGGCAAAGATGGGCGCAAAACTGGGGGCAAGTATCGCCCTGAAGCCATATTCGGCCAGCGCCCAGACGGCATGTTCCCGGCTGGAACCGCAACCAAAATTGCTGCCCCCCAATATGATCTGACTCTGTGCATATTCAGGCTGGTTCATGACAAAAGCGGGGTCAGCCTCGCGCCCACCGATCTGAGTATAGCGCCACCCGGCAAACAGGCCATCGGCGAGGCCAGTCTTGCCGGTGCTCTTCATCTCGCGGGAAGGGATGATCTGGTCAGTATCCACATTGTCGCGAATCAGCGGCATGGGGAGTGAGGTAAGCCGGGTGAAAGGTTCGGGCATCAGCTAAACTTTCTCGGATCGGAAATGGCACCATGGATCGCGCTCGCCACAACCGTCTCCGGACTGGCAATATGGGTTTTCACATTGGGGCCCTGGCGGCTCTCAAAATTGCGGTTGGTTGTAGAGATCACCCGCGAATTGGCGGCAAAGCTCTCACCCCCAGCGTAAAAACACATGGAACACCCGCTTTCGCGCCATTCAAATCCGGCTTCGACAAATATCTTGTCAATGCCTTCGGCCTCGGCTGCGCGTTTAACACGCGATGACCCGGGAACGCAGATAGCCTTGATGCCAGGGGCTATCTTTTTGCCCTTGAGCATATGTGAAGCGCGGCGCAGATCGGAGAGGCGGCTATTGGTACAACTGCCGATAAAGGCCGCATCGATCTTCAGGCCTTGCAGGGCTTGGCCTTTATCAAGGGCCATATATTCCAGCGCACGCACGCCTGCATTATCAGGAACGCGGCCTTCTATCCTGACGCTGCTTTCCGGGCTCGTCCCCCAGCTGACCATTGGTGCTATGGCATTGGCATCAAGCACGATCTCTGAATCGAAAACCGCCCCGTCATCGCTTTTCAGCGATTGCCATTGTGCCAGTGCCTGATCCCAAAGATCGCTTGTCGGCGCATATTGCCGCCCTTTGAGATAGGCGAACGTCTTTTCATCCGGCGCAATAAAGCCGGACATGGCGGAAAATTCGGTCGCCATATTGCACAGCGTCATCCGGCCTTCCATATCCAGCGCCATCACCGCATCACCGGCAAACTCGACAGCATGGCCCTTGCCTCCTGCAGCACCATGTAACGCGATCAGTTGGATGATCATGTCTTTCGGCGTTACGCCTTGCGCCAGTGAGCCGCTAAAGCTGACGCGCATCGATTTGGGTTTCTTCAATCGCAATGTGCCCGCGGCCATCGCATGCTCGGCCTCTGATGAGCCAATGCCCCATGCGAGCGCACCAAATGCACCCTGGGTGCAGGTATGGCTGTCGGGTGCAATCAGGGTGCAGCCTGGCAAGATGATACCCAATTCCGGCGAGATGACATGGACGATTCCCTGATCGGGATCATTAACGTCAAAGAACCGTATTCCCGCCGCTTTGGCCGCAGCGCGTGTTTCGCTGATAAATGCCTGCCCACCGGGCATCAGGGTCTGGTCAGTGCGCCCGGGTCGGGTGTCGACAATATGGTCGGCCACCGCGAAGACACGGTTCGGATCGACTACCTCTCTTCCTGCTTCAGCCAGCGACCGTAGAGCAGCCGCACCGGTTCGTTCGTGCAGGAATATCCGGTCAATCGCGATCAGCGCGCTGCCACTGCCGAGCCTGGCGATCTCGTGACCGTCCCAGAGTCTGTCGAAGAGAGACGCTGGCTGCTTCATATCTGCCTCCCGAGCAGAGCGGTATGATAAGCCTTGGCCGCGCGCGCATTGAGCAGGGCAAGATGGTCTTTTGCCAGCTTGTCCGGCGCAATATCGGCAGCATCAAAATCAATCGCATGGGCCACATTGGCTTCATACCATGGCCGGAACATATGCCGCGCTCGGACAATCTGCCATGCCTTGTTGAGATGACAACCAAAACGATCAGGAGAAAGGTCGGGATAGAGCTGATCCACATCTCCGGCTGGTGGCACGGCATAGGTGATATCGCTAGTGCCCAATGCATCCGCCACGGCATTCAGAACCGACAGCCAGTCTGCCCAGTCGGTCGGCGCCTCACCCTGCCAGTCATCGGACAATCCATGGCCGGGAAGATCAATCGCTAACGATTGGCCATGATCAACACTGTTTAGATCAAAGCCGGGAGCATGAAGCCGCAAAAGACCGCTTTGGCGATTGCCTTTCCAGTGGATCAAACCGTCAAAACCGGCAGCTTCAATAGGGCAGACCCCCTCTTCATCGGCTTCTGTGATCGCTTCAATTGTTGGCGTCTCCGACTTCAGCAGATGTTCAAGGCTTACGGACTGATGCTCTGCAGGGGTTTTGACTTTTTGTGTGGCCCAGCCTTTGGGCAGTGTTCCGAGCCGATCAAAATGCGTCTGTAAAGGATCGCCATCATAAGCGCTAATCAGGCATGGCGGAACTTCGGCATCGGATGCCGGGAGATCACGCGGTGCGTTCAACACGGCTCCATAACCCGCCCTATAGCTATCGCCTGCCTCGAGCATTTCACGCGCTATTACATCCACAACCTCCGGATCATCATGGGCAACGCTCAGACGATGGTCTTTATCGGCTGCGAACCAAGGGAAAAACCAGCTTTGTTCCAGTATCCGATTCCACAACCATTGCAGATGTTCGCCATAGGGTTGCGGGTGGAAGGGCGGGAGATATTGTTCACCAAACAGATCCTTCTCCTCCTCGGTCCACACCGCATAGCCGCCAATCGCCAGCGTTGAGAAACGCTCAGGATGCCGCTTGAGCGCGGTTACCAATATCATGCCGCCAGAGTGAAAGCCGTAGGCGGCGCATTTTTCTATGCCCAGTGCATCAAGAAAGCCGATGGTCGCATCAGCAAAAGCGCCAATATCTCCATCGGGCACTGCTTCGGACTGGCCGAAGCCGGGGATATCCATAGCGATACAGGTGAAGTGCTCGCCCCATTGCCGCATCAGCGTCTCAAATTCCTTTGAGCTGCGCGGGCTTTGATGCAGCATCAGCAAGGCAGGCCCGGATCCCGCTTTGCGAAAATGCATCCTGCGGGTTTCAGTGCCTTGGCCGACATCAATGAAATGGCGTGTCATCATCATGTGCTTCCGACTCTATTTGTCCGGACAAATTTGGCTCGACAAGTCTTTTTTGGTGATTATTGTGATTTTTCGAATCCGCCAAGAGGAGAGAAAATGGCACTGGTCGACACCAAGATGGTCAGCGATGGCCGCACAGCAAAAGAGATTTTTGAAGAAGTCATCAGCAACCCGGCGCGCAAGAAATTCGGCTTTGGCGAGAAGCTGGCGATTGTGAATGTCGATGTCCAGCAGGCCTATACCCGGACCGACATGTTCAAGACCGCCTATGAAACCGACCCCAAGCAGATCGACTATATCAACCGCATATCGGCCCTGGCGAGATCGCGGAACATGCCGGTCATCTGGTCCCGGGTTGCCTATAAGGGGGATGCAGGCGATGCGGGTGTCTGGGGTACGCGGACTGATACCGAAGACTCGCTGCAGAACATCAAATATGACAGCGAGCGCCATGCGCTTGATCCGCGCTGTGAGGTTGAAGATGATGATCTGCAATATACCAAGCGCATGCCGTCGGCTTTCTTCGAGACCCCTCTGGCGAGCTATCTCGTCTGGCACAAAGTCGATACGGTGGTGGTTACCGGAGGTTCCACCTCAGGCTGTGTCCGGGCTACGGCCGTTGATGCACTCAGCCATGGCTATCGTACCATCGTGCCGATTGAGACATGTGCGGACAAGCATGAAAGCTATCATTTCGCCAACCTTACTGACCTCCAGCTCAAATATGCCGATGTCGAGCCGGTACAGACGGTGATCGACTGGCTCGAAGCACGATGATGGTGAGCCGTTCATGACTCCTGACCCCAAGCTTTATGACTATGCGCCTTATCGCAATCGCCCGCCGCTGAAATGGCCGGATGGCAAGACATGTGCAGTATGGATTGCACCCAATTTAGAGTTTTACGAACTCGATCCGGCGGTGAATCCACACCGCAGGAGCTGGCCCAAGCCGCATCCGGATATTGTCGGCTATAGTCATCGCGACCATGCCAACCGGGTTTCGCATTGGCGCATGGCCGAGATGATGTCGAAATATGGCTTTCCCGGTTCGGTCAGTCTTTCTGTTGCTTTGTGCGATCATATCCCGGAAGTGGTGCAGGATGGCGCACAGCGGGGATGGGAGTTTTTCAGCCATGGCATTTACAATACCCGGTACAGCTATGGCATGAATGAAGCGCAGGAGCGCGCCATCATTGAAGACTCTATCGAGACGGTAGAGCGCACCACCGGCCAACGCATCCGTGGCTGGCTGGCCCCGGCGCTCACACATACGCCGCGCACGCTCGATCTGATTGCGGAATATGGCTTGGATTATACTTGCGACCTTTACCATGATGACCAGCCAACCGACATAAAGGTGAAATCCGGCAAACTCACCGCCGTTCCCTATAGCCTTGAGGTCAATGACCATTATGGCTTCTTCATCTACAATATGTCGCCGCGCGAATATGCCGAGACGCTGATCCGGCAATATGATCGTCTGGCCGAAGAAGGCGAGAGGAGCGGTACGGTGATGTGCATTCCGCTGCATAGCTATCTTATCGGTCAGCCGCATCGCATCGGGCCGTTTGAAAAGGTGCTGGACCATATCGCCAATGATGGCCGCGCCTGGATTGCCCGTGCCGGAGAGATTGTTGACGCCTATCGAGGTCAAAATGTCGCTTGATGCTGATTATCTGAAATATCCCATGCGCCGTCGCGGCATGGATCATGACTATTATCCGTACAGCAAATTCCCGGATCGCGATCCGGTGCAATGGCCGGGCGGCAAGACGCTGATGGTCTGGCCGGTGATCAGTCTGGAATATTTCCCGATGGTCCCGAATGATGATCCGTTCCGGGCGCCGGGTCATATGCAGACCGCCTATCCCGATTATCGTCATTATACTGCCCGCGAATATGGCACCCGTATCGGTATCTATCGCTTGCTCGATGCGTTTGAGAAAGTTGGCGCGACGATATCTGTCGCGGTGAACAGCGCGATTGGCGAGCGCTATCCTGAGCTAGTTAAGGATATTGTCGATGCCGGGCATGAAATCATCGCCCATTCGACCGATATGAACGGCACAATTGCCAGTGGCATGGATGAAGCGCGTGAGCGGGAGCTCATCCGGTCGTCGCTCTACACGCTGGAAAAAACCACCGGCACTCGGCCGCGCGGATGGCTCTCCATTGCCCGTTCGCAAAGCTTCAACACGGCACGCCTGCTGGCCGAAGCCGGCGTCGACTATATGTGCGACTGGGTGAATGATGAGCTGCCCTATATCTTCACCACCAGCGCGGGGGACATTGTCAATATTCCGCTCAACCATGAGCTTTCCGACCGTCAGATCATCAACGTTCAGCAACAATCGATAGACAGCTATACCCAGTCCATCCATGATGCTGCCGACTGGTTGCTGCAGGAGGCGGATCAGCACGGCGGCAGGATGCTGCCGATGCATCTCACGCCCTATATTACCGGCCTGCCCTATCGCATTGCCCGCTTTGAAGAGCTTGTCACGCAGCTCGCGGCGAACAGCGCCATCGGCTTTGCCAGAGGCGACGCGATACACGATGCGTGGCAGCGGGCATAATGCAAGTCCGTAACCCCCGCACTGGCGAATTCGACTATGAGATTGCCCCGCTTGACCAGGTGGCCATAGCCGATGAAGTCAGTCGCTTGCGATCAGCGCAGCTGGAATGGGGCGCCAAAACGCCGCAGCAACGCGCCGATATCATGCTGCTTTTTGCCGATGCTATTGAAGGGGCGGCGGCAGGGGCACTGATTCCAGCCCTCACCACCGATACCGGGCGCAGTGGCATCTCGAAAATGGAGGTGTTCGGCGCAGCAGGCCATATCCGGCGTTGGGCCAATATGGCCCCGGAAATGATCGCCAATGCCCAGCGCCAGGGCGAGCCGACATCGCACCCGACGATCTCGACATCGACGCGTCTTTCGCCCTATCCATTGGTTGGTGTTATCAGCCCGTGGAACTTCCCGATGACGCTGGCTTTGATTGACGCCGTGCCTGCATTGCTGGCGGGCTCTGCCGTCTTGATCAAACCTTCGGAAGTGACCCCGCGCTTCATCCGCCCGTTGATGGAAGCCGTCGGCACAGTGCCCGATTTGGCGGCAGTGCTTTCGATCATTGAAGGCGATGGTCCCACCGGGGCGGCGATGATCGATCAGGTCGATTTTGTTTGCTTCACCGGATCGGTTACAACAGGCCGCAAAGTCGGGGAAGCGGCTGCGCGGGCCTTTATCCCGGCCAGCTTGGAACTCGGCGGCAAGGATCCGCTGATTGTGCTGGCCTCGGCCGACATGGAACAGGCAGCCGCAACAGCGCTGCGCGGATCAATAGTGAATACCGGTCAGGCCTGCCAGTCGATAGAGCGGGTTTATGTCGCCAGCGAGATTGCAGAGTCGTTTCTGGAGAAGCTGGTCAGTCTGGCACAAGAGGCCCGGTTGAATCATCCTGATATCAACAAGGGCGATATCGGCCCGTTTATCTTTGCAAGACAGGCGGAAATTGCGCAATCGCAAATTGATGATGCAGTGTCACAGGGTGCCAAGGTGCTCGCAGGCGGTAAGGTCGAGACTCTCGATGGCGGACTATATCTGCGGCCCACAGTCTTGACCAATGTGCGCGAGCAAATGGCGATTATCGCGGAAGAGAATTTTGGTCCGGTGATCCCGGTGCAGACCTTTAACTCGATCGATGAGGCCATTGCGCTTGCCAATAGCGGTGAATTTGGCTTGTCCGCAGCGGTGATTGCCGCAACCGCCGAGGAAGCAGAAAGTGTGGCTGCCAGACTCAATGTCGGCGCGGTATCGATCAACGATGCTTCGCTGACATCCATGGTCTGGGAAGCGGAAAAATCGAGCTTTGGTTATAGCGGCATTGGCCCATCGCGAATGGGCGATAGCGGCCTGATGCGGTTTTTCCGGAAGAAGGCGCTGATCCGGCAGTCCGGACCGGCGGCGCGTATTTCCGATTTTTCCGAAGAAAAGCTCTCCTGAAGCCGGCTTACCGTTTCAACTCAACCAGTTCATACCAGGTCATCATATAGCCGCCGACACCGCCCTGGACGAAAATGCCATCGTCATCATCGGTGATCCAGACATCATAGGGCGGATGTTCTCCGGCCATCCCGCCGGTTCCGGGGATAATCGACGAGTCGTCAACAAACTGCAGATGCTTGCATTGGAAAGTGCCCGCCTTCACCGTTATTTCCTCTTTGCCAAGATAAAGCGCGCCAATCTTCACCTGTGCTATTTGCGGCGGCGTCGCGCCGCGATGATCAGGGGACGGCAGATAGCAGTTGAGCAGGTAGCGGTCGCTCGCATCCCAGTCTTTAGTCGAGAGCATATAGCCATCGGAGACGATGGGATGAGTGCCAAAGCCATCCAACGGCAATTCCGCCTGCACCTGCTGCGACAATCGACCGATTGAGGGGCCGTAGGACTCGCATTCAATCATCTCGCCATCAAAGCGCAGCCAGCCGGAACCCATAAAAGCATCGCCTACGGTCAGGCGGACATGCAGGTCCATCGGCTGATCATTTTCATCCATGGCGTAGATGATATCGCGCATCACCGTCGGTTCGGGTTCATAGATTTCGCAATGCGTCCGCATTGTCACCTTGCCATCGCTGTGATGGGTGAACATGAAAGTCTCAAAACCGCGATTCTGGCCTTCCATACCTTTCTTGCGGGATGTGTATTCCAGCCGTCCTTCAATAATGCGATGCTTCATGGGTTTTTCTCCGTAAAAACGATCATGCCAGTGCATTTTTCGCTTGCCAAGCAGAATTTGTCCGGACAAATTACGGCAAAGAGCAGGGGTGAGGATAGATGGAATTTCTTGTAGCAAATGAACTGACGATCCTTCGCTGGATTCACATTCTGGCGATGGTGTACTGGCTAGGCGGAGAATGGGGCGTTTTCCAGACCAGCTATCATGTGACCAACAGGGAATTGTCACTGGAAGAGCGCAAGCGTCATATGGAAACCGCGTATCGCATCGATATTTTGGCGCGCACCGGCATCGTCCTTTTGCTGCCTCTTGGTCTGCATATGGGCAAGATATATGGCTTTGTCCCGTTGCTTGATGGCCCGGGCATCTGGACCATGTGGCTGATTTTTGGCACATGGCTGGCGATGACCTGGACCGCATTCATCAAGCGTGAGACCGATATTGGTATCAAGGTGACCCGCACCGAGGAATTGCTGCGCTACCCGTTGATTGCCATCCTGTTCGGTGTTGCCTTTATGGCGTTTACTGGCAGCGGCCCGATTGAAAGCGGCGAAGGCAATTACTGGTATCCGGCGAAGATGGCGCTTTATGCCTTTGCGCTGATTATCGGTCTGTTCCTGCGGCTGGTGATGCGCCGCTGGACCGAACGCTTCCGTATTTTGGCAATGGGTCCCAACGCCGAACAGGAAGCAGCATTGGAACGCGAAATCGGTCAGGCGCGTATATCGGCCTATATCTACTGGATTACCATTGCCAGCGTGTGTTTCCTAGGCGCGGTAAAGCCCTTCTAACGCCGCGCGATATTGAGTTTGGAACCACTGACCTGTCATTCCCTTTGCGGGGATGACAGGTCTTTTTTTGGCAGAGTAGGCCCGTGACCCTAGCTGTTGATCAGTTCCTCGCTGATGCTCTCAACCGGCGGTTCGGTGCTTTGCAGTTCTTCCATCATCTGTTGCGGGCCACGCATGACGCGGAAGATATATTCGCGGATCATCGCGCCGCGCTCATAGGCGGCATCGGCATCAGGCGTATAGCTTTCTATATCCTCGCGCGAGATCGTGCCTTTGGCTTCGAGCAAACGCTCCACCGTATCCATCCGTTCACGCAGCACAGAGACCTCGCCAATCACAGCCAGCAGCATCGACAATAGCCGCTCATCATGCGGATCACCGAGAAAGTCTGGCCGCTTCCCTTTGGGCTTTTTGTTGGCCAGCGACATCCAGTCCAAAACGTCTTCCATAATCTTTACTCCGCGGCGATCTGGCTGGATTGCACATTCTTCCACGCGCCATAGGCGTGCCAAAAGGCAGCACGGCCATGGTCTTCATCTTCTCCGGTTGGTGCTTCGGGGAATATCTCCCGGTCGACCACCGCCCGGACGCCGGTTTCAAATAGATCGCCAGGGCCAAATCCGGCCTCGACCATCACGTCTTTCATGTCCAGAGCGTGCATCGCTGACCAGAATGGCTCATTATTGTTGAACGCGTCCCAGTCACGCAGAAACTGCTCGAACAGGGGCATCTCGTCGGTATATTCGGGCTGTTCCAGATGCAGCATCAAGCCGCCATCAGCGAGAACGCGAAAACCTTCTGCGATGATTTTCGGCAATGCCTTGCCGCTGGTTTCATGCAGGAACATCGTGGTCTGCACCCAGTCAAAATGGCCATCGGGCCAGCGCGACATATCCTCGGCATTGGCCTGGATGAAGCGGATATTTGTCGCGCCCAGCGATTGCGCCCGCGCATGGCCATAGCGAAGGATCGGCGCGGCGGTATCAATGGCGATAAACTCGCTATCCGGGAAAGCCAGCGCCAGTGGCACGATATTGTGTCCAACGGTGCAACCGATATCCAGCATACGCTTTGGCACCCAGCCGGGGCGTTCCTTCTTGATCCACTCGACAAGCGCTTGACCGCCGCCATCTGACAATGCGCCCAGACCGCCCGCCGTGGTGGCAAACAGGCCACAATCATAATTGGCTCCGGCAGACACATCGCCGGGCCGGGCTTCGCCATGATAACTGCCGGGCATGCAATGAATATCAACCGCAGACTGATAGCGCGGCACGTCTATTTCTGGGTTCAACTCCAGCGTCGCACGCCCTTCATTATATTGCCGCGCCTTGGCATCCAGCTCATCCAGTTGCCGCAACACCATCGACCGGCCATTTTGCTGGCGCATTTCCATTGAGTTGCGTTTGAGCGCTGACCAGAATTGGTGGTATCTATCCTGATTCATCGCGCGGCGGATTTCGAAACGGTCCTTCGGGTCGCGGCCATTCTCCTTCTGAAAGGCGGGCAGCACCCGCTTCTCATAGGCGAGCTGATTACCCGCTCCCAAAGTGCCGGATAGGAACTTGTTGAAGTTCGCAAGGAAATCAAAGCGCGAAATCTCGTCATGGCTCGGCTTTGGTGAAACGCCATGCTGCGCCACCGCATTATACGGTGGGGCAACGTCCAACTGTTGCTCTTTGCTCATATCAGACCATCCTTTATCAAGCGTTCAATCGTCTGTTCCTGTATCCGCAAAAAGTAATCGCGATCCGGCACAATAATTTCATTGTTCTGAATCAAACTATCGGCCTTTTGCGGGCTTTCCTGCTGATAGACATCGGCAAAAAGTTCCAGCCTTTGCCGGGCGAGAAAATTGGTCATTGCAGGCTTGCGCCGAGCGGTACGCAAGGCATTGAGATCAATATCGGCAAAGGCGGTGAACGTCTCGCCACTATTGGACTCGGCCAGTACGCGCCCTTTGAAATCCGCGACCATGGAATTGCCGTCAGCAGAGGCGAGCGGCAGGCTGGTATTGGTTATCCCCGCAGTGTTGGCGGAGACGACATAGGCCATATTTTCCTGCGCCCGTGCGCGTTTGGCGATGTCCTTGGGCGTGTCGAGCGGCGAACCAATTTCCGAGCTGCTATGGGCAAAAATCTCGGCACCGCGCAAAGCCAATGCGCGTGCTATCTCGGGGTAGAGAATCTCTTCAGAAGCAATCGCGGCCAGATTGCCAATCTCTGTCCTGGCAACAGGGAACACACCGTCAATACCGTAAATATCGAGATATTTTGACCAGACATCATGCGGCGTCGGCGCGAACATGGAATTGAGCCGACGATAGCGCAGCACCACTTCACCGGAGGGCGCGATGATAAAGCATGCCTGAAAATAGAGACCTGGGAAATGGGCATCCACTTCATAGGCATTGCCGGCAATGAACATGTTGAGCCGCTCGGCCAATGCGCCCAGAGCCGCATATTCCGGGCCGTCAATCTCCAGCGCCGCCTTGTCGGCAAAATCACCAATGCTTATGCGTCCCGGATAGCTGGTCAGCAGATATTCCGGCAACACCGCCAATCGCACTTTGCTGCCGGCATATTGCTCGATAAAAATGGCGGAAGAGCGGATTTTGCCTTCCAACTCTGCAATCATTACCAGCATCTGCTCGCGTGCCGCTGTACGATCAGGCGTGTTTTCGATCGAGCGCGCGGCAAGTTGCATCGCAACAGCGGCATAGACGGGAGTAGCCGTCATCGCTCTAATCCCAATGCACCGGGATTCATCAATCCATGCGGATCGACGGTCTGTTTGATGCTCTGAAGCAAGCTATCCGCCTCTGGTGTCAGGCTTTCACGATAGCGATAGGTCCGGCCAATCTGATAATGCACTGCACCCCATTGATGGAAAAGATCAACAAGCGCCTGTTTCAGTCGATGTGCCACCGCTCGCGCTGCTGGGTTGGCATCCGGCTTTGGCAGCTTGGCATAATGCGCCGCATCCATGGATTGTGCATGCACTCCATAGGATTCATCCGGCCAATAAATGCATGGCTCAATAATCGTGCCCGCGCCGCCAACAGCGGTAATCAGAGTGCCGGTGAACATGCCATGCTGATCCATCTCTTCACGGTGCTGCGCAAACAGCGCTTCAATCGCTTCATAGCAACCAGCCACCTTGGAATGCGGCAGTAAGCCATGGATTGGTGCCCAGCGCTGGCCTTCCGGGCCCAACATGCCGTTGAGCGGGCCAAAGGGATTGGCGCGGATGATTTTGGGGATGGTATTGTCGGTCTCGCTGGCACCATGCGCCATGGCAATGGTGCGCGCTGCCTCCAGATCGGCATCGGCCGCCGCCTGTATCCGCCCTTCGGTCAGCACATGCAGCGAGAATTTGGCTTCATCAAGAAAATCCCGCCCTGCCGCGACTACCTTCGCACCTTCTTTGAGCGCCTTCCAGACAGAGTCCTGCTTCTTCATCATCGTGCCGAGCGCCTTGGCGTCGCTGCTCAGGCTATCGCGCTTCATCCGGATGGCGTTCAGCCCGGGATCAAATCCGAAGCATTCGGTCGCTATGCCTGCGCGCTCAATCTCTGCGACCGCTCCGAGCACGTCCTGATGCGTCTCAAAAATAAAGCTCGCATAGCCATGCGCCTTTGCCTCGGGGATCAGCGGCATGGTAATCGTCGCCTTGATGCCCAACGCTCCGGTGTCGGCGAGAAAAATACCGGACAAATCAGGTCCATAGGGACGGGTGAATTGAGGACCGGTTTTGAGGATGCTGCCATCCGCCAGTACCACTTCCAGCGCATGGCAGTTTTGCGCCGCTGTGCCATAGCGCCCCGAGCCCCAGAAGATCGCATTCTGGCTCATCGATCCGCCAACAGTGGCTTTTAATCCAGACAGCGTGCCCCAATAGGGCGTTCTGAGGCCTAATGGCGCAAGCGTTTCATGCAGCTTGGCCCAGCTGCATCCCGCTTCGACAGTTACCGTCCTGTCGGTTTCGTTGATATCCAGAACCCGGTCCATCGCGCCGAGGTCAAACAACACTGCGCCCGGCTGGCTTGGGGTATAGCCGCCTGTATAGCTGACACCGCCACCACGCGGGATGACCGCCAGCCCCTGACCTGTCGCTGCGGCTACTGCTGCCGCCAGTTGGTCTTTGTCATCAGGGCGCACCACCGCACGCAGATCGGCCCCGCGGCCCATGATGTCATGCGCAAAAAATTCAAGGCTCTCAGCATCGGTGATGACCTCAGCCCCTGACCGGGCAATGTCATCCAGCACCGAATGATCCGCGAGCACCGCCATCAGGCCGGCTCCGCTTCAAGATTGCCGGTATCGTCGTCTATTTCAGGAAACTCCTGAGGATAGCGGCCAAGCAACAACAGCAATCCGCCGCCAGCAATGAAGGCAAAAATCGCGATGGTGAGGATCGGATTATAGCTGCCGGTGGTATCGCGCACATAGGCATAGATGATCGGCGACAGCGCATTGAACAGTCCGAAAGGCATATAGATCATGCCATATATCTTACCATAATGCGCCATGCCGAAATAGCGACCGGTGAGAAAGGCGATCAGGTCGCTTTCCGCGCCAGCGGCAAAACCAAGCAGGAACCCAGCGAGCGCTGCCGCGGTGAAACCAATATTATCGCCCAAAAGGATGATGCAGGAGATGGCCGGCAGACACAGCAACGGAAAGGCAACAAAGCCCTGCCAGAAGCGATCCAGCAACACCCCGGTCGCCAGCCGCCCGAGCAATATCCCGATACCCAATATGCCCATAACAGAGGCCGCTTGCTGTGCCTCCATGCCGCGATCACCCAGCATGGCGGGCAGATTGATAAATGCGCCACCAAAGGCCGTGGCGATGATGGCGATAGACAGCCAGATCAGCCAGAAGCGATAGTCTTTCAGCGCCGTTCCCAGCGTTACGCCGGTCAGCTTGCCGCTGTCGCTCAATATCGCCTTGGGGCGTTCTTCCGGGCGTGGTTCACGGAACAGCAGAAAGCCTATCGGCAGCCCGATAAGCAGCGGCAATGCTGCGACAACGGCAAACATGGCCCGCCAGCCATAGGCTTCAATCGCCCAGACGGCGAGCTTGGGCACCACAATCGCGGCGAGGCTGGTGCCGAGCAGCAATATGCCCAGCGCCAACCCGCGATTTTTGAAGAACCACAGATTGATTGCGCGGCTCCAACTGACCGGCGTGGAGCCAATCCCCACCAGACCAACCAATACCCACAGCGCATAATAGGTATAGAGAGTGGAGGTTGCCGCCGCGGTTGGCGTCAGCGATATCGCGGCAAAGGACAGGCCAAAGGCCGCCAGTGAATAGAGCGCAACCTTGCGCACCCCATATTTGTCCGCCAGCGACCCAAAGAACGGAGCAAGCAAGGAGGCGATGATGCCGAACAGCGTGATCGGCAGCAATATCTGGGTCCGGCTCCAGCCAAATTCCGCAATTAACGGCTCAACCGTAAAGCCGATGACATTGAACGGTATCGGCGATGCTCCACAGGCAACGCCCAACACTCCGGCCAACAGGACCTTCCAGCCAAGGGAGAATTCAGATCGTTCCTTGCCCATAAATGTGCTCAATCAACTGTCTAATGGGATACAGATTAACGCGATAGCGGGGTTAATGCCCGCCACCGGCCTTTTCCTCACCCTTTTCCTTGGCACGCTGCTCATCAATCATCTTCTTGAACACCGTCCAGGTGGTTTCGTTCTTGCGGCTATCATCCACTGGTGGCGGCGCATTGTAGATCGGGTAATTCAGCGCAATCTCGTCCTTGATGATAGCAGGCAGGTCATCATAGGATTTCAGCTTGGCACCAGTAGCATTGAACACCATCTGGCCCTGTCGTCCGCGCATCTTCATCCAGGGCAGCCAGTCAGAAACGCGCACCCAGGCAATCGCCGGATAGGCGGTGGAATTTTCTGAATCGAGCACCTCGGATGCGCGCATGGTGAAATCAAAAATCTCCATGGCATGATATTTGTTGCCAACATAATCCTGATAATCGCCGGCCAGCACATTGTGATAGAAAAGCGGTGCCTCAAACGGCATGAACAGCCAGTCATCCTGTTGCCGGAAATTGGGCAACGCATAGGGCTTGCCATCAGCTGAATAGGGATAACTCGCACGGCTGTTCACCGGGTCATTGGCGACATGCATCACATTGGTGGTTTCACCGGTCCAAGGGTTGTCCCATGTGCGCAAAATCTCATTGGTCTCAGGATCAACATAGAACATCACCTCTCGGCTGACCATGCGATAGCCTTTGCCACGCTCCGCGTCTTCCACGGTGATGCACTGGCGCACATTCATGCCCTGCAGTTTGAACAACAGACTGTCGGGCTCACCGCGCACCCTCGAATAGCCGCGGCCCGACCAGTGATACACTGCCGGCACATTGTCGGCCTCGCCGCATTGGGTCCGTTTCATGATCTCAACCGCGTCGGTCGGATCAGATGGATCAAGCTCACGCGCCTGTGCGCTATTAGCGGCGACAAACAGGCTGGCGATGGTCGCCAGTCCAGCGAATTTGAGATGCGCTTTCATGATGTTTCCTCTCCTGATCGGCAAAATGGCATTAAATTTTCATATTTCCGGTTGACTTTAAATTTGTCCGGACAAATTGTGAAGCAATAAATTTCAAAGGGTATATGATATCGGCATGCAGGGTTTTACCAACTTCTTATTTGCGCCAGGCAATCGGCCTGACAGAATAGCCAAGGCCCTGGAAACAAAAGCAGATTTGGTCTGCATTGATCTGGAAGACTCGGTTCCAGCGACAGAAAAGGACGCAGCGCGCGATGCAGCGCTGGATTCGCTAGGTATTGTATCAAAGACTCGAAAAGCCATTCGGACCAATGGTCTGCGGACCCAATCGGGCCTTAAGGACCTGTTGGCATTGGCCGAATCCAGGACTGTTCCGGAGTTGATATTCCTGCCGATGGTAGAAAGTCCGGCCGAAGTTGAGATTGCCCATGCTATTCTTGGGGGTAAAGGATGCGGTCTGGTTCCGCTTATCGAAACCGTCAAAGGCCTGCGTCGTGGCGATGCCATAGCCGGTTCTGACGGCGTTACGGCGATGATGTTTGGCGGCGGCGACTTCTCATCGCAAATCGGCACCAAGCTGGAGTGGGAGCCGCTGCTGGCGGCGCGGTCACAATTTATCATGTGCGGCGCAACGGCGCAGTTGCTGCTGATTGACGTGCCCTATATCGACCTCAACAACGAAGCGGGTCTCGCTGAAGAATGCCAGAAGGCAAAAGCACTGGGCTTTCATGCCAAGGCCGCCATTCATCCGAAACAGATTGAGACAATCGCCGCGAACATGCAGCCAAGTGCGGAAGAAATCGCAGAGGCAAAAGCCGCGATCGATGCATTTGAGGCAGGTGGCGGCAAAGCCATCGCCTTTAACGGCCGGATGTTGGAAGCACCGGTGATGTCGCGCTACCGCCAGCTATTGGCAGCGGCTAAATAATTACAGGATATTGAAGGAGTTATAATCATGCGTGAGGGTGTAGTAGAGGTCAGTCCGGGACGTTTCCGCGAGACTTTTGGCCGCTATTTCGAAGATTTTGAAATCGGCCATATCTATGAGCATCGGCCCGGGCGAACCATTACCGATACCGATAATGTGCACTTCACTCTGCTCACTATGAACACCCATCCGGCGCATTTCGATTATGAATTTGCCAAGAAGACCGAGTTCAAAAAGCCACTTATCTGCTCGCCGCTGACGGTTGCGTTGATGGTCGGGATGAGTGTTTCCGATACCAGCCAGAAAGCGGTCGCCAATCTGGGCTGGGACAAGATCCGTCTTACCCATCCGCTCTTTCCCGGCGACACGCTCTATGCCGAGAGCGAGGTGCTCGACAAGCGTGAGTCCTCGTCACGACCCGAACAGGGCATCGTTACCGTCAAAACCATTGGCAAAAACCAGAATGGCGATGTGGTGTGCACCTTTGAGCGCACCATGCTGATCTGGAAGCGCGGCTGCGGCCCGGTTGATGATTAGGACGACAGGATAGCAGGAGCGAAAACATGGCCAGTGCAGTAGAAACAGAGCAAAGAACCATTGATCCGGAAGATGAACGCGCCTTTCTCGAAGCGATAGAAAAATGGGTGGAAAGCGAAGTCATTCCGGTGGTCATGGAGCATGACCATGGTGATATCTGGCCGGAGAAGCTGGTTGAACAGATGACCGAAATGGGCCTGTTCGGCGCCACAATTGGCACCGAATATGGCGGTTTGGGCCTGCCTGCGACCACCTATGCCAAGATCATTGCCTATATCTCCTCCTATTGGATGGCGATCACCGGGATTGTGAATTCGCATCTGATCATGGCGACGGCGGTAGAACGCTTTGGCACGCCGGAGCAAAAGGCCAAATGGCTGCCCAAATTTGCCAGTGGCGAAATCCGCGGCGGGCTGGCGCTTACTGAGCCTAATGCCGGTACGGACCTGCAGGCCATCCGCACCGTCGCCCGGCGCGAAGGTGATGAATATGTCATCAATGGCACCAAGACCTGGATATCCAACGGTATTCAGGGCAGTTGCTTTGCACTGCTGGTCAAGACCGACCCCAAGGCGGAGCCGCGCTACAAAGGCATGAGCATGATGATCGCGCCCAAGGGCGAAGGCTTTGGCGTTGGTAAGAAATTCGACAAGCTGGGCTATAAGTCGATCGACAGTGCCGAACTGACATTCGACAATTACCGTATCCCGGCAGAGAATCTGATCGGAATGGAAGAGGGCCAAGGCTTCTTCCAGGCCACCGGCGGTCTGGAACTGGGGCGTATCAATGTCGCCGCGCGCGGCGTGGGTCTGGCCGAAGGGGCGCTGCGGCTGGCGACCGAATATGCCCAGCTGCGAGAAACCATGGGCAAGCCGATTTCAGAGCATCAGGCAATTCAGCTCAAACTGGGGGAAATGGTCACACGCGCTAGAGCGGCGCGGCTGCTGACGCTGGATGCGGCAGAAGCCTATGACCGTGGCCTGCGCTGCGACATGGAAGCAGGCATGGCCAAATATTATGCCTCCGAAGCGGCGGTGCGCAATTCTGAAGAAGGCCTGCGCATCCATGGTGGTTATGGCTATTCCAAGGAATATGACATTGAGCGCTATTATCGCGATTCCATCCTGATGTGCATCGGCGAAGGCACCAATGAACTGCAGCGGATGATCATCTCCAAGCAATGGGTGAAGCGGAATCCGGCATGAGCGCAGCGAAGCAACCGCTAAAGGGCTTCCGCGTCCTCTCCGCAGAGCAATATGGCGCGGGGCCCTATGGGACGATGTTCCTTGCTCAGCTTGGCGCGGATGTCATCAAGATCGAGCCACCCAAAGGGGGCGATACAGCGCGGCAGGTGGGCCCGCATTGGCTGCGTGAGGCAGAGAGTCTCTATTTCCAGAGCTTCAACCTCAACAAGCGATCGTTGACACTGGATCTGCGCAGCGAGAAGGGGATCGAGGTGCTGCATCGGCTGGTCAAGGACGCCGATGTCATGGCCAATAATCTGCGCGGCGATGTACCGGCGCGCATCGGGCTGGATTACGATAGTCTGAAATCGGTCAACCCGGCGATAGTCTGCGCCCATTGCTCCGCCTATGGCCGCGACAATGAGCGGGCGAAATGGCCCGGCTATGATTATCTGATGCAGGCAGAGGCGGGCTTTTGCTCGCTCACCGGAGAACCTGATGGACCGCCAGTGCGTTTTGGCCTCTCCATGGTCGATTTTATGTCCGGCACGCAAATGGCGGTCGGCCTTTTGGCTGCTTTGCTTGATGCGCAGCGTAGCGGTGAAGGCTGTGATGTCGATGTCGATCTGCTGTCGGCTGCGGTACATCAGACGAGCTATCCCGCCATCTGGTATATGAATGAAAATGATGTCACTGGTCGCGTCACCCGCGGCGCGCACCCATCGGCCACGCCCAGCCAGATGTTCAAAGCAGCAGATGGCTGGATGTTCGTCATGGCGCAGATTCCGAAATTCTGGCCTGTTCTTGCGGCAAAGATCGACCATAGCGAACTGATCGATGATCCACGCTTCGATACGCCTGCCAACAGGCTGAAGAACCGGGCCGAACTGACTGCGGTTCTCGATAAGGTTTTTGAGCAGCATCCGATGCAGCATTGGCAGCAATTGCTGCAAGGCCATGTGCCGGTAGCCCCGGTCTTTGCGCTCGATCAAGCGTTAGACAATCCTTGGTTAAAAACCATCGGTATGCGTGAAACCATCAGCCACAAAGACCGGCAGGAAATAGATGTCCTGTCCAGCCCGATCAAGCTGAATGGTGAACGGCTGCCCAACAAGGCGGGACCGCTGTTGGGAGAAGACAGCGACACGATATTGGGTGAAATCGGCTATGATGCTGATGCCATTGCATCGCTCCGCGCCGAGGGAATTGTCTAACCTGATGGGCAAGCTCTCTGGCATAAAGGTCGTTGACCTCTCGCTATTCTTACCGGGGCCAATGCTCACGCTGATGATGGCGGATCATGGTGCCCAGGTGATAAAGGTAGAGCCGCCAACAGGTGATCCGGTGCGTCAGATGGAGCCCATGGAGGCGGGCCAATCGGTGTGGTTCCGAAACCTCAACCGCGGCAAGCAAACTTTGTCGCTTGATTTGAAATCCGACGAAGGCCAGCAGCAATTATGGCAGCTTCTTTCTGACGCTGATGTCATGGTCGAAGGGTTTCGCCCCGGCGTTATGACGCGACTGGGTTTCGACTATGAGACCGTTGCCAAACATAACCCGTCCATCGTTTACTGCTCTATCTCTGCCTTTGGGCAGGAAGGTGAAATGGCGCACCATCCGGCGCATGATCTGGCGGTGCAGGCCCTTTCCGGATTTCTTTCAGTCAATGATGGCGCTGATGGTACCCCGGTGGTGCCGGGCGTGCCGTCCGCAGATATGGCCGCAGGTCTCAATGGCCTGTCAGGCATATTGATGGCGTTGCTGGGCAGGCAGCAGACGGGCAAGGGTGACTATATCGACATCGCCATGCTCGATAGCATGTTGCCCTGGTGCGCGCATATTGCAGGTTCTGCAATTGCCGGAGGAGACTCGCCGCGCTCCCAATCCCAGCGTTCACTTGGGGGCGCCGCTTTTTATAATGTCTATAAGACAGCGGACGATAAGCATGTCGTTCTGGGCGCACGCGAGATCAAATTTGCTCGCACTTTGTTGGGCGCATTGGACAGGCTTGACCTTCTACCGCTGGCGGAGATGGAAGCAGGGGAAGCGCAGGCACCGCTCATTGCATTTTTGCGCGAGACATTCGCCAGCAAAAGCCGTGATCAATGGGTGGAGTGGTTTGCTGACAAGGATGTCGCCTTCGCTCCCGTTCTGGATTTCCGTGAAGCTCTGGACCAGAATTTCATCGCCGAGCGCGAACTGTGGGTTGAGGTTGATGGCACCCATCAGCTTGCACCATCAATACGCTTTGCCTCTGAAGAGAAATGGTCTCCACCCTCGCCAGAGGCTGGACAATAAGATGGCTCTAATCGGCCTCGATATGCATGGAATAGGCAAAGCGCTCGCCGGGATGGTAGCTTGCGGAGATTTCAAACATGCGGTCATCCCGGTCAAAATAGCACCGCAATATGCGCAGGATCGGGTCGCCTTTCTCGATACCCAGACGGCGGGCAAAGCTCTTGCTCGCCGAGATAGCTTGAATGTCCTGGGTGATACGGCCAACAGACAGATTGCCCTTTTCTTCCAACTGGCTGAACAATGTCGCAGCTTCGGGATCAATCTGCGCCACCACATCGGCGAGATCAGGGTTGATCCATGCAATGGTTACGGCGATGGGTCGTCTGCGTCCGGCCTTCATGCGCTCGCCGTGGAAAACGAACCATTTGCGTTTGGGCGAAATCCCAAGCTGCTCGGTTATCTTCGCCGGAATATCCTGTGCCGGCATGGGAACAAAGCTGATCGTGGTATCGCGCGCATATTGCAGAATTTCGCTGATATTGCTCAGCGGTTGGTGCAATGCGCCACCGCGGGCAATGGCTGGTTGAACCACCGTGCCAGAACCGCGCTTGCGGGCGATCAAGCCCTCCATTGTCAGCTTGCGCAAAGCCTCTCTTACGGTGAAACGGCTGACACCATATTTCTTGCACAGCACAGATTCTGTAGGAAATTCGCCCGGATCAGAATAAGCTCCATTCAGCACTTCTTCACGAAGGTCATCGGCGAGCTCAATATAGCGGGGTTGTTTCTTGGCCCCTGTTTTCTGTCCAGACATGCGCTGTCATTAGGGCGGGGGCGATGATGACGCAAGAGAGCCAGACGCAGAAACTTGGGCACCATTTGCTTCGCCCGGTTGACGAGGCCACCCGGCAACGCGCCAGACTGCATCTGCTCGATTGGCTGGCATGTGTGGCGGGTGCACTGCAATCAAGACCGGCGCGCAATCATTTTGCCAAATATATTCACCGGTCGGCATGGCTTGGCAATGTGCTGGAAATGGACGATGTCCATCGCACTGCTATTCTCCACCCCGGCCCGGTCATCTGGCCGATGATGGAAAGCCCGACCAGATCGATGAATGCCATGCTCGATGCGGCGGTGCGCGGGTATGAGGCAATCATCGCTATCGGTTCTACCTTTGATCAGCGGCATTATGGCTTTTATCACAACACGGCGACGGCTGGCATCTTTGGCGCGGCTGTTGCCGCAATCACGGCGCAGCGCAGTGATCTGGACATGCTGGTCAATGCCATGGGCCTGGCGGGTAGTGTAGCCGGTGGCCTTTGGCAGATGCGCCACGAGGCATGCGATGCCAAACAATGGCATGTTGCGCATGCATTAAGGTCTGGCAGGGAAGCGGCTCTGGCTGCCGAGGCGGGCGCCGTCGGTCCGCGCTATGTTCTTGAGGGAGAGCAGGGGCTGTATGCGGCGACGTGCGATAAGGCCAAGCCGATGCTCCTTGCCGATGGCTGGCAAATGCACGCGGTCAGTTTCAAGCCATGGGGTGCATGCCGCCATGTGCACCCGGCCATTGATGCGGCGCTGCAGTTTCAGCAGCAATATGGTGCGCTTTCCGGTGAGATACTTGTAGAGACCTATGCCGATGCCCTGACATTTTGTGACCGGGCCGACCCCCAAAGCGTGGTCGAGGCCAAGTTTTCCTTACAGCATGGCGTTGCTGTTGCGGCAAGCAAGGGTGCTCCGGAACTGGCGGATTTTGAGGTCGCGGCCTTTGATCAATTTGCCAATCTCAGGAGCCAGGTGGTTGTACGCGAATGCCCCGACATCACTGCGCGCTACCCGGCCCATTTTGGTGCTCGCATAAGCGCCAATGGCCACCAGTTGGAGCTGGTCGACACGCTCGGCGATCCGGAAAGACCGATAGACCGCGCGCAGATTATCGACAAGATGCATGCCTTGGCGCTGTGGGGGGGATTGACCAAGAAAGACGCGGATCGCGCGACTTCTCTGGCGCTGGAAGGCGATGAGCCGGACGCCATTGCCCATATGCTTGGGGAGTGGTTGTTATGACCAAGACTGTGGCTGACCATAGTGCAGGCTATACCGCTGCGATTTGCAATTTTGCCGCAACCGGACATGTGTTGCCTGATGCGGCAAAAGCACATGCGGAGCGGCTATTAGCGGATACGCTTGCAGGCGGCGCGGCAGGTGCAGCATCACCTGAAGCCCAGCATATGCTCGCTGCTGTAAAGGGTTGGGGGCATTCAGAGGACAGCAGGCTATTGAGCTTGGATGGTCGCCTGCCTGCCCCATCGGCGGCATTCTTCAACGGTTTTGCCATTCATTGCCTGGAATGGGATGCGGTCCATGAACCGGCTGTGGTGCATGCGCTCTCCGTGGTGACCGCGGCACTTCTGGCAGCGTCAGATCGCAAGGGAGGCAGTGATAGTGAGGCGTTTCTGACAGCCCTGGCCATCGGTGTGGATATCGCCAGCGGCATTGGTCTTTCGGCTACCGGTCCCATGCGCTTTTTCCGACCGGCCAGTGCCGGAATAATCGGTGCGGCATTGGCGGTGGCGCGGCTCGAAGCGATTGCGCCCGTGCACTATCCCGATGTGATGGGGCTGGCCTACAGCTTTTGCAGTGGCACCATGCAGGCGCATGTCGAGGCATCGGTCGCGCTGCCGCTGCAAATTGGCAATGCGGCGCGCGCCGCGATCACCGCAGTTGATCTTGTCAAAGCGGACATGGATGGCCCGCATAACGCGTTGCAGGGGCCATTTGGCTATTCGGCGCTGATCGAAGAGATTGATCTTGCAGACTATGTCGCCAGTCTCGGAAAAGTCTGGCGGATCGCAGAGGTCAGCATCAAGCCTTATCCCTCCGGCCGCGCCAGCCATGGCGCTTTGGGCGCATTGGCCGGGATACAGGAAGAGCATGGCCTCAAACCCGACGATATTGACAGCATCGCGCTCTATGCCCCGCCGCTGATCCATCGGCTGGTAGGGCGCTCCTATAAAGCGGATATGTCCCCGGCCTATGCCCGGCTTTGTTTTGCCATATTGGCCCCGATGATGTTGCGCGACGGCCATATCGATCCGCGCCATTTTGATGCCGCAGGTCTGAATGATCAGGCGCTCGTCCCGTTGGCAAACAACACACAGGTTGTGCTTGATGATAATCCGGATGGCAATGCACTCGCACCGCAAAGGCTGGTGCTGTCCTGCCGCAATGGCAAGACGATTGAGCGCACCATAGACGCCAATCTTGGTAGTCCGGAAGCCCCTATGAACTCGGCGCAATACAACCAGAAATATAGCCTTTGCCGTGACCTCGCCGATACGCTTTGCGATCCACGTATCTTTGACCACCCACTAGTTTACGCAACGGAGCCAAAATGAGTTTCCCAACATATTTTGAAGCTTTTGATCCACACGCCATGCTTGAAGACTATCCGGTGGGTGAACAGTTTGTTGCCCGCTACACTCCCATGTCTCGCGATGAGCTCTATGCCCTGCAGGACAAGCAATTCCAAAAGCTGATGCGTCGTGGCTGGGAAATTCCGTTTTACCAGCGTCTCTGGGGCAATGCCGGGATTGAACCAGGTGATATCGCTGGACTGGCGGACATTACCAAACTGCCTGTCTACGATAAAAGCGATCTGATGGCGTCGGTGAACGATCACCCGCCTTATGGCGATTTTGATGGCCGCGGCGACAGCCCAGTCGTGTTTCATACCACCAGCGGCACAACCGGCAGACCGCAGCCGCTGATGTTCGGTCCCAAGGGTCGCGAAGTCACCAATTTGCTGGTCGGGCGGATGTATCGCTGGATGGGGCTGGGCCGCGATGATGTGGTGCAGTCGGTTTATGGCCATGGCATGATCAATGGCGGCCATTATATCCGCGAGGCGGTTACCAAATACACCAATTCGCTGTTCCTCAGCGCCGGGACGGGTATAGAAACCCGCTCGATCAATCAGGTCAGCCTAATGGCCGATTTTGGCGTGACCTGCATGGTTGGCTTTGTCGACTATATCCGCAAACTGGCGGACACCGCCAAATCCGAAGAGCTGCTCGACAAGATCAATCTGAAGATGATTATCGGCCATCTCGGCACCGAGGACCGCTCCTCGACCGAAGCGGCATGGGGCGGGGCGAAGGCCTATGACTGGTATGGCGTTGGCGACACCGGGTCCATCGCCGGTGAAGGCCCGGATCGCGATGGTCTCTATGTCTGGGAGGACGCACAATATCTGGAATTGCTCGATGTCGATAGCGGCGCACCGGTGGCAACAGGGGAAACCGGCGACATGGTTGTCACCTGTCTGTTCAAGGACGATATCGCACCGTGTATCCGCTTCAACACACATGACATTACCGAGGAGCTGAGCGGCAGCAACAGCACCGGCATGGTGTTCAAGCGTATCAGTGGCTTCAAGGGCCGAAGCGACAATATGGTCAAGTTGCGCGGCATCAATATCTTCCCGCACGCCATCGGCGCGATCATTGAGGGGCGCGATGATCTGACGGGGGAATATGTCTGCCGGGTAACGCGCGACGAGGCTGGCCGTGACAGCATGCTGGTGACATTGGAAAGCAAGGGCGCAAGCAGCGAGGAGGAGCTTGCCGAGCTGCTGCGTAAGGGTGTCGGTATTGAGGTCGGTGTCGCGCTGGTCGGCCCGGGAGAGACGGCCTCGGATACCCAGATCGACACCCGGCAAAAACCCATCCGCCTGATTGACAAGCGTAAGCTGTGATCGACTGGGCATCTCTCGAAGCGGCCAATGCCGCGCTGAATGCGTTCACGGACTTTGATCGCAAAGCGCGAGGCGGCGATGGACCGCTGGCCGACCTCACTGTTGGCGTAAAAGCCAATATCGCGGTGCAGGACATGCCTTGGACAGCTGGTCTGGATGCGTTCAGGGATCGCACAGCTGAGCGCGATGCCGAGGTTGTTTGCCGTTTGCGTCACGCCGGAGCAGCGATCATCGGCATGCTCAATATGGAAGAAGCCGCATTGGGCGCGAAAACCGACAATCCATGGTTCGGCGCAACCCAGAACCCGCACAAGCCCGGTTACACCCCCGGCGGTTCATCGGGCGGCAGTGGTGCAGCGGTTGCGGCAGGCCTTTGCGATATCGCGCTGGGCACCGATACTATGGGTTCGGTGCGAATTCCGGCTGCCTATTGCGGCGTTTATGGCTTCAAACCGGCACGCGGCGCGCTCAGTCAGGATGGGCTTGAGATTGTTGATGCCTCGCTCGATGGCATTGGCCCGCTCGCCAGATCGCTGGAGACTCTGGAACGCGCAGCACGGGTCATGATGGATTTTGCCGAACCGCAGGCCATTGAGAACATCGCACTGTTAGACAATCTGGGCGGGGTGGAATGTCAGCCGGGTGTGCTCAGCGCCTATCGCAAAGCGGCGGACTTTCTCGAGGCGCAGTCCAGCTTTGCATTGCCCTATGCACTCACCCGCATTCGGTTTGCCGGCTTTATCCTTTCTACGCTGGGCCTGTCGAAAGAGCTGCACGCAGAACTATCGGCCGGTGGGACCGGATTGTCAGATACGCTCAAAAAACTCATCAGCTATGGTACGAAGCGCAGCGAAGACGATTTGGCGGAGGATAAAGCCATCTTGCAGGAAACCAGCGATGCCATGATTGCCATTGTGGCTGAACATGGCGCAATCCTGCTGCCAACCGCGCCGCAAACGGCATTCCCGCACGCGCAACCGGCTCCGGCCAATCAGGCGGTCTTTACCTGCCTGGCCAATATATCAGGGCTTCCGGCGATCAGCATTCCGGCAGGACTGGACACCAATGGCTTGCCACTTGCGGTGCAACTGATCGGTGAGGCGGGGAATGAGGCAGGCCTGTTTGCTCTTGCACACAAGCTGGATGCCTATCTGGCGGGCTATAACAGGCCCAAAGTTTTCTGGGATAAACAGCAGAAGAAATAGGGAGAGAAGATGATGCGGATAATTGTGATTTTCAATCTGAAGGATGGTGTCAGCGCAGCCGATTATGAGCAATGGGCCAAAACGGCCGACATTCCCGTTGTCAACGGACTTGGTTCGGTAGAGAAGTTTACCGTCCATAAAGCGACCGGGCTGTTCGGTTCTGATGATCCCTCGCCATATCAATATGTCGAAATACTCGACATTACCGGCATGGACCCGTTTGTCGCCGACATTTCCACCGAGGAATTTCAGGCCATGGCGGCACCTTTTCAGGAATTTGCCGATAACCCGCAATTCATTATCACCGAGGATCTGTGATGAGCGGCAGATTTGCAGACAAAACCATCGTCGCTACTGGTTCCGGAAAGGAGAAGGGGCTGGGGCAGGGTGTATTGCAGCGCTTTGCCGATGAAGGCGCGCAATGCGTTGTTTCCGATCTCATCATTGATGCAGAGGCTGAAGCCGTCGCCGACGATTTGCGCGCACGCGGCGCGAAAGTGGCCACCATCGCCTGTGATGTCAGCAAGGCTGATCAGTGTCAGGCATTGGTAGAACAGACCATCGGCGAGATGGGCGGGCTGGACATTTTCGTCAACAATGCCGGTATCGGCTTTATGATGAAACCGCTGCTCGAAGTGGATACCGCCAAGGAATGGGATCAGGTGATTTCGGTCAACCTTTCCGGAGCATTTTATTGCACCCAGGCTGCAGCCAGAGCGATGGTCGCAGCGGGCAAGGGCGGACGGATTATCAATATTGCCAGCCAGGCAGCGAAGACCGGCTTTCCGCATCTGCCCGCCTATGTCAGTTCCAAACATGGCATGGTGGGCTTGACCCGGGCCAGCGCGGTTGAGCTTGGCGCGCATGGCATAACCGTCAATGCTATCTGCCCCAACCATGTGACTACAGCGCTCGGGGCAGAACAGAATGCCTATTTCTCAAAGCTGCTCGGCTTTGAAAGCGTTGAAGCCTATCTCGACAATATGAAGGCGAAAAACCCCATGGGTCGCCCCGGCTTGCCTTCGGACACGGCCGCAGCCTGTGCCTGGCTCGCCAGTGATGAAGCGATTTATGTCACCGGCGAAGCACTGAATGTTTCGGGTGGCGAGGAGATGCATTGATGCACGAAGAACGCATGGATTGGCCCGATGGTGCAAAAATGGCGCTCAGCATTGTTGTCAATGTGGAAGAGGGCAGCGAGATGACCGTCGCCCGCGGGGATCGCGGTATGGAACCGGTGGATGAACTCGGCATCCATATCAAATCACCGATCCGCAACTATGGCAATGAGAGCAATTATCTCTATGGCATCAAGGCGGGCGCGCCGCGGATCGTCAAGCTGCTGAAGCAATATGACATCATGGCCAGCTGGACCGTCGCCGCGCTCAGCCTGGAGAACCATCCCGAAATTGGCGCAGCCATTGCCGAGATGGGGCATGAACCGGTTAGCCATGGCTGGCGCTGGGTGCACCAGTTCAAGATGGATGAAGACAAGGAGCGCGAGTTTATTCGCAAGGCGGTGACTTCGATTGAGAAAACCACCGGCACCCGTCCCTATGGCTGGCTGTCGCGCTATTTCCATACCGACAATACCCGCCGTCTGCTGATCGAGGAGGGCTTTGCCTATCATATGGATAATTATTCCGGTGACGTGCCCTTTTGGGATAAGGAAACCGTACCGGACAAGCCGATCGCCATTGTGCCCTATCAGCTTGATAATAACGACATGAAGATGTGGACCGATCCGGCGATGACGCCGACGCAATGGCTGGAATATGCCAAGCATAATTTTGATCAGGTCTATAAGGAGGGCTGTGAGGGCAATCCCAGGATGATGTCGCTCGGATTGCACCTGCGTATTATCGGGCGGCCGGGTCGTATCTGGGCATTGGAGGCGTTCTTCCAGCATGTTCGCGAACACCAAGATGTCTGGGTGACAACACGCCACAATATCGCCAAGCATCTGGCAAAGGTCGACCCTGCATGACGCTACGACTGGAGAAAACCGGCCGTGTCGCGCATCTCGTCATTGACCGTGCGGACAAGCGCAATGCCTTCACCCAGGAGATGTGGGAGATGCTGCCGGGCCTGCTCGACCAAGCGATGCAGGATGATGATGTCCGCTGCATGATGCTGCGTGCCAGTGCGCGGGACAGTGCCTTTTGTGCCGGTGCAGACATCAAGGAATTTGCCACAGGTGCCCGCGATGCCGATTGGCGCGCCAGAAATCAGGCCGCGATTAACCGCGTCCAGCATGAACTGGCCCGCGCCGCCAAACCCACCATCGCGGTTATTGACGGCGATTGTGTCGGCGGGGGCTGCGGCCTGTCTTTGGCGTGTGACTTTCGCGTTGCCGGGCCGAAAGCGCGATTTGGCATTACGCCGTCCAAGCTGGGGCTGGTCTATCCGCTGCATGATACCAAGCTGCTGGTCGATCTGGTCGGCCCATCGCAGGCCAAGCGGATGCTGTTTACCGGTCAGCTGCTATCGGCTAAAGAAGCGCTTTCTATCGGTCTGATCACAATGCTCGAGGATGATCCGCATCAGGCTGCGGATCAGCTCGCACAAACCCTCACCGAAACATCGCTGCATAGCCAGACAATGAGCAAGGCGATCATTGGCAAGGTGCTCGATGGTCAGGTGGATGATGATGACGAAACCCGCAGGCTGTTTGATCAGGCCTTTTGGGGCACCGATTTTGACGAAGGCGTCAGCGCATTTCTGGAGAAGCGAAAGCCACAATTCAAATGAGTGACAGGCCCCAACATGGACAGATTATTGGCGGGCTCTCTGTGGTGCCGGACCTTGAAGCGGCGATCCGCGACTATCGCGACGTTCTGGGGCTTGAGCTGCGGCAAAGTGGCGCGCTGGATGAAGCTTTAGCGCTGAGTTGGGGTTGCCCGCAATCTGCGGGTCGACCGATGGCGGTGCTAGGTCCGGCCAGCGGTGCGGACTGTACCTTCCGGCTGGTCGAACAGGCCGATCATCCCGACTTTAGACCCACAACCAGCTTTGGCTGGGCGGCTTATGAATTGACGGTACAGCAAGTCTTTGGCTGGCCGGAGCGCCTGAATGGCAGCGGATTTGATATTGTCGGACCGCCCAAGGAACTGGAAGGCATGCCGTTTTTTGTGCCGATGCAGGTCTTGGGGCTGGGCCGCGAAATGCTTTATCTCAACGAAGTGCGCGAGAATATGCCAAGCTGCGATTTGCCCAAAGCACAGTCGCTGGTCGATCATATCTTTATCTGCATATTGGCAACGCCCGACAGAGAGGCCGCCGTGCAATGGTATGTCAACAAGCTCGGGCTTGAGGCGGCTGACACGCATAATCTTGCCTATTCCATGATCAACAAGGCCTTTGATTTGCCGGAGGATTTCCGCACCGATCTCACCATGGTCCTAAAGGGTCGGATGACGATATTGGAAGTCGATGATTATCCGCCACAAGCAACGGCACGTCCGCGTCATGATGGCATGCTCCCGCCGGGCAATGCGCTGGTGACGCTGGCCGTCGATAGTCTCGATTATCTTAACCTCGACTGGATCACACCACCTGCTGCTTATGATGCCATGCCTTGTAATGGTCGCCGCGCCGCCACGGTTGTCGGTCTGTCCGGAGAGCTATTGGAACTGGTGGAGTTTAGCTGAAGCAAGTAGCTGTCCTACAGCCTGTCTGGCTGCTATAATCAGTGCCGGTCTTGTTTGAAATATATCCAGCAATTCCAACACCATAATCCAACAAGAGCACGCATTTCTGCGGCTCGCGAGTGCAACTTTCGTAACCTTCGTCAAGTCGGCCTGACACTTCCATACACATCTAGGGTAGCAATATCGTTGATCCGACGGTCTTGCGGTTCTGCAGGTCTTTATGGGCTTGTGCTGCCTCTTCCAAAGCATAGCGCTGGCCAATATTGATGCTGATGATGCCCTTGCGGATCATATCAAACAGCTTCGCCGTGCCCCTGTCGCGATCTTCAGGCTCGGTATAATAATCCCATAAGGTCGGACGGGTGTTATAGAGCGACCCCTTAAGTGCCAATATACCGAGGTCAACGCCACCCACGGGCGAATCCGCGTTGCCGAAATTGATGATCAGGCCGCGGCGGCCACAGCTGTCGAGCGAGGCTTCCCATGTCGCCAGACCAACGCCATCAAACACGACCCTGACCCCGGCGCCATCGGTTATCTGCCGCACCCGTTGGGCAGTGTCTTCCTGTTGATAGAAGATGATGTCATCGGCACCGGCGGCCTTGGCTTTGTCGGCCTTTTCTTCGGTACTGACTGTGCCGATAACATACGCGCCAATATGTTTGAGCCACTGCACCAGTATCAGGCCGGTGCCGCCCGCCGCAGCATGGACCAAGACCGGCCAGTCTTTCTCCACCTTGGCGCAGCGCTCGATCAGAAATTCCGCAGTGCAGCCTTTGACCATCGCGGCGGCAGCAGTCTGATGATCAATATCATCGGGCAGTTTGCACAGCATCATATCCGCAGGCACGTTGCGGTGCGTCGCATAGGCACCAAGCGGCATGCCATAGGTCGCCACCCTGTCGCCGGGGGCAAAGTCACGGACACCCTCTCCCACAGCCTCGACAATGGCCGCTGCCTCTATGCCCAGCCCAGTCGGCAAATCGGTCGGATAGATGCCACGCCGATGATAGGTGTCGATAAAGTTGAGACCAACAGCCGTGTTTTTGAGCTGCACCTCGCCGGGTCCGGGCGCCGCTATATCGGCATCCTGCCATTGGATGGCTTCTGGGCCGCCATGTTGTTCTATAATCGCGACACGCACCATAATCCCCTCCTTATCAGTTTGTTCGCCAAATCGGTCCGCCAATCCAATCGCCGGTGGCAGCGATAAATTCTTCCATCACAATCGTATCATTGTCCCATATGCCAGCCACGAAATAGGGATCCGCTTCAAGAAAAGCCCATGCGTCACGCTTGCTGTTGGCGTTGATAATGTAGAGCGATCCTGTGATCTCGCCGCTATCATCTTTCAAAGGGCCCGCAACGCAGATTGTCGAGCCATTCTCTTCAACATAACGGAAATGGGCCTGCTTTGCCTCGTCACGCTTTGGCTTGCTGCCGGGTCGGTCGCGACAATAGATGACGTATCTGTTCATCGCTGATCGGCATCCAGAAAGGACAGTACGTCTTTGGCAATGCTCTGTCCCGCTTCATCCAGCACGGCCCGCTTAATATCCAGACGCTCAATCAGCTGCGCATGGGGAAGCATGTCTGCAGCACGCCTCGTCGCTTCCAACAGCGAAGACCGCGTCGCAATCACGCCCACATGATGACGCAATAGCGGCAGTCGGCTTTCTATCGCATAGGTGAAGCTGGCATGAAAAGCCGCGTTCATCTCGCGGCCATGGCGGAGCTGCTCGACAAACATGGCGAAGCTGCGGTCCATACCCTGACTGTCGATACGTCTAGTGATCCCTCGCTCCCAGGCCGGGGCCAGACAATAAAGTTGCGGCGTGAGCTCCAGAGGCGTTGCCAGTTGTGAGAGATATTTACGCCGTTCCGCTTCGGTAAAGGCCGGTATATCAACCAGCGCCAGCCGGTTGACTTTTGCAGCTTCGATCAGCGCCATCTCTGTCGCGACCAGGCAGCCGCTATGGAAACCCAGAATATCGACTGGATCATCGGATACATTGGCAACAACTGCCATCATCGCTTCGGCATAATCGGCAATGGAAGGCGTGGCGTGAAAATCGTGTGATCCGCCATGACCGGGAAAATCCGGAGCGATAACGCGCCTGTTCTGCACCAGATACGGCATGATCTGCGTAAAGGCGAGGCCGGAAAACGGAGCCGGATGCAGGCAATAGAGATCAGGCCGGTTTGCCTCGGCCTTTGCCGGAGCTAACCGCCAATGCAGCTGTCCATGCGGGCCATCACTATAGCCCTTGCGGATGGACGGCACTTCACTCATTCACTCGCCCCTGCCAGCCGCTCCATCTGTTCGCGATAAAGACGTCGTGTCAGCGGCATCATGAGAAACGGAACAACCGCGAAAATCACGGGCACACAGGCCACGGCGTAGCGCAGATTTTCTTCGCCAAAGACCCGGCTTGAAAGCTCGCCCACCACAATCGGCCCCAACGACCCGAACCAGCTAATACCGAGATAATAGAGCGCCACAACCTGGCCACGGATTTGCGCCGGGGTGATGACAAGCAGCGCGGTGATGCCAATCGCCGAGACGATGCCAATGCCAATGGTGTTGACGCACAATATCGCAAAAGCCAGCGTTCCGTTGGGCATGAACATCGGCAAAATCGCGCTGGGCACCATGATGAAAAAGCCGATATAGAGCAGCCGAAGCGAAGCGTCCTGAACTCCCTTTTTGGTCCACCAATCGGAGATGCTGCCCATGATCAGCATATTGGCCGGGCCAATGATAAGCAGCGCTACACCATTGGCATAGGCATAGGTCTGTGGCGACCAGCCCCAGCTACGCTCAAAGGTTGGTGCCAGAAAGCCTTGGCTATAGGCGATGGTCGTCATGGTGCAGATCACCAGAACGAAACCGATGTAGAGCAGCTTATTGTCCCAGATATATTTCAGCGCATCGAAAAACCCGCTGCCAGCAATAACATCTTTCGATGCGGTGACATTTCTGCGACTAGGCTCCTTGATGAAGAGGAAGAGCAGCGCCAGCACCAGCCCAGGCAAGCCGACGACGATCAGAGTAAATCGCCATGGCGACAGCTCGCCGAATAGCGGTAGCGTCTGGTTTCCACTCGCCGCGGTCCAGGCGATAATCGCGCCGCTGAGCAGCGACGCGATTCCCGCGCCCAAAGGCAGTGCCGATGAGTAAAAAGCGATGGGCTTGCCGCGCCTTTCGGTCGGGAAGCTGTCGCCGATTATCGAGAATGCAGCAGGACTGAGTGTCGCCTCACCAACGCCGACGCCCATGCGTGCGGCAAAGAGCTGGACAAAATTCTTGGCGGTGCCGGTGGCCATTGTTGCCGCCGACCACAATGCTACGCCGATTGAGACTATCCAGACCCGTTTGCCGCGGTCAATCAGCCAGCCCATGAAGATGCCGACAAAGCCATAGATCAGCGTGAAGGCGCTTAACAGCCAACCGATTGAGCTGTCTGTGAGGCCAAACTCCGCCTTTATCGGCTCAATCAGAAGCCCAAGGATATAGCGGTCAACAAAGCTGAAAATATAGGCGATGGTCAGCATCACCACGATGAACCAGCCTGCTGCTGCACTGGGATAAGGAGCGCTCGCCGCAGTCCCCGGAGCTTCTGTTTCGCTTTCCGAATATGCTATGGCTTCGGCCATTAACCGGCATCCTCGATCAGATAAATGACCACCAGATTATCATCGAAATCAACAATGCCTATCTCACGGCCGACCCGTCCGTCATGGGTGCGCAACACCTCCTCTTCATAAACATGCAGCCCAAGCTTGCGGGCTCCTGCCATCACCGCATCCGGATCGGCAACCTCCAGCACGATAGCGGAGCGGCGCGGATGCGGCACCGCAGTCAATTCTACGCCCTTCACCTCGGTTAGCGCCATGACACGGACCTGGCTTTCGGTCGAAAGCGTGACAAAAGCCAGTTCTGCGCCCACGGGCATATCAAACACCGCCAGCGAATAGCTTTTGGGATTGTGACCGAGACGAAACTCTTCGGTGAAACCCAGGACATCGCGATAGAAAGTCAGCGCCCGTTCCATATCGGCAACCAGAAAATTTGCCCGCTGGAACCGGACCTGTGCTTTTGTCATTCTGTTCCCTCCTGTTTTATTCTTATAGCCACTCGTCCGGCTCGCCGCGCACTGAACAGCATTGCACACCGACATTGCGGCCATGGTAAAGATTGGCGAGCGCGTGGGGCATATTCTCAAAACCCTGTTCGATATCCTGAACTGGGCGTAGCTTGCCATCATGAATCCAACCCGCCATGTCATCCATAACCCTTTCCCACTCATGCAGATGGTTATAGACAAAAAAGCCACGCATCAGGCTGTCAGTGGCACGCAAGCGGGTATAGTTGGATAAGCCAAAAGGGGTATCGCGGGTATATTCGCTGATCGAACCGCACAACACGATGCGGCTGTGCATACGCAGCCGTTCGAGACAGGCTTGCAAGGTCTCTCCGCCGACATTGTCGAAATAAAGGTCTATGCCGTCGGGACGCAGCGCATCGAGCCGCGAGGCGATATCCTCTGCTTTATAGTCAATCGCTTCCGAGCAGCCATGATTAAGAATGAAAGCGCATTTGTCTTGTCCTCCGGCAATGCCCACGACATCGCACCCGGCAACATTGGCGGCCAGCTGGCTGACCATGGAACCGACACCACCGGCTGCGCCCGACAGCACCATCCTGTCGCCCTTTTGCGGCGCACCGCATGCAAATAGGCCCGCATGGGCAGACAATCCTGTCATCCCCAAAACGCCCGCCCCCAAAGCCGCGGGTAGATCGTTATGGGGCATGGGGAAGAATTTTTCCTGTTCGCTGAGCGAGGAGACTTTATAGGTCTGCCAGCCAATCTGGCCCTGCACCATCTGACCTTCTTGCCAGTCCGGATGGCGCGATTTGACGACCTGCGCTACACCGCGCCCATGAATGACATCGCCAGGCTGCAAAACGGCCTCCCCGGCCGCACCAGTCCCCTGCATATAAAAGCGCATCACCGGCGCAAGGCCGAGATAATGGGTTTTGAGCAGCACCTCGCCCGTGCCCGGCTCAGGGATATCACCAACAGCCCAGGCGAAATCATTCGGCTTCACATTGCCAACCGTACGGCGTGCGACCCGCCATTGGTAATTGGCCTGATCATCTATCTGCTTGCCGGCAGACAGGGATGCAAAATCATCCATGGCGTTAGGCACAGTCACCTAGTCATGAACTTTCACTAGCTGATTCACCTCGAAAAAATAGCCATCAAGATCCCAGAATGAGCAGCCGATCATGTTCTTTTTCTTACCATCAGCGCCGGTGACTTCCCATTCATGCGGTTCACAATGAATGTGCGAGCCCAGCGCCCTTGCGCGCTCAACGGCTGCTGCTGCGTCGTCGGATGCGATAACAAAGATAGGCGCGCCAAAGGCGATCTGGCGTGGCAACTCTTCCGGCGCATCCTGTTTCGGGTCCAGCCATTCGAGCAAACCAATCATCCCGATCAGATCATCCTCACATTTTAGAATGATCAGTCTGGTCTTGTCGCCCTTCTTGCCTGCAGCCAGTTGCGTTCCCGACAGGGTAAACGGCGTATCCATCCAGCGCGTCATCCCGAAAACATGGCTGTACCATTGCGCGGCTTTCTCGGCATCGCGCACCATTAGGGTCGTGCGTTTGAGGATATCAGCCATTGATCTTCTCACTTTCAATCAGCACCACCTGGCATTCTGAAATGTCCTGACGCAATTTCCTTATTTCGGCATATTCCCGGCTGTTCCAAAACGCCATGGCAGCCTTTTTGTCCGGCCATTCGGAAATCACCATAGAGGCTGAATCGCCAAAATCCCCTTCGAGCAATTCTGCTCCTGGACCGCGTAAAACATATCGGCCGCCATATTTCTCAACCAGCTCACCAGCAGCGACGCCATATTCGGCGATGAACCTCTCGCGGTCGGATATCTGCGCCAGAACAATCATATAAGCCGGCATTGACGCTTTCCTTTCTCATCCCACTGCAATCGAATCAAATGGTGCATTTTTGTTACACACGCAGCGATGGTAATGCCGAAAACATAATTTGTCTGGACAAATTTTTTGAATCACGTTTAGACTGCAGGAAATGGAGAGGTTTTTGGGCCGCGGCCTTGGGAGGAAAGCATGAGAGGGACAATCAAAACAGCATTGTTGGGGGCAACCGCACTGGTTGCTGCGCCGGTCGGTGCACAAGCGCAAGTCGATGGACAAGGTCCTTCAACAGCAGAGGATGATGCTATAGTGGACGATGATTCCAACGTAATCATCGTGACCGCGCGTAAGGTGGCGGAGAATATTCAGGAAGTGCCGACATCCATTGCGGTAGTCGATTCTGAGAATATTCAGGATTTGGCACTCGACAGTCTGGCGGAGATATCGCGCCTGACGCCGGGCCTCACATTCGATGACAGCTTTGGGCGTAACTCCAATCGACCGGTTATTCGCGGCCAAGCCAACCTGCTGGGGGATTCCGGTGTCGCAATCTTTATCGACGGTATTTATTTCAGCGGCTCAATTGCCGATTTTAATGTCGATAATATCGGCCGTGTTGAGGTGGTTAAGGGCCCGCAAAGTGCACTTTATGGTCGTAATACCTATGCTGGCGCGATCAACATTATCACCAAAGAAGCAGCCGATCAGTTTGAAGCGAACATTCAAGCGGACATCTCTGAATTTGACCGCTATGAGATTACTGGTGGCATAAGAACACCGATTACGGACTCGCTAAGCGCCGCAGTTTATGGGCGTTGGTTTGATTTTGGCGGGCAATATACCAACCAGTTTGATGGCGAAAAGGTCGGCCAGCAGTCTTCCTATTCCATCTCGGGCGCGCTGCAATTTGATGGCGGTGGTCCGTTCACTGCATCATTGCGAGCGATGTACAACAATACCGAGGATGGCCAGCCAGCTTTGTTCTCACAGAGTGCCGATGCGAATAACTGCTTCTTTGATGATGGCGCGCTTTATGGCGGCGCGGGTCGTTACTTCTGCGGCACATTGCAGCCGCAGCAAATCAATACCGATTTTAGTCGTCAGTTCAGAGACCCTGATGAGGTTGGCCTGCAACTGGACACAGTCAATGTTGCATTCCGTATGGATTACGAGATCAGTGACCGCATAACTATCACATCATTGACCGGCTATAACAGCCAGGATGAAACCCTTAGACTTGATGGGGATTACTCACCGAACAGCTTCCAGACAGCAGTATTCACGCCGGGCGGTTTCCCTGCGGGCGCGCCATTGCCTCCTACCTTCAGTTCCTTTCCCTTTGGTTATGTAGGCACGACGGTTGATTTCACTTTTGAGGGCCGCAGCGAAACAGAGGATTGGTCTCAGGAACTGCGACTGGCCTATGACGGTGATGCGGTCGATTTCCTTGTTGGCGGCTATTATTTTGATCAAACCATCGACAGCCGCGACATACGCGAAGTCCCGGATGATGCTTTCGCGCGCGCAGCGGCTAGCTTCGGCCAGGCTTTTGGGGAGCAGCAGGCATTATGCGCGGCCAATCCAGCATGTGCTTCCATTGCGCCATTTTTCGGACCTTCCACTCCAAACCCGCGTAACGTCAATCAGTTGGATATTCGCAACTGGGCAATCTTCGGCTCAGCCAATGTCAATATTACAGACAAGCTGATCCTTGGCCTTGAAGGCCGTTATCAGGAAGAACGCATAAGGCAGTTTGCAGTTCTCCAGGCTGATGAAGATATCGTTCCGGATGATCCTGTAAGAGCGAGGGAAACGTTCAAGAGCTTCGCCCCTCGCGTTTCGCTCTCCTATCAGATGACACCCGATAATCTGCTCTATGCCAGCTTCGCACAGGGGCAGAAGCCAGGCGGCTTTAACGGTGTTCAGGCAATTCTTGCCAGCCAGGAGGATGTTAACGCCGAGACTGGCCAAGACATTGCCACTTTTGATGAAGAAGATGTCACCGCCTATGAAATTGGTATCAAGAATGTTTTCGGCAATGGCGCATTCGTCTTCAATGCCGCAGCATTTTATAATGATGTCGAGGGCTATCAGCTCACGCAAAATGTACAGGTGGGTCCGAATTCGCTTTCTGCCATCACTAATGCGGGTGATGCCCGTGTCCTTGGCCTTGAGCTGGAATTCCTGGCAAGGCCAACCGATGGCCTGACCATCACTGCCAATTACGCCTTGGCCGATACCCGTTTCACACAAGGTTTCGATGAGCAACAGGGCATTCTCAACGATGTTGCCGATGATCGGTTGATAAACTGCTCTACAGGTGATCAATTCCCCGACATCCCAGGCTGTGACTCAGCCTTTGGATCAATTAAGGGCAACAGCATTCCCAGGGCTCCGGTACACCAGATTTTTGCTGATGTCGATTATCGCACCCCCTTGGGCAATAACGGCTGGGAGATTTTTGGCGGCGCCAACATGACCGTAGTATCCAGCAGTTTCGCGCAAGTTCACAACCTGATAGAAACCGGCGGCTCATTGGTTTCTGATGCCCGCTTGGGTGTGCAGAATGAGAATTTCCGCATTCAGCTCTATGTTGATAATCTGACCGATGAGCGCGCTCTCGCTCAGGTATTGCGTTTTGCCGATGGCAATAACAGCTTCCGCCGTAACTTTGTCGGCGGCCTGCGCCCCGGTCGGCGCTTTGGCATCTTGTTCGCAGCCAGATACTGATCTGCATAGGCGCAAATCAGAAAACCCCGCCAACTAGCCATGGTTGGCGGGGTATTCTTTGTTAGGGCTTAAGGCTCCTCAGCGTATCGGCGACGACGGCGACTGCAATTCAGCGCCAACGACGGTACAACTCGCCTGCATCCAGCGCAAATTAATGCCGACGCGTGTCGCATCAACATCGGCCCAGCTATAGCTGACGGAGCGGTCCGGATTGTCTGGCTTAGAGATGTAAAGCACCAAGCTTGGCCGATTGCGGCTTGGCTGAGGCCAATAAACCTGCCGCATGCGCAATATGGCCTCTTCTGCGCCGCTTTCATCGCCACCAATACGCACGCGTCCGCCCTGATCATGAATCTCCAGCTTGTTGGCAAAATACCAATCGGTGCTGCCACCTTCCTTCTTCTCTTTTTTGGGAATGGCAGCCCAGCATTGGACCTGCCGCGCACGTTTCAAGGAGCTCTCCTGGCCGTCAACAAACTGCACTGTGAGACCGCCATCATCTATGCGGCTTATGGTGTAACGCTGATGACAGGCCGTAAGATGCTGTTCCGGCGCATAGCTCCATCCCTCCTCCTGCCAGACATAATCATGCTTGCAATCGCCTAGGCTGAGGACTGCACGATTGTTGGTAGCGGCAAAAGAGACCTGCTGCGGCTGCGCTAGCTCAGCACCATATGCGTCCACTTCGCGAAGCCAGAGTACATCTTCTTCTTCAGAAATATTCAGCGACATCCATGGTGGTGCGGGACGATCTGCTTCCTTCTCAAAATAGACATGCTCTTCATTGCTGAAAGTGCCTTCCAATAATGAGAGTGCGCTCTCATCGGCTTCAGGCATCCCCAATAGGGGTGCGCCGTCATCTTTTGCAAAGGCCAGAGCCGGAACACCGGCAGCCAATATGGCCGAAGATGCCACCGTCATCATATTTTTCAACATCAATCTCTCTCCCACAAAACATGCTTGAGAGCTTCGCACAAAATTTGTCCGGACAAAAGCCACTGAAGTGATCTTCCCAGATTCTATAACTGAGGCGAGATTTGTCATAATCTCTGTCGACAGCAAGGAAGCGCAAGTCAGAAAAATGGCGGACACGGAGGGATTCGAACCCTCGAAGCCCGTTACCAGGCTTGCCTCCTTAGCAGGGAGGTGGTTTCAGCCGCTCACCCACGTGTCCTTGCCATGCGATGCGCAGTGCGGCTGGGCATCAAGGCGGCGGCTATAGCCAGCCAAGGCGGTGTGATCAATGGTTTAGACAGGGCTTTGGACGCAATTTTGCCCTCAACCGCGCTTTGCCGGGCCTGGTCGATAGCCAAAACAGCACAAAACCGGCCTTTCAGACTCGATAGGGCGCAATTTCGACTCGGGTCATCGCGCATTCATTGTTGCTGGCGCACAAAAAGCGGAAAAATGACGATACACGCGTAAACAACAAGGACATGCTGTCATGAATATGCGGATTAACGGGTCTTGGCTGAAGCGCCGCGCACTGGCGATTACCGCCTCACTGGCTATCGGGGCGATGGCGGTGACCAGCCCGGCCATGGCGCAGATGGAGACCATCGACCCGAATGAGGCGATTGATGCCGATCTGATGGACCCGCAGCCCAGCGAGGCGGCACAAGCGGCGGAAGATGTGGTGCAGTCGGCCGACGATGCCGTGGCCGAGGGTACAACCGAAGCAGTGCCCGCCGATGCGCAGAATCCTGACGTCGCGGCTGATGGCGGCTCTGGCGATGCCCTGCCGGGCGATCCGAACAACCCTGACGGCCCCGCCGGAGAAGAGGTCGCCAATGATGGCACCTATCAGAAAGACGATTTGATCGGCGCGGCGGAAGGCGTGTTTGGCAAGGGTGCCGAGGGTCTCGCAGGCGTCATTGAGGATATCCTCAAGGATCAGGGTGAGCCCAATGGCTATATTGTCGGCCGCGAGGCAGGCGGCGCGCTGGTCGTCGGCCTGCGCTATGGCTCGGGCAAGCTCTATCACAAGGTCGAGGGCGAGCGCGATGTCTATTGGACCGGGCCGTCCATCGGTTTCGACGCCGGAGCAAATGCAGCGAAGAGCTTTACCTTGGTCTATAATCTCTACGATACCGAAGACCTGTTCAAACGCTATGGCTCCGGCGAAGGCGCGGCCTATTTTGTTGGCGGGTTTAACGTAAGCTATCTGCGCCGCGGCGATGTGGTGTTGATCCCGGTGCATCTGGGCGCGGGTGTGCGGCTTGGGGCCAATGTCGGCTATCGCAAGTTCAGCAAGAAACAGCGCTGGTTGCCTTTTTGATGGGCTGCGCTTGGCTGCTTTTTTCATAAAAGCCACAAAGGAAAAAAGAGAAAAAGGTCATGGCGGCATCCTATGCTTGCCAGTTGAGGCGCCTTGGCGTTCGGAAGACTCTCCCATGCTTTTTCGCTTCGCGGCTTTTATGAAACCTATTCTCCTCGTCGAACCATCCGGCTTTGTTGGGTAGGCTGAAATTTGACTCGCACAAAGACACGAAGCCACAAAGAGATTGGGCAGCCAAATACCCTTCTTTGTGCCTTTGTGGCTTTGTGTGAAAATCCGAAAAAGGAAATCCGGCAACCGGCCACTCCATCACCCGCCATTTGCACGGCCTAACAATCGGAAGACCCTTGTACTCTTTTTCCCTTTTTGGCTTTTATGAAACCAAAACCGGTTGGCGAATGGCGCAGCGCCTGCTTATAGGATGAAACGATAGCAACCCGGCCAAAGGAAAGCCCGTCCATGCTCGAAAAGCTCGCCCCGCAAAAGCCCGATGCCCTGCTCGCGCTGATCAAGCTCTATGCCGCAGATGACCGTGCCGACAAGATTGATCTCGGCGTCGGTGTCTATCGCGATAATCAGGGCAATACGCCAGTGTTCAAGGCGATCAAAGCGGCGGAGCAGCGGCTGTTCGACACCCAGGACAGCAAAAGCTATCTCGGCCCTGAGGGCGATATGGGCATGGTCTGCGGCCTGCTCGGCCATATTCTCGGCGAAGACCTCGCCAAAGACCTCACCATTGATGGCCTGCAGACGCCGGGTGGCACCGGCGCGGTGCGGCTGGCGGCGGATACGCTTTATGCCGCGGGTGCACGGCGCATCTGGCTCGGCACGCCGAGCTGGCCCAACCATGCGCCGATTTTCACCGCCTCGCAGTTTGAGGTGCTGACCTATCGCCATATGGATGTGGCAACGCAGAGCCTCGATATGGAGGCGCTGCTCTCCTCGCTCTATAAGGCTGAGGATGGCGATGTGGTGCTGCTGCATGGCTGTTGCCACAACCCGACCGGCGTCGATTACACCGCCGAGCAATGGGCGCATATTGTCGAGATTATGGCGGAAAAGCGCCTCTTCCCGCTGGTCGATTTTGCCTATCATGGGCTGGGTCAGGGCTTTGAGGAAGACAGTGCGGGCCTCAAAACCGTGCTCGCCCGCCTGCCCCAGGCGATGATCGCCTATAGTTGCGACAAGAATTTCGGCATGTACCGCGATCGCGTCGGCGCGCTCTATGCCGTTGCGCAAGATGACGCGGTGATGGCCACCACCAAGTCGAACATGGCAGCGCTGGCGCGGGCCAACTGGTCGATGCCGCCCGATCATGGCGGCGCGGCGGTGCGGATCATCCTCGACGATGCCGAGCTGACCCAGATGTGGCGCGATGAAGTCGCCGAGATGCGCAGCCGCATGCGCTGGGTCCGCGATACGCTTGCCGCGGCAGGCACCGCTGGCAGCGTCGATTTCGCCCCGCTGGCGACGCAGAACGGCATGTTCTCGATGCTGCCGCTCTCCCCCGAGCAAATCCAGGCGCTGCGCGATGACCATGCCATCTATATGGCCGGCTCCGGTCGCATCAATATCGCCGGGCTGACCGAAGGGAATATCGGCAAGTTTATCGAGGCGGTTGCGGCTGTGAGTGGGTAGCCTGCGTCTACACAGTGGCTGAAGCAAACGACACAGACAGCGCTCCCCTGTTCGGCGCTCTGCAATTTGCGGGCACATGGCGCAGCTATCAGCAGCGCGTATTGGACGAGCTAGACGAGTATCTTGATGATAGAAGGCTGCATATTGTCGCAGCGCCTGGCTCCGGCAAAACCGTTCTTGGCCTTGAGGTCATGCGGCGCCTTGCGGGTACAACTGTCATCCTCTCCCCGACGCTGATCATCTGTCAACAATGGCCACAAAGGCTGCATGAAATGTTTGGTTACAAACAGGCAGTCACCAAACCATCGATTTCGGATGATCTGCGTTCACCGGGGGACATAACCAGCACCACCTATCAAGCACTGCATGCACTTTGGAACGTCACGCGTTCTTCTGATGAGGGCGAGGTACGCAGGGATTTTGAGGCCTTGGTCACCACCCTAACACAAAAGTCAAAACTGACCCTTATAATGGACGAGGCACATCATCTGCGACGGGAATGGTGGCGCGCCCTGAATGATTTCGTTTCAGAACTTCCGAATGCCACTCTTGTCGCCTTAACTGCTACGCCACCTTATGATGCGACCTTTGCAGAATGGTCGCGTTATGATGCCCTTTGCGGCCCGGTTGATGCGGAAATATCTATTCCCGAACTGGTCCGAAATGGCGACCTGTGCCCACATCAGGATTATATCTGCTTTTCTCGACCATTGCCGAACGAATGTCAGCTGCTCAACGAACGATTGCGCAATGTCCAAGGCTTTGTCGACGGACTGCTATCCAATGACAGCCTGCTCGATCAATTGGTGGGCCATCCATGGCTAACCCAAACGGATTATCATGAAGCTGACATTCTGGATGACCCGGAGTTCCTCTCTTCCATGGCGATCATACTCACGGCAGCTGGTCGCAGTGTAACTGAAGAACCGTTGAACCTTCTGGGCGTGTCAGCGCCGGATATGCCTGCATTGTCGCCGCTCTGGCTGGAGGCGTTCCTTAACGGCTATCTGTTTAACCATAAGAATCATTTCTCAGGCAGTGATGACACTCCCCAGAAAGCTATAGCCAATGATGCGCGAAAATTTGGCATGATCGAAAATGGCCGTGTGCGCATAAGGGATAGCCGGAGTGTTGCGAAGCTCCTCGCATCCAGCTCTGCCAAACTGATGTCGATCGAACAGATCGTCGATAAGGAGTGGCATAATCTCGGAGCAGATTTGCGCATGGCGATACTGACTGATTATGTTCGTGCTGCAGATCTCCCGAAAAAGCAGGATGACATTTTCCAACCCGTGAAGATTGGTGTCGCCCCGATTTTCGAAATGTTGCGGCGAAGTAACAAAGATATACGCTTAGGTGTTCTGACAGGCAGTCTTGTGATCATTCCCAATGTGGCACGCGACACATTTAGCAAAGCGGCAAAAGCAGCAGAAGTTGATATGGCTGGCATTCGCTTCAATGCGTTGGGCCATTGCCCCGATTATTGTGGTGTAACACTTACCACCAAAGATGCTCGACAGATGGTGCGGATTGTAACTCGTCTGTTTGAGGCTGGCTCTATCCAGCTACTGGTTGGTACCAAGGCCTTACTGGGAGAAGGCTGGGACGCCCCTACGATCAACAGTCTGGTTCTGGCCAGTAATGTGGGGTCCTATATGCTGTCCAACCAGATGCGCGGGCGCGCCATTCGCCGCGATCCGGCAAAGCCCCAAAAGGTTGCCAATATCTGGCATTTGGTAACGCTGGAGCCGGGCGAAATGCAGTTTTCATTCCTGAAACCGCTGTCTGGCCATGGCAAGACCAGCAATCATCATGCGCTCACCGCTCTCGGTAGTGACATGGCTCTGATGTCGCGACGTTTTGAGATGTTCGATGGCATTTCGCTGGATGAAACTTTGCACATTGGTAATGGCCTCGATCGCTTGGCGCTTACCGACGGTAAGGGAGATGAAGCGCATATCGAAGCATTGAATAGGACCATGTTCAGGCATGCCTCTGACAGAAGCGCTACCGCGCAGAAATGGCAGGATTCGCTCGGTGATGCTCATGAAAGATCGCATGTCCATCAGGTTGCAGAGGCAAATTACGCGCCACGTGCAGCGTCCTATAACCAGACGCTGCAATATCTCTCGGTAACGGCCCTGATCAGCGCTGCCGGCTCAGCGGGTTTCGCCATGCGGAAATTCCAGTCGGTACAAACGCTTGGCATGTTGATCATGATTTTCGCTGGCCTTACGCTGATATACGCATTGCCAAAGCTGTTTCACGCAGGACGGCTGTTCATCAGGAATGGCAGTCTCGAACGTAGCCTCTCCCAGGTTGGCTGGACCATATTGGAAAGTTTCAGGGACTGTGGCCTCCTTAAAAAACCGCTGCATGATTATCATGTGGAAGTGACACGCGATCTCAAAGGGAACAATTCTATAGTCCTCCACAATGCCTCACGCATCGAAGAAAGGAACTTCTTTACGGCACTTGCACAAACCCTAGGACCGACCGAAAATCCGCGATACATTTTGCGCCGCTGTAGCTGGTTCAGACGCTGGGGACGAACTGACTATCATGCTGTTCCGGAACAGGTTGCGGGACGGAAGAAGGACGCAGAGGCCTATGCCAGAGCCTGGCAGCGCAACATTGGCCCGGCAGAACTGATTTTTACCCGCAACAGGGAAGGGCGAAAGTTGCTACTTCGCGCACGCGCTCGTTCAATGGCAGCAGGCTTCCAGCGCCGTGTCGACCGTCGTTCAGAGTGGCGTTGAGGTTTCGAGACTCACAAAAACCCCTCCAGCGTCTCCTTAAACAAATCAAACTGATCATGGTGCAGCCAGTGGCCGGCCTTTTGGAACTCACGCACTTCAACATTGTTACCGAAGTACGTAATCCGCCCGTCCTTTTCCGGGTTGCTGGCCCAGCTATCGGCACCGTAGAGCATCAGCGTCGGGCAGGTGATGGCGCGCCACATCTCTTCGGTCGCCTCATTGGGCAGGTCGTGCGGCCACCAGTTGCGCATCAACGGGTCGAATTTCCAGCTATAGCTGCCATCCTCATTGCGGATCACCGCATGGACGGTGAGGTGGCGCACCTGTTCGTCCGAGAGGTGCGGGTTTTCCTGCTGCATCCGCTCGAGCGCGGCGGCGAAGTCCTTGTAACGGCGCGGCGCGACATCGGCATATTTCTGCTTGGTCTCCAGCCAGCCGCGCAGCCGGTTGTTAAAGCCTTTCTCGGCCATTTCCTGCTGCACCTTGGGCGATGGCCCCAGCCCCTCAATCGCCACCAGTTTTTTGACCGTATCCGGGTAGAGCCCGGTATAGCGCGTGGCGATATTGCCGCCGAGCGAATGGGCGACAATGGTCACCGGCGCGAGGTCAAGCTGGTCAATCAGCTGTTTCAGATCATAGATATAAGCGAGCATCGGATAATTGCCGTCACTGGCCCATTGGCTATCCCCATGGCCGCGGAGATCAGGCGCGATGATATGGAAACGGTCGCGAAAGACTTGCGCGGTCCAATCCCAATTACGGCAATGATCGCGCCCGCCATGGAGCAGGATCAGCGGCGGCGCATCGGGGTTGCCCCAATCGACATAATGCAGCCGGTGGCGTTGCGAATAATAGCTGTTCGAGGCCGGACCGATCAGGGTCATAGGGGTGGGTTCTTTCTTTTTAACATGGCGTCATTGCGAGCGCAGCGAAGCAATCCAGAGCCGCATGAGCTTTACTCTCTGGATTGCCGCGTCGCTTCGCTCCTCGCAATGACGATTTTGGTTTTCCAGTGCACGCGTAGAAATCAGGTCTCGTCCATCTGGCCGAGATCATAAAGCCGGATCGCCGCCTTGGCTGCCTCGCCGCCCTTGTCCTTCTGCGCCGGATCAGCGCGGACGCGGGCCTGATCTTCGTTCTCCACGGTGAGAATGCCATTGCCGATGGGCAGGCCATCCAGCGTCAGCGCCATGATCCCGCGTGAGCTTTCGCCAGCGACAATCTCGAAATGATAGGTCTCACCGCGGATCACCACGCCGATGGCGACAAAGCCGTCAAAGCGGCCGCTATCAGAGAGGATCGAGATCGCCCCCGGGACTTCCAGCGCGCCGGGAACAGTGGTCACCTCATGCGTGTGCCCCGCCGCTTCCAAAGCCGCCTTGGCCCCGGCGACCAGCATATCGTTAAACTCATCATAAAACCGCGCTTCGACTATTCCAAAATGCGCCATATCTCGGTTTCCTTTTCCACAAAAAGCCTATGTCATTCCCGCGAAGGCGGGAATCCAGGGCAAACAGTCACCGCCATTAGCAGATGCTCTGGACCCCCGCCTTCGCGGGGGTGACGGTTACAGGGTTTTCATTCACTACAAACTAGCACTTCACTTGCCCACCGGCACCGCGCGAGACCCAACGATGCGCAAGCCATAGGCGTCGAGCCCGACCAGATCATGGCTGGAGTTGGTCAGCAATTCCATATCCTGTACGCCGAGGTCAGCCAGAATCTGCGCGCCGACGCCATAATCGCGCAACTGATCCGGCATACCGCCAGTCGACGGCGCAGGTGGAGGGGAAGCGGGTTTCTCTCCGAGCAGCCGCTTGACCTGTGACGACAGGAAGCTGCGCCCCGGCTGCGGGATCATAACGATCAGGCCCGCGCCTTCCTCGCCGATAATCTTCATCGCGCCCGCCAGCATGCCCGAACTTGGCCCTTCCAGCCCGAAAATATCATCAAACACCGCCAGCGCATGCATCCGCACCAGAGTCGGCTTATCCGGATCGATATGCCCTTTTTGCAGCACCAGCTGCTCGGTCTCTGTGGCGTGGTTATAATAGGTGATCGCGTTCCATTCACCGCCCCAGCGACTAGTAAAGCGCGCCTCGACCCGCTTTTCGGCGAGGTGATCATTGCGCAGCCTGTACGCGATCAGATCGCGGATAGTGCCGATTTTCAGCTTGTGGCGATGGGCAAAGGCGATGAGGTCATCGAGCCGCGCCATCTCGCCATCATCCTTCATAATCTCGCAGATCACACCCGCCGGATTGAGCCCCGCCAGCCGCGACACATCAACCGCCGCCTCGGTATGCCCGGCGCGCACCAGCACGCCGCCATTGCGCGCTTGCAAGGGGAAGACATGGCCGGGCGTCACTATGTCGGTGCTGTTCTTGCTGGGGTCGATGGCGACGGCAATAGTCCGCGCCCGGTCCCCCGCGCTGATGCCGGTGGTGACACCCTCACGCGCCTCGATCGAGATAGTAAAGGCGGTCTCATATTGGCCGCGATTATTCTGGCTCATCATGCCGAGGCCCAGCTCCTGCACCCGGTTGCGGGTCATCGCCAGACAGATCAGGCCACGGCCATATTTGGCCATGAAATTGATCGCATCGGGAGTCGCCATCTGCGCCGGGATGATAAGATCGCCCTCATTTTCCCGGTCCTCATCATCGACCAATATATACATGCGGCCATTGCGCGCCTCGTCGATAATCTCCTCGGCGCTGGCCATCACCGCGCCGCCATCCTGCGCCAGATAATGTTCCAGCTTGGTCAGCGTTTCGGCGGTCGGGTTCCAGTCATCATGCCCCAGCCGCCGCAGCGAATTGGCGTGCAGCCCGGCGGCGCGGGCCAGCCCGGCACGGGTCAGTTCACCGCTTTCGACGATATCGGTAAGTTGCTCGATCAGTTGCGCGCTCATAAGGCGACTCCATCACAATGTGCGATGGAGTTCATGTATCACATTGTGATGTGATTACAAGCAAGCCATTTCACATCGGGGGTTGGTTTGTTGAAATCCAAGTGTCTCATCTTCCCTATTCCGCGCAAGCGGAACCGGAGATTTGTCTCGCACAAAGGCGCAAAGGCACGAAGGGGTTACATCAAGAACGCCCCTCTTTGTGCCTTTGCGCCTTTGCGCCTTTGCGCGAGTCTATATAATCTTGGTCCCGCTGATGCGGGGGTGATATAGCAGAGACCACGCTTTTAGATTGCATTAGCTGCATCATGCAGCCGCCATATGGTCCTTCATCCGCCGCAAGTAGCGCGCGAGCACGTCGATTTCGAGGTTGACGCTGTCACCTGCTTTGATGTCACCCAAAGTGGTCACTTCGGCGGTATGCGGGATGATATTGAGCGCGAAGCTGGTGCCATCCGCACCATCCTCGACCACATTGACCGTCAGCGAGACACCATTGACGGTAATCGATCCCTTGGCGGCGATGAAAGGTGCCAGCGTGGCGGGGACAGCAACCTGAACATTCCAGCTATCACCGACCTTATCGACCGAAGCGATGCTGCCGACGCCATCGACATGACCGGTGACAATATGGCCGCCCATCTCATCGCCGAGCTTGAGCGAGCGCTCGAGATTGAGCCGCGCGCCATCGGCAAACTGACCATCGGCGGTGCAGCTTATGGTCTCACCGGAGACATCAACGGCGAACCAGTCCTCGCCCTTGTCCACCACGGTGAGGCAGACACCCGAACAAGCAATGGATGCGCCAATGGCAACGTCATGCATGTCGTAACCGCAGCCGATTTCCAGGCGCAAATCGCCGCGCTGCTCGCTGCTGCGGATGGTGCCGATATCGGTGACTATGCCGGTGAACATATGTGCTCGCTCCTGTGTTTGCGCGGCTAGGCGGCTCTGGTCCGCAGATAGCGTTCCATCTGGTCATTGCCAAGATGGCGCGTCTCGATACGGCGCCATTGACCATGCGCATCGGACAGGTTGGTAAGGCCGATATCGCCCAAAGCCGTGCGGCCCTCACCGATCAAAACCGGCGCACGATAGAGCAGCAATTCATCGACCAGATCGGTACGTAGAAACGCGGCTGCCGCTCCGGCCCCGCCCTCAATCATCAGGCTTTGCGCCTCAAGATCATGCACGGCTTCGGGCGCGGTAATACCGGTCCAGCCTTGTGGCGCAGGCGAGCGGCTCAGCACAATCCGCTCCGGGCTGCGCTCTTCCAGACCCGGCAAGCGCACATCAAGACGCGGCGTATCCTGCCGTAATGTCTCACGGCCGACCAATATCGCCTCAAAACGCGCCCGCTCGCCATGGGCATGGGCGCGTGATGCCTCGCCGGTAATCCATTGGCTGGTGCCATCAGTCATGGCGATCTGGCCATCGAGCGACGTTGCTAATTTGAGCATGATATGCGGGCGGCCGCGTTTCTGTTGGCTGAGATAGCCGGCGAGCTGATAGGCTGCCGCCTCTTCTGCCACGCCCTCCGCAACCGCGATCCCGGCGGCACGCATCCGCTCCGTGCCGCTACCTGCGGTGCGCGGGTCGGGGTCGGTCAACGCGATCACTACTCGCTCGGGCTGGGCCGCACTCAGCAGATCGGAGCAGGCTGGACCACGATTGGATTTGTGTGCACAAGGCTCCAGCGTGACGTAGACGGTCGCGCCCCTGGCCGCTTCCCCCGCCTGTTCCAGCGCCATAGCCTCGGCATGCGGGCGACCGCCTTTAGCGGTAACGCCGCGCCCTATAGCCACGCCATCTTTGACGACAATACAACCCACACAGGGATTGGGCGCGGCGAGTGCAGGGCTGCGCGCCGCGAGTGCAATCGTCGCCTGCATCCAGCGCAGATCGTCAACCTGCGTACTCACTCGTCATCCACATCAACGCCGGTGGCTTCGCCGAGCTCGCGATAGAATTGCTTCGAGCGCTCGAACCGTTCGCGATTGGCCTGAAGCCGGGCATCGCGCTCAATCCGGTTGCGCTCATAGCGCGCTTCTTTCTGCGCCTCGGTCTCATCCAGTGGCGGCAGGTCGACATAATCAATCTCAAATTTGCGCGGCTCAATCCGAAAGCCCGAAGACTCAATCATAAACCCACCCGCAACACAGACGGTCAGCGCGCCGGCGAGCGCCAGAAAGCGGATGCGCCATGGGCTGTCCCATTTGAGCATCTCGACCAGATCATTAATCGCACCGCTGGGTGAGACGCGTTTGAAGTAACGGATGCGTTCGGGCTGATCGCTATAGGCAGAGCGTAGCTTCGCCTCGGTCAGGGCCTGAGGCGTGCGGCGGCGCGGTGGTCGGGAAGGCGGCGGTGTGGTCATCGCCTCTGGATATAGTCATGGGGCTGGCAACAGACCAGCCCCATGATCGGTATTGGCTAATGTGCGCGCTTTTGTAGGCTAGTCATTGATGGTGAAATTCACCGTGAGCGCTATCCATTGCTCATCTGGCTCGCCATCGCGCGTGCCGGGGATAAAGCGCCAGCGGCGCAGCGCCTGACGCTCGGTCGCGCGCCAGAAAGCCAGATCGCTGGCCGCAATCTGCTTGACCGCCTTGACCCGGCCATCCGCAGCGACAAGCACGCTGATCCGCACCCGGCCCTCTTCGCCGCTGCGCAATTTTTGCGTCGGATAGGCGGGCTGGAAAAAGCGGGCATAGCGCGGATCGCGTTTCGGGGCGATAATCACCGGCGGGGGAAGGCGCACGCCGCTGTCGGTGCCGCTTCCATTCTCCGGTCCGATGATGTTTTCCGCCCCCGGATCACCGATCAGCGGCGGGGTAATATCCAGATCGGTAATTGGCGGTACCACCAACGCATTGTCATTGGGCATTGGCCGTGGCGGGATAGGCGTGGTTATGGCCGTGCTTGCCTCTTTCGGCTTCTCGACAGGGTCAACCGGCTCAGGCGGTGGGGTGGCGGGGATATTTCTGGCGGTGAAGCCCCCATCGATAATCGGGTCATCACTGACCACCGCAATCGGCACCAGGACCAGCGCCGCAATGACGCTGCCCTGCAAGGCTGCGACCATGATCGCGCTCTTGACGCGATCGCCGTTACTCGCCCCGAAACCGGGTTGATCGGCATAGCTCATACTACTCTCCCAAGCGTGTTTTTGTGGGTGCACGGTTTTCCGTGTCACCGCATATTATGCTGAGAGAATGTTCAAAAAGTCAATATTCCGTAGCGTAAACTTGGGTTTCCACTAGCAAGCCGACCAATTACTGCGCTGCGCGCTCCAACCGGCGCAGCGCCACATCGCGGCCCAAGATCGGCACCATCTCGGCCATATCGGGACCGTGATTCTGGCCAGTCAGCGCCTGACGTAACGGCATAAACAGCGCCTTGCCCTTGCGGCCGGTTGCCTCTTTGAGCGCGCCGGTCAGCGCGCCCCACACTGCATCGGACCAGTCGAGCCCGGTCAGCGTATCATGCGCGGTTTTCAGATAAGCGCGGGTCTCCTCGTCAAATTCGGGTAGTTCAACCGGCCCTTCGACAATCGCCCACCAATCGGCGACTTCGCCGAGATGCGCGACATTGGGGCGGATGGCATGCCAGGCTGCATCATCCATCGCCTTGGGCAAGCGCTCCGCAACAGCACCATAATCCAGCCCATGGACAATCTGGGTATTGAGCCGCGCCAGATCTTCGGGATCGAATTTGGCGGGTGCGCGGCCAAAGCGGCTGAAATCCATTGTATCAACCAAATGGGTTATGTCTGACTCAGCTATGACCGGATCGCTCGTGCCCAGCCGTGCCAGCAGCGCCAGCACCGCTTGCGGCTCGATATGCTGCTCGCGAAAATCGCTGACGCCCATGGAGCCGAGCCGTTTGGAGAGCTTGCCCTCCTTGCCCATCAGCAGCGCGCTATGGGCAAAGGTGGGAATATCCGCGCCCAGCGCTTCAAACATCTGGATTTGCGCCGCGGTATTGGCGACATGGTCCTCACCGCGCACGACATGGGTGACGCCATGGTCGGCATCGTCAATGGTAGACGGCAGCATATAGAGCCAGCTACCATCGGCGCGGCGGATCACCGGATCGGACAGCGCCGGAGGATCGAATTTTTGCGGCCCACGCACCAGATCATCCCAGACAATCGGCGCATCATGATCAAGCTTAAAGCGCCAATGCGGCGTGCGGCCTTCCGCCTCATAAGCCGCGATCTGCTCCGCCGTCAGCTCCAACGCGCCGCGATCATATACCGGCGCAAGCCCGCGCGAGCGCAGCACCTTGCGCTTCAGGTCCAGCTCCTGCGCCGTCTCATAACAGGGATAAACCCGGCCATCGGCTTTGAGTTTCTCAAACGCCGCCTCATAAGCGTCAAACCGCTCCGACTGGCGGAAACTGCTGTCCCAATCGAGCCCCAACCATTGCATATCGCGCTGAATGCCGGTGACATATTCTTCTTTGGAACGCTCCTTGTCGGTATCATCGATGCGCAGAACAAAATGCCCGCCGGTTTTGCGGGCCCACATCCAGTTATGCAGCGCGGTGCGAATATTGCCGATATGCAAATGGCCGGTCGGCGACGGCGCGAAACGGGTCTTGGTGGTCATGGGTGCTTGCTTTGATTATAGAAAAACAGAATTACTGACTATTTTGTTATAGAGCTTCGTTATTACAGCCTGTGAATGTTCCACAAATCTACAACGCCTTCTTCGTCATTGATTGTGAAAACAATTACTGCGCGAGGCAGACGCCTTAAATATGGAGATTCGTAGACCCACATGTCATCAATGTCAGGATGCGGCACACCCAGCATATAAGGGTCAAATTCGGCGAGATCCTCGAAGTTTCTTAATACCTCTTCAAATCCAACTGGATCAACGCTGTCCAGCCGACTGTAATAGGCTCTCTCGAAAAGTGGAGAGTAGCGACATATCCACGGCGTTTTTGTCCGATCTCGCTTTTTCAAACTCTCTTTGCCCCTCGCTAGCTGCGTCTAGAGCCTCTGGAGTTGGCTCATTAGGTATCAACAGTAACGCTGAATGATAGGGAATCTCTTTCCCCATATCAGCCATTTGCCAAGGTAATTTATGGCTATATTCGCTGATGCTTTTTGCGGTGTTATCCCTGCAAACGAAATCGATAATATCGTCAAGCAAATCGACTTCCATTTCAGACAGCACACCTTCAGGTTCTGTCGCTTTTGCCCTGTATTCGCGCTTTTGGTAGCCGTGATAATCCACTTCATTTATTTCTATCGCGCCAGCACGCTCCATCTCCCGGAGTTGAAACAGCAACTGATCGGAGGCAGGACCATATGGCCTTTTCCGATACGTAGCCCCAGTCACAACTTGCCTGTGGTGAGCATAAGACAACATATCTAGAAAATAGAGAACTTTATGAAGCTTAACCGCACCAAGATCGTCCGGAGAACAAGCATGGCAAACATGCAGTATAACTGCACGCATCTTGTTCCTATCAAACTGGATATCCGGCAAAACACACTCCAATGGCCTGTTCAAAAATATACTTACTGTATACTTTAAAATCAAGTCATTGAATATATGATAAAAAATAGACTCAGATTTCAATTGCTTGGGTGTCTATTCACACCGTCCGAAACGCATTGGTAATAGGATAGCGCCTGTCCCGCCCGAAATTGCGGCTGCCTAGTTTTACGCCCGGCGGCGACTGTCGGCGTTTATATTCGGCGATATAGAGCAGGCGCTCGATGCGGATAACCGTATCGCGGTCAAAGCCCTGCTCGACCAGATCATCGACCGACTGTTCCTTCTCGATCAAGCCATTGAGCAGCGGATCGAGCACTTCATAGGGCGGCAGGCTGTCCGAATCCTTCTGGTCAGGGCGCAGTTCGGCGCTGGGCGGTTTGGTGACGACATTGTCAGGCATCACCGGGCCGTCGGGGCCGAGGCCGAGCGAGGGCTTGTTGTGATTGCGCCAGCGTGACAGCGCGAACACTGTCAGCTTATAGGCGTCTTTCAGCACCGAATAGCCGCCCGCCATATCGCCGTAAATGGTGGCATAACCAACGCTCATCTCGCTCTTGTTCCCCGTAGTAAGCAGCATATGGCCGAACTTGTTAGAGAGCGCCATCAGCGTCACGCCACGGATGCGCGACTGGATATTCTCCTCGGTTATATCGACCGTCTCATCGGCAAAACTGTCCTCCAGCATTGCGTCAAAGCCTTCGACCGCCGGATTGATCGCGATGGTGTCGAGCCTTGTGCCGAGCATTTTGGCGCAGGCCTCGGCATCGTCGAGGCTCTCCTCGCTGGTATAGCGGCTCGGCATCATTACGCACCAAACCCGGTCCGCGCCTAATGCATCGACCGCCACCGCCGCTGACAGCGCGCTGTCTATCCCGCCCGACAGGCCGAGCACCACGCCGGGAAAGCCGTTGCGGTTCACATAGTCGCGCAAGCCAACAATCATCGCATTATAGATATCCGCCGGATGCTGATCCCATGACGCCACCGTCTCCGGCCCGGAACAATTGGCGCAGGTCCAGCCGCTGTCGCTGCGCTCCCAGATGGTGGTGCGGATATGCTCTTCCCAATCGGGCAGGCGATGCACCGTCTCGCCATCCGCATTGAGCACGAAGGAGCAGCCATCAAATACCAGCTCATCCTGACCGCCGACGCGGTTGAGAAAGAGCAGCGGCAAGCCGGTTTCCTTGACGCGGCTGCGAAACACCTCAACCTCGCGATGCTCTTCCTTGGCGATTTCATAAGGGCTGCCATTGACCGAGATCAGCAATTCGGCACCCTGATCGGCAAGATGGCGCGGTACCTTGGGCAGCCAGCCATCCTCGCAGATCGGCAGGCCGAGCTTGACCCCGCGAAACTCCACCGGGCGCGGCAAAGGCCCCTGTTTGAACAGACGCAGCTCATCGAAGGTACCATAATTGGGGAGTTCATGCTTTAGCCGCACATCAGCGATTGCGCCACCATCGAGAATCGCCACACCATTGTGCAGTTTGTCGCCATCCATAAATACGCTGCCAACCAGCATCGCCGGGCCGCCATCTGCCGTCGCGGCCGCCAACCGGTCCAGCTCTTCCGAGGCGCGATGGATCAGCGCCGGTTTAAGCACCAAATCCTCGGGCGGATAGCCGATCAGCTGCAGTTCGGGATAGATGATCAGGTCGGGCTGCGCATCGGCGGGTGCATCGCGCATCGCGTCGGCGCGCACCGCCAGCATGGCATCGGCATTCTCGCCCAGCGCCCCCATTTTCTGGTTGAGCTGGGCCATGGTGATAATCAGGCGATCAGTCATGACCGCCTGATAGAAAGCTGCGCCGCTGGCGGCAATGATTTTCACCCAAAGGCAAGCAGACCCTGCCAGCGCCGCCCCATGACCCCCAGATCATTGGAGGAGATTATCCACGGCCTTTTGCACTGTCACAAAAGTTTCGTCTTTCGCTTTCGGCGCGTGATGCTAAAGACTGGGCGCAGCGACAATCGGGGACCATTTCGGGGAGCGGGCACTCATGAAAATCATGTCGGGGAACAGCAATTTGCCATTGGCGCGGGCGATTGCGGGCTATCTGGAAATGCCGCTGACCGATGCCAGCGTCCGCCGCTTTGCCGATGAGGAAATCTTCGTCGAAATCCATGAAAATGTGCGCGGCGAGGATGTGTTTCTGATCCAGTCCACCTGTTACCCCGCCAATGACAATCTGATGGAATTGCTGATCTGCATCGACGCGCTGAAACGTGCCTCGGCGCGTCGGATCACCGCGGTTATCCCCTATTTCGGCTATGCCCGGCAGGACCGGAAGCCCGGCCCGCGCACGCCGATTTCGGCCAAGCTGGTCGCCAATCTGATCACTGTGGCCGGGGCTGACCGCGTTCTTTCAGTTGATCTGCATGCCGGGCAGATTCAGGGCTTTTTCGATATCCCGACCGACAATCTCTATGGCGCGCCGGTGATGGCGGCGGATATTCAGGCGCGTTTCGGTGCGCATGAGCTGATGGTGGTTTCGCCCGATGTTGGCGGTGTGGTCCGCGCCCGGGCGCTGGCCAAGCGGCTCAACAACGCGCCGCTGGCGATTGTCGATAAGCGCCGCGAAAAAGCAGGCGAATCGGAAGTGATGAACATCATCGGCAATGTCGAAGGGCGCTTCTGCATCCTGATCGACGATATTGTCGATTCCGGTGGCACGCTCTGCAACGCGGCTGATGCGTTGCGCGAGGCGGGCGCGGTCGATGTTGCCGCCTATGTGACGCATGGCGTGCTTTCCGGCGCAGCGGTCGAGCGGGTCGACAAAAGCACGCTGAAACAGCTTGTGATCACCGATTCGATTGAGGCGACCGAAGAGGTCAAAGCGTCGGATCGCATCCGCCCGCTGCCGATCGCACCGCTGTTGGGCGAGGCGATGCGCCGCATTGCCGAGGAAAGCAGCGTTTCCAGCCTGTTTGACTAACGCATACCCCGCTTCCAAAAGACAAGGACCTGACTATGCCGAGCCTCGCGCTCCTGTTCCGCTATCGCATCGCTATTGCGATATTGGCGATCATCATATCCGTCGGTGCCTGGGGCACAGAGATAGGCGAGCTGGTCTATGTCTGCCCCTATTGCCGGGCGCAGCGCACGGTCATCGGTCTTTTGGGCCTAATGCTGCTGGTCCAGCCGCAGCATTGGCTCAATCGCTGGATTGCTTCTGTCCTTGCGGTTTTCGGCCTTGTCGTTGCCGGCATGCAGCATTTTAATGGCTGGAAGAAGATCATGGCGGGCGAGTTTAGCTGGGGCGAATACTGGTATGCCAATGCCTGGATGCTTTCCGGCTTTGCGCTGTTTATCATTACCGGCCTGATCCTCTATCTCTGGGCCTGGCAGCCTGTTACAAATGAGGCTGAGGACGCTTAAACAAAAAGGGCCGCCATGACCCCTGCAGACATTACCCTTGCCGAACGTCTGGCTGACGCCGCTGCAGCCGCGATCCGGCCCTATTATCGAGCAGAGTTTGAAACCGAGACCAAGCGCGACAAGTCGCCGGTGACCGAGGCCGACAAGGCCGCCGAAAGTGCGATGCGTCAGATATTGGAAGCCGAGCGGCCTGAAGATGCGATTATTGGCGAGGAATTCGGCCGCAAATCGGGCATGTCGCGCCGCTGCTGGGTGCTCGATCCGATTGATGGCACCACCAGCTTTATCGCCGGGCGGCCGCTATTCGGCACGCTGATCGCGCTCACCGTCAATGATTTTCCGGTGATCGGCATTATCGATCAGCCGATTTCGGGCGAACGCTGGCTCGGCGTATCGGGCCGCGAAACGCTCTTCAATGGCAAACCTGTGCGCAGCCGCCCCTGCCCCAAGCTCGACGAAGCGATCCTCGCCACCACCAGCCCGCATCTGTTCAGCAATCAGGATGCAGATTATTTCTCCGCGCTGGCCAAGCAGACCGAGACCAAGCGACTGATCTGGGGCGGTGATTGCTATAATTACGGCCTGCTCGCCAGCGGCCATCTCGACATTGTCTGCGAAAGCGGCCTGAAGCTCCACGATTACGCCGCGCTGGTCCCGGTGGTCGAAGGCGCCGGCGGCATGATGTGCGACTGGTATGGCGACCCGCTACACGCCAAGTCCGATGGCCGGGTTCTGGCTATCGGTGATCCGGCAAGGCTGGAGGATGTTATCGGGGCGATGGCGACGGGATGACGCTATTTGGCGGGCCTATCATCAACAATAAGTTCGCCTTTCTCCCAAAAGGCCGCGACCTTATCCCACCAATACTTTGATTCACTTAAAAGCCATGGTTCAAAGCCGGATGGCTTGGTAGTGCTGTGCAGGCCCTCATTTTGCAAGTCTTCCAGCAAACCAACCACTGCGGCTTCTTGAACATAATGCTCACCTTCGAGGCACCAGCGATCCACAAGTTGAAATATCTGTCGGAATTTATCCGTCTCGCCTTTTGCAAGCATTGCAATGAGGTGTCGCGCCAAATCAGAAAGAACCAAATAGATCGGAAGGTCCGTGTCTCCCCCTTCCTCCTCATAGTCTTCCCACTCAACCAAGAAGTCTCCCCATGCCCCTTGGAAGCTTGGGTCAATATCGAGATACATCGGGATCATCTCATTGCGGAGTATCACTTCAGCCTCCCAAGGCCAGCAACCCTAGTCGCTTTAATCATAGCCTTTTGCCTAGGGTAAAGATAGCAACGCTATCGCCTTATTACGATGCTGGTTTATTGACTGATAGGTCCTCGCCTGATCAGGTTTCACGCTAAGGCCGCTAAGATTTTTAAGGGATATGTGCGGTTTTTTGACTAGCTTTGTCCCACTGGCCCCGCGCAAGCGGGAATTGAGGTTTGGCTCGCACAAAGCCGCCAAGAGACTCAGGCCAAGAACAACCTTCTTTGTGTCTTTGTGGCTTTGTGCGAGTCTATAACATATCCAATATTCCCGCTTGCGCGGCATTGAGGATGTAATCAGCGGGTACACCAAAGCGCAGACCTCTTAAAAATCTTAGCGCTCTTCGCGTGAAATACATTTGACCTACGGCCAGACTTGATGATCAACTATCGACATTACGCAGCACGGTATCAAAGCACTTATGCGGAGATAGTTCGGCAAAATACCAGTCTTCCGCCCGGTGCCATTGCCTTTCCCAATCCGTCAGTTCGCCTTCCCGAGCCAAGAGGCGGTGCATGCGCTCTTTCTCGGGCACTTCAATCAACACTGCCAGATCGACCATATCGCGCAAATCGGGGTGATAGCTGTAAACACCTTCCACAATCAGAAATGGCTGCGGTTCAACTACTGTTTTACGAGTTGCCAGCCTGCCGTCAAAGGCTTCCCAGTCAAAAGCGGCATAGGATGCCCATTGTCCGGATTTTAGCCTCTTGAGTACTGCGCGCAAACGCTCTCGATCAATGCAGATATCGGCAAGCGTCTCGGGAGGATGGGAATGCAGCTTCACCCCGCCCGCGTAAAAATCGTCGCCCGGAATAATGGTGCATGGCAGTTGGGATGCCATCATTGCAGCGATGCTGGTCTTGCCACTGCCGCTTCTGCCGTCGATCGCTAACAGGACAGGTTCGCCATTCTGCTGGTTTAGCTTCCTCAAGCCATCGATAATGGATGCGATGCGATCTTTGAGAAGTCTGGCCACAAGGCGCACATAGACATGTTTGCTTGCCAGGCGCAATCGCTGGGGCACGGTCCAAAACATGCACAGGCAATGCTTGCATTTTCCGTCGCACACCGCTAATGGCCGCGCTTCGCATGAAAATGTGAGAGAATCGGGACAGGCTGGCCGGTAGGGCTGCCATGTCTGTCCGTAATCGTCATTTTGACTTTAAGGAGACGAAAATGCCCAAGCTGAAGACCAAGAGCGGGGTCAAGAAACGCTTCAAGATCACCGCCAATGGCAAGGTGAAGCATGGTGTCGCGGGCAAGCGCCACCGGCTGATCAGCCATAATTCCAAATATATCCGCCAGAACCGTGGCACCACCGTCATCTCTGATGCCGATGCCAAGACCATCAAGAAATGGGCACCCTACGGCCTGAAATAAGCCGTGCGCCCAATTCTCAGCGACATTCTGAAAGGATAACATTATGGCACGAGTTAAACGGGGTGTTACCACCCGCGCCAAACACAAACGCGTATTAGAGCAGGCCAAAGGCTATTATGGCCGCCGCAAAAACACCATCCGCGTCGCGCGGCAGGCGGTCGAGAAGGCCGGTCAATATGCTTATCGCGACCGCAAGGTCAAAAAGCGCAATTTCCGCAGCCTGTGGATCCAGCGCATCAACGCTGCCGTTCGCGCTGAGGGCCTGACCTATGGCCAGTTCATGCATGGCCTGAAGCTGGCTGAGGTTGATCTGGACCGCAAGATTCTCGCCGACCTGGCGATGAACGAAAATGACGTGTTCAAGACCATCGTCAAACAGGCACAGGACGCACTGGCCAAGGCCTGAGCGTTTTCATAGCCAATCCAAAAGGCCGCCGCCCTGCATCAGGGTGGCGGCCTTTTGCTTTATAATATCCTCCCCAGGATGGGGAGGGGGACCGCCGAAGGCGGTGGAGGGGGCGAACTGCCAGACGCGGCGCAAGTGGATATCCCCCTCCGTCTCGCCTTCGCTAAAGCTACGGCGAGCCACCTCCCCGTAAACGGGGAGGGCCATATGAAAACGCCGGACCGGGCGGAACCCGATCCGGCGCCGACAACCATCTTGCTCCGCAGCAGAACAGGATGGCCCCCTGTCATCACATCACCGGCCGAAAGGGTCGCATTGTTCAACCGGCACTGCTTTGACGTGGTTAGCTGATGCCCCCTGTTAACGGACACCGGTTGCGGCAGATGTGATGAATGTCACTTATGGTAAAAAATCTCTTTGCCGCTCGCCTTGTAAATTTCCGACAATTGGTCCATTTTCGCGGACATTCTTGCTGCTTGGGATGGTGGTGCCCGGGAATAGTGACCGATTCTGCGTTGGATATGAGCGGCATTACGCTCCGGTTTTTCTCACCGGGTGACACACTTGCGCCCTATATATCCACGCTGTACCGATTGGACATTGAACGCGGCGACCGGCCCCGGCTGGAGGATTTTCTCCACCCGGAATGGGCTAATATCAGACTGGTTCGCGGTGAGGCCGTAACCGGCGCCATTGGCGACGCAAAGCCGCGCAAGCGATCGCGCATATTCATATCGGGCCCGACCAGCATATCGAGCTATTTCTCACCCGGTAACGCATCGATTTGGGGCATTGGGCTATTGCCTCTGGGCTGGCATATGTTTGTCGGGGCAGATGCCGACAATTATGCCGACCGCGCGGTCGATGCCGAAACCGACCCGGTCTTTGGCAATCTGCTTGCCGTGCTGCAGAGCATATCGCTGGACAAACCCGAAGATGACGAAGCGGAGGCAGCGGCCATCTTAAAGGCTCTGAATGCCATCGTCGCGAAGCAGCCTGAACCCGATCCGCGCATTGCCAAGGCGCATAGCGCGCTGGTGGATGATCGGCTCGTCAGCGTCACCGCGCTAGCTGAACGCCTGGCAATGACCGAACGCTCGCTGGAACGCTTTAGCCGCCGGGTCTTTGGCTTTCCGCCGAAATTGCTGTTGCGGCGTCAGCGTTTCTTGCGCTCGCTGGCACAGTTTATGATTGATCCTTCGCTGCGCTGGATCAACACGCTTGATCTGCAATATCATGATCAGGCACATTTCAGCCGCGACTTTCTGCGCTTTATGGGGATGCGTCCGGGTGATTATGCCGCCAAGCCTCACCCAATAATGATGGCGGCGGCCAAGGCGCGTATGGCCGCGGCCGGCGCGCCGATGCAGGTGCTGCACAAGCCGGTCGAAACCAACGACAGCGACTAAGCCGCGATACACCGCACAGATTCTTGCACCCCAATGCCCGCTGGCCTTGCTTTCACTGGCCAGCCTTGCTTTAGCGATCCGCGCATAAGCACCGCTGGTAAAGTGAAAGACAGATGAGCGATATAGAAACCATCCGCGATGGCTATCTGGCCAAAATCGCACATGCCGATCTTGAGGGCCTGGAGCAATTGCGCGTTGCCGCTCTCGGCAAGCAGGGCGAGATCAGCCTGTTGCTCAAAACGCTGGGCAAGATGACGCCGGAAGAGCGCCAGAGTGAAGGCCCACGCATCAATGGCGCGCGTGCCGCGGTGGCCGATGCCATATCCGCGCGTAAAGAGGCGCTGGAAGATGCGGCACTGGACGCCAAACTGGCGGCGGAATCGCTTGATCTGACCCTGCCCGTCGCGGACAATCCGAAAGGCAGTGTCCACCCGGTATCGCAGGTGATGGATGAACTGGCCGAGATTTTCGCCGATCTCGGCTTTGCCGTTGCCACTGGCCCGGAGATTGAGAATGACTGGCGCAATTTCACTGCGCTCAACATCCCGGAGACCCATCCGGCGCGGGCAATGCATGATACCTTTTACTTCCCCGACACCGATGGCGACGAACGCGCCATGCTGCTGCGCACACATACCTCCCCGGTGCAAATCCGCACCATGGTCGAGGTGGCCGAGCGCAGCCAGGGTAAGGGCGAACCGATCCGCATTATCGCGCCGGGCCGCACCTATCGCTCCGACAGCGACGCCACCCATACGCCGATGTTCCATCAGGTTGAGGGTCTTGTGATCGACCGCGATATCCATATGGGGCATTTGAAATGGACGCTGGAGACATTTGTCCGCGCCTTTTTTGAGCGCGATGATATTACCCTGCGACTGCGCCCCAGCTTCTTCCCCTTCACCGAACCTTCGGCGGAAATCGATATGGGCTTCACTGTCGAAAAAGGTCGCCGGATCATTGGTGGCGACCCCTATGGCCCCGATGGCGGCTGGATGGAGCTGGGGGGCAGCGGCATGGTCCACCCCAATGTCATCGCCAATTGCGGCCTTGATCCGGATGAGTGGCAGGGCTTTGCCTTTGGCTGCGGCATCGACCGTCTGGCGATGCTGAAATATGGCATGGACGATCTGCGCGCGTTCTTTGATGGCGATCTGCGCTGGCTCGGCCATTATGGCTTTGGTGCACTCGACACGCCGACATTGTCCGGGGGGGTGGGCGCATGAAGTTCACGCTAAGCTGGCTCAAAGAGCATCTCGACACCGAGGCGAGCCTTGAGGAAATCACAGACAAACTGACCGCTATCGGCCTTGAGCTGGAGGGCGTGGAGAACCCCGCCGATGCGCTGCGTCCGTTCCGTGTCGCCAAGGTGCTGGAAGCCGGGCCCCACCCCAATGCCGACAAGCTGCAACTGCTCAAGGTCGATGACGGCTCGGATCAGCCCTGGCAGGTGGTCTGCGGCGCGCCCAATGCGCGTACTGGTATGGTCGGCGTATTCGGCCCGCCGGGCACCTATATTCCGGGTAGCGATTTCACGCTGAAACCGGCCAAGATTCGCGATGTCGAGAGCTTCGGCATGATGTGCTCGGCGCGTGAGCTAGAGTTGGGCGAGGATCATGACGGCATTATCGAGCTCGACGTTGATGCGGAAAGCGCAGTGGGACAGAGCTATGCCGATTATGCCGGGCTTGATGATCCGGTGATCGATGTGTCGGTAACGCCGAACAAACAGGATTGCATGGGCGTGCGCGGCATTGCCCGCGATCTGGCGGCATCGGGTATCGGCACGCTAAAGCCGCTGAACGCCGATGCTGTCGAGCGTTCAGGCACTGGCCCGGATATCCGTATCAGCGATAGCGAAGGCTGTCCGGCTTTCTACGCCTGCATCGTATCGGGCGTCAGCAATGGCGCGGCACCAGACTGGATGCAGCAGCGGCTCCGCGCCATCGGCCAGAACCCAATTTCGGCACTGGTCGATATCACCAACTATGTGATGTTCGATCTCGGCCGCCCGCTGCACGTCTATGATATCGCCAAATTGAACGGCCCGCTGGAAGCGCGCAAGGCCAGGCCGGGCGAGAGCCTGACTGCGCTGAATGGCAAAGAATATACGCTCGACGAGACCATGACGGTGATCGCCGATGGCAATGGCGCGCATGATATTGGCGGCATTATGGGCGGCGAGGCCACCGGCGCGGCGGATGACACGACAGATGTGCTGATCGAATGCGCCTATTTCACGCCCGAGCGGATCGCCATGACCGGGCAGAAGCTGATGCTGACCTCCGATGCGCGGCAGCGCTTTGAGCGGGGCGTCGATCCGGCTTTTCTTGATGATGGTATCGAAATTGCGACCGCCTATGTCGTATCGCTCTGCGGCGGCAAGGCGAGCGAGATCACCCGCACCGGCACCCCGCCGACCGAGCAGCGCAGCATCAACTATGATCCATCGCATTGCCTGCGCCTGGGCGGTGTCGATGTCGCGCTCGATGAGCAACAGGCGATATTGGAGCGGCTCGGCTTTGCAATAACCCGTCATCCCCGCGAAGGCGGGGATCAGGCTTCTTCTGCAAGCACACAAGAAAAAAGCCGTGCCCCCGATCAAGTCGGGGGCGACGAGAAATGGGACATATTGGTCCCTACATGGCGGCGCGATGTCCATGGATCAGCCGATATTGTCGAAGAAGTTATCCGCATCACCGGGCTGGATGCGGTGCCCTCTACGCCGCTGCCGCGCGCACCGGGCGTTGCCAAGCCGACAGCTTCCCCCGCCCAGCTTATGGAACGCAAAGTGCGTCGTGCTGCGGCTGCCCGGGGCCTTAACGAGGCGGTCAACTGGTCGTTTATCTCGGAGAAGGAAGACGCAGCCTTGCGCGGTCAGGGCAACCCGGGGGGCGACAACACCGTCCCCTGGGTACTCGCCAATCCGATCTCGGAAGACCTCAAGGTTATGCGCACCTCGATGCTGCCCGGTCTGTTATCGGCCGCCAAGCGCAATATGGATCGCGGCGCGACGTCAATCTGTCTGTTCGAAGTTGGGCGGCGCTACTTTCGCAGCGGCACCAATGCCAGCGACGAGCGCGCCACTATCGGGCTGGTGCTGGCCGGCGAGGCAACCCCGCGCCAATGGCAAACCGGCAAAGCTGTCGGCTTTGATCCTTATGCGATCAAGGCTGAAGTTCTGGCGCTTCTCGAAGCGGCAGGCGCACCGGTTGGCAATCTAATGGATTTCGTCCCCGATGATGCCGGGCCGGGCGGGCATTATCATCCCGGCCAGTCGGCCACCTTGCGCCTCGGCCCGAAAAAGCTGCTCGCCGCATATGGCACGCTACACCCCAAAACCGCCAAGGCATTCGGCCTCAAAGGTGCGGTCATGGCGGCAGAGATTTTCCTCGACGCCATCCCCGCCAAACGCAGCAGTGACCATATGCGCTCAGGCTATGCGCCGCCCGCGCTGCAGGATGTGACGCGCGACTTTGCCTTTGTCGTGGATGCAGCACTGCCCGCGGGTGATCTGGTCCGGTCGGTCAAGAGCGCAGATAAAAAGGCGATTGTCGGCGCAAGGATTTTTGACGTGTTTACCGGCGCAGAACTGGGCGACGACAAGAAATCCCTCGCGCTCGAAGTCACACTACGCCCCGGCACGACGAGCTTCACCGATGAAGAGCTGAAAGCGATTTCCGACAAGATCATCGCCAATGCCACCAAGCTGGGCGCAGAGTTGCGCGGCTAACGAAATAGCCCCGTTCGTGTCGAGCGCAGTCGAGACACATCCCTCCACTTGCTACGGCCTCTCGACTTCGCTCGAGGCGAACGGAAGGTATTAGCCAGGATAAGCCCGCGCCAGCGTCGCCAGCGCCTGCGCCACCATATCCTCATCACTCTGCCCCGCCAGTGCCAGGGCCGATGATCCGCCATTAAACGCGGCCAATACCGGGCTTCCGGTAAAGCGGTGCTGGTTGAACCAGATGTTGAACTGACCGCGCGGCAAGCCGTTTTCCGGCGTCGCAATCCAGGTCGCGTCATCCCAAAAGGCGCGATCAAACAGCAGATAGACTTTATCAAGCGTACCCATGCCGAGCCGGTCAATCGCCTGTTGCTTGCGCTGCGGCAAAGGCGGATCAAAACGCACAGAACCCTTTTTCAATACGCCCAACGGCAAGGTTACGATCACCGCGTCGAAAACCTGTTCTGCTCCAGTATCCAGGCCAATGGTCACGCCCTCGGCGTGCTTCTCCACGCTGGTGACAATGGTTTCAAGACGCAGCGTGTAATCCGCTTTCAGCGCATCCAATATCCCGGCATAGCCTTTGGGGAAGATGACATGTTTGCCGCCATAATCATCCTGATAATTATAGGCGCCGAAATCGATCTGGCTGCTGTCTGCGGCATATTCATTCTGAATCTCGCCAACCGTATAAAGCCAGTCCGGCGCATTGCGGGTGCGGATTCTGCGACCATCGCCGCCCCGGATCCAATAGCTTTCATTGGTGTGCACAAAAGACTGGTCCGAACGCTCGGCCAGATCAACCAGCGGGTTGCCGCGCATGCCATGTATCCAGCTGGCACCGAGATCGAGCGGCACGCCCAGACTATTATCGGTCCACATGCGACCACCCAGCCGATTACGCGCTTCAAACACAGTGACGTCGCGACCTCTCTCAGCAAGATAATGCGCTGCCGAAAGCCCGCTGATCCCTGCGCCGATAATCGCAATACGCTGCGCATCCCCTTTGCTGACAGCACGCGCCGCTCTTTGCCCTGATTCATAGGCAGCATGGACGGTGCTGGTGTGGTCGGTGTTGGTCGCCTCTCCGGCAAAATGGAGCCAGTCACCCACCGGCTTGGCCAGCGCGCGTAAATCGCGGCGGTTGGAGCCGCGGGCGAAATAGGAATAGGCCCCGAAACTGAACGGATCGCGGCTCCAGTTTGTGCGGACATAGCCAAGCAGCTTGGCCCCTCGCGGCCCGGAGCGGGTCATTGCGGTAAGCGGCGCAGGCAGCGCTGTGATCAGGCCGCAAAGGGCCAGGTTCTTGAGAAGGTCACGTCTTTGCATTGCGCAAAGACTAGACCAAATCACCATAGGGAAAAAGCGGTCCGGTCCATAGCGGACATCACTTTACTTATCGGACGGATATGCACGCTCCAATGTGGCCAGCGCCTTTTCCAGCAACGCTTCATCCGAATCCTCCGCCAGGGCAAGCGCCGCCGGGCCGCCGTTAAACGCCAGGATGACAGGAGCATCGAGATATCTGTGGAAGGTCATCCAGTCATTGAACTGCCCGCGCGGCAGGCCATTTTCCGGGGTGGTAATAAATGTTGAATCATCCCAAAATGCTTCGTCAAACAACAGGTAAAGCTTGTCGAGCGTTCCCATAGCCATGGCATCAATCGCGTCCCGTTTTTCTGCAGGCAGCGCTGGATCAAAAGCTATCATACCCCGTTTGAGCACACCGAGCGGAACAGTGACAATAGCCGCATCGAAATGCTCTTTCGCCTGACCGGCATCCCGGATCGTCACGCCTTTCTGGCCATAGGCAATAGCCTCGACCGGGGTGGAGAGCTTCACCGCATAGTCGCCCGTGAGAGCCGAAAGGATCGCCGCATATCCTCCAGGGAAGATGACATCCGGCCCGGCATGGCCATCCCCTTTCTCATACAGCGCCAGGTTCAGACGTTCAGGATCGGCACCAAGGCTGTTTTGCACATCAGTGACGGTGGTCAGCCAGTCCGGCGCAGACAGGTTGGAAATACGTCGCCCGTCACCACCGCGAATAGTCAGGCTCTTGTCATTCTGAACACGCCTGATGCCCTTGTTGTCTGCCAAATCGGTGAGCGGATTTCCCTCCATGCCATGAATCCAGCTGGCACCGAGATCGAGCGGTGGCCCGAGATCATGATTGGTCCAGACACGGCCACCAATTCGCTCACGTGCTTCATATATGGTGACGGCCGCGCCGGTTTCCGTCAGTAGCTGCGCCGCGGCAAGGCCGCTGACCCCGGCACCGATAACAGCGATATGGGCATATCCCGCATCTTTGATCAACGCCGCGACCTTTTGCCCGGATTCCAGCGCTGCATGCACCGTGCTGTTATAGTGCGGGTGCATGGCCTCACCGGCGAAAAACAGGCGGTCAACCAGCGGTTTGGCGAGCGGCGCGACCAGTGTGCGATCGGTACCTTTGGCAAAATGGGAATAGGAACCATAGCTATAGGGGTCACGGCTCCAATTGGTCCGGAGATAGCCCAGAAGCTTACGCTCGCCAAAGCCCCTTTTTTTATCTGCCCTGCTGTCAATCATCACGGCCACGCCTTTTTTGATCCTGTCTCTCCGGCCCTTACTCCGAGCCTAACATGCATGCCGTCAGCGACATAGCCGCCATGGTCATTGCCAGTGGCGGAAAATCGGCTAGAGACAGCCGCATGAACCAAGCCAACACCCATAGCCGCCGCACCTTTGCCATTATCTCGCATCCCGATGCGGGTAAGACGACGCTGACCGAAAAGCTGCTCTTGACCGGCGGCGCGATCCATCTCGCCGGTGAGGTGAAGGCGCGCGGACAGGCGCGGCGGGCGCGTTCTGACTGGATGAAGATCGAACAGCAGCGCGGCATCTCGGTCACCTCCAGCGTGATGACCTTTGAACGTACCGGTGCCAATGGCGAGACCATCACCTTCAACCTGCTCGATACGCCGGGGCATGAGGATTTTTCCGAAGACACCTATCGCACGCTGACCGCAGTCGACAGCGCGATCATGGTGATCGATGCGGCCAAGGGGATCGAGCCGCAGACACGCAAGCTGTTCGAGGTCTGCCGCCTGCGTTCGGTGCCGATCATCACCTTTATCAACAAAGTCGATCGCGAGGGCCGCGATCCGTTCGAGCTGATCGATGAGGTCGCCGATATGCTGGCGCTCGATGTTGTGCCGATGAGCTGGCCTGCGGGTATGGGCGGATTGTTTGAAGGGATATGGTCGCTGGAAAGCCATCGCCTCAGCCAGCCCGAGGGCGAGGCCAAAGAGTATCTCGGCAATGCGCAGGCCTTTGATGGTTTGGACGATCCCGAGCTGGCCGAAACGCTTTCCGCCGATGCGCTGGAAAAGCTGCAGGAAGAGGCAGGGCTGGCCGCCGAAGCCTATAGCGATTTTGACGTCGAGGCCTATCGCGCCGGTGATCTCACCCCGGTCTATTTCGGCTCGGCGCTGAAGAATTTCGGGGTTGAGGAACTGATCGAGGCGATTGCCACCCATGCTCCGCCGCCAAGGCCGCAGCCTGCCGAACCGACGGAGATTGCGCCCGATGGTAAAGATGTGACCGGCTTTATCTTCAAAGTGCAGGCCAATATGGACCCGCAGCATCGCGACCGCATCGCCTTTATGCGGCTGTGTTCGGGCACGTTCAAACGCGGCATGAAGCTGACGCCCAGCGGCCATGGCAAGCCGATTGCGGTGCATTCGCCAATCATGTTTTTCGCCCAGGACCGGGAAATTGCCGATACCGCTTTGCCCGGCGATATTATCGGCATCCCCAATCATGGCACGCTGCGCGTCGGCGATACGCTCTCTGAGAAGAACGATGTCCGCATCACCGGCCTGCCCAATTTCGCACCGGAGATACTGCGCCGCGTTGCGCTCAAAGACCCGACCAAGACCAAGCAACTGCGCAAGGCGCTGGATGATCTGTCTGAGGAGGGCGTAATTCAGGTCTTCTACCCGGAGATTGGCGGCCAATGGATTGTCGGCGTGGTCGGCCAGCTCCAACTCGATGTCCTGGTGTCACGGCTATCGGCGGAATATAAGGTCGAGGCCATGCTCGAAGCCGCCCCCTTCGAGACCGCCCGCTGGATCAGCGGCGAGGACAGCGTGCTCGACAGCTTCGCCCGCATCAGCCAGGCCAATCTCGCCAAAGACCGCGACGGCAACCTCGTCTTCCTCGCCAAATCCACCTGGGATGTCGGCTATCAGGAAGAACGCAATCCGGAAATTGCGTTTAAGGCGACAAGGGAGCGGTAGTTTATGGACGAGCTGAAAATCAATATAACCAGATCGCTCTTGCCGCTGGCTTTGATGTCATGTGGAGAGCAAACTGAAAATACTGGCTATCAAGACATGTTAGCCCGCAAAATTGAGAGCACTATAACTCTACCAGATGACGCCTATGAAATGGAACAATACGCTCGCGTATATTTTTTGGCATCAAATGATGAAGTTCATGCTCGATACATCCGTAATTTTGACAATGCTCTCAAGCCTGATGAAACATGCGAGCAAGAAGTGCTTCTGAATAATGGTGAAAGCACAACAAGGCCTGTGCCATGCCCCGAGTTTCTTTATGAAAAGCCACAGTTCCAAACAGACCAAAGCGTCTGGGTAGATGATGAAACCGAGTTTCCAGGGATAGATGACGGTGGCTGCATTCTTGTCAGCATCATTTATGACTTGAAGACGAACTCATTCAAATCTGTGAGTTGCAATGGGCAGGCATAAAGGTGTGCGCCCTTAGCTACGGTTATCCTCACACTTCATTATAGATTCCCGCCTTCGCGGGAATGACGGGGTTACTATTTTGGAGCCTTTGTGGCTTAGTGTGTGAAAATTTCTCACTAAGCCACAAAAGCACAAAGCAGGCCAAGACCTCTAGCTCTTCAAAATCTTCTCGGGCTTCGCGTGAAACAAAGTAACGGCCCTTCGACAAGCTCAGGGCGAACTGTTTTGGTGCAAGCAGCGATTATAGTCAGTAAATATCCGGTTGGGGCCCGATATCCAGGTCGAAAGCACTTCGATCAAAATCGCATTCGATTACAAGTTCAGGATATTCTGCGACCAAAGCCGCTTTTGCTTCTGGTCGAGACGCATATAATCCTGAGGGCGGGTAATCATTCTCCCAAACCTTCTCAGGCAGATCATCACAATATTTCAGCCTGTCAATCGAGAAGTAGTATCGATCGTCGTTGCGCCGTTTACATATGCGACCGCGCAAATCATTGGCGGTGTTCCGCAGAGCATATACAGTTCGTACTTTCATCCTTCTTTGTCTGAAGCGGCTTTGTCGACGTTATGCCTAGCGGCAATTACTTCTTTACGGATTTCATTTTGACCAGCACGCCTTTCGCCTCTCCAGAACTGTCTCTTGGCAAAGGCTCGCAAGTGTTTAGCCCATTCGGGGGAAACGGTGAGTTGTCCCTTTTTCTTCGTGGCCATTCCCTTAATCCTCGGCAAGAACAGGCGTTTCCAACATTCGATGATTAAGTCGACAATGCGCTATTTTCAATGCCTCGTTGCTGCCTCTACTGCGCGTGACCCAAAGTCGCCTTATGCCACCACCAGAGCAGCGGCGGCAGCAGCAGTTCCACAAACATCAGAAAGATAAACAGCGCAATCGGCGGGCCGACCATGGCCCAGGAGATAATCCGCGCCACGCCGCTGAAGAAGAATATCAGCAGCAAAAAGCCGAATACCCGTATCCGCTCGGCCTCATGCAGCGCGCGGGCGCACCAGATCAGGGCTATGCCGAAGCCGAGGAACAGTGTCGCATAGAAGCGGTCCTCGCTGTCCATGGTGGCGTTGACCGGGATCGAACCGGGGATCGATTTCGGCCCCAGTGCGATATGCGCCAGGGCGATCAGGCAGCATACGCTGCCGAAAAAGATGACGAAATACTCAAGCCATTTGCGCATGATCGACTCCCCTGATTTCGGGGAGCCTATCATGCGCCTTTGAAGCCCTCAATCGGCTTAATAGTTAAAGCCCAAGGTAATGGTGAAGGTGCGCGGATCGCCGAAATAGACGGTCTGGATATTGCCCACTGAGCTGAACTCCTGCCCGTCGGTGCGATAGAGCGTATCGGTGAGGTTGCGCGCGCCACCGCGGATGAAATAGCGGCCATCATCAAACGACGCCTGAACATAGGCGTTGAGCAACGCATAGCCATCTTCACGCAGGCCTTCGCGGTTATCCACCGAAAGGAAATGCTCGCCGACATAGCGGGCTTCACCGCCAATGGAGATATCGGCTGAACCGAGCGAGAAGGTATAATCGCCCGCAATCCGCGCATTGATTGGCGGCGCGAAAGCGGGTTCGCAGATGATTTCCTCGCCGGTCGGGTTACAAGAGAAGCTTTGCGGCGGCACCCGGCGGCCATCGTTAAACTCATTATACTGCGCTTCGAGATAGCCGAGCGAGCTCATCAGCGTCAGGCCCTCGAGCGGCTTGACCGTGGCCTCCAACTCAAAACCGTAAATCTCCAGCTCACCGGCGTTAAGCACGGGGAAGACGCCGACACCGGCGCCGCCATCAATGCCGCCACCAACACGCGCCTGGAAATCCTGATAATCGGAATAAAAGGCCGCAGCCGAAACAACAACATCGCCATCGAGGAATGACGCCTTGCCGCCAATCTCATAGGTCCACACGGTTTCCGGCTCGAATGTCGTGACCAGTTCGGGGTTGCCATCCACAAACAGCGTCAGGTCGGCCAGCGAGTTGGCGCGACCGTTAAAGCCGCCCGATTTAAAGCCACGGCTGGCGCTGGCATAGATCAGGCGATCCGGTGCGGGCGTATAGCTGATGGTCAGGCTGGGGGTAAACGCATCGAAGGACTGGCTGTCATCCTCATTCAGCGGCGGCGGCAGGTCGCCGGGAAAGCTGAAATCCAGACCATTAAACGGTGCCAGATCAGACTGGGTGGTGGTGAAGCGGTTATATTGCCGCTCCTCATAAGTGTAACGCAGACCGGCCGTGATCGACCAGTAATCGCTGAGGTCATAGGTTAGCTGACCAAAGGCGGCATAGCTGTCGGTTTCCTGCTCATCATTGATCAGCCGGGTAAAGCTGATCGGCGCGCCACCAAAGGCGAAGAGATCATCGGCAAAGGCTTCCTGATCCGAAGTCACGCGTTCGTTGAGATAATAGAGGCCGAAGACACCGTTCAGATTATCGCTGCTATAGCGCAACTGCAGTTCCTGGCTCCATTGCCGTTGGTCCGTGCCGACAAAGACATCGCCAATCTCTGCCTGGGTGGCATCAATATCGATAAAGAACTCGGTGTTTAGATCACGATAAGAGGTGATCGATACCAGCTCCAGATTGTCTGAAAGCTGGAAATTCGCATTGAGCGCCAGGCCCCAGTGGTCCAGTTCCTGGCCCTCACCATTGGTGAAGCTGGTAGCCGATTCAAAATCAAACGGACCGAATTGATCAGGCTCGACCAGAACTTGGGGGCCTAACGCCAAATCTGTCTGGATAATCGGTGCTGTTGGCGCGCCGAGGTTCAGGGCATTGCGCTGGCGGGTATAGTCACCTGACAGGCTGAGCTCGATCGAATCAGACGGCTGCACCCGCAAGATGCTGCGAAAGGTCAGATTATCGCGATCGTTGAAATCCTCGCCGGTCAGCGGATTGGTGATAATGCCATCACGCGTATCATAAAGCCCGGCGATTGAGAGCGCGACGCTGTCCTCGGCAATCGGCGCCGAGACATAGCCATTGACGGTAAACTGGTCGAAGCTGCCATAGGTGACATCGCCACTCGCCTGAAACTCATCAAGATCGGGCTTGCGCGAGACGATATTGACCGCGCCGCCAATAGTGTTTTTGCCATAGAGCGTACCCTGTGGTCCGCGCAGCACCTCGACGCGCTCGACATCCGAAAGGGTCAGCAAAGCGCCCTGAATACGGCTGAGAAAAACGCCATCAACATAGACGCCGACAGCCGGGTCAAAGGTCTGCAGCGCATCGGGCTGGCCGACGCCACGGATAAAGATATTGGCACTGGTCGCCGAACCACGGCCCTGCACCAGATTGAGGTTGGGCACCGCGCCCTGAATGCCGGACAGATCCTGCGCCTGCAGATCGCGCAGCTGGTCCTGGCTGAAGGCGGTGACCGCAACTGGCACATCAATCAGCGCTTCCTCGCGCCGCCGCGCGGTGACGATGATAACATCGCCATCATCCTCATCACTTTGCGCCACATCCTGAGGCGGTGGCGGCGTATCCTGCGCCATGGCCGGGGCGGACAGGCCCGCGAACATGAATGCCATCATGGCGGCGCTGCCGTGCAGGCCCCGTTTCCAATAGGCTTTTGATTCGATACCGGCTGGAGCCACGCGATGCTTGGCGATCCGCAACATAATCCTCTCCTGCATTCTCTCGCGATCTGATGCCGCGCCTGATTAACTGAGACCGCCTATAATGAAAGATGAACCACCTTTCAACTTTTTGTTTGCGCCCCTTGATTTCATGGCGTAAACTGATGCAATCAGGACACAGGTGGCGGCAGGCCAACTGCGGACAGTTCTAGCGGAAAAGGGAGTGCGTCTGTGGATCAGCAGGCCAGCAGCAAGGCAGAGGCACAAGACCCTGAACTGCGGAAAACGGGCAAAGAGCCGCGCACGTCACGCGGGCGTGCGACACAGAAAAAGCTGCTTGATGCGGCTGCGCTGGAATTTGGCGAAAAGGGCTATCATGAGGCTTCGGTGAGCAGCATCACCCGTCGCGCCGGCACCGCCTTGGGCAGCTTCTACACCTATTTTGACAGCAAGGATGAGATCTTCCGCGCCCTGGTGCAGCATATGTCCAAAGAGGTGGGGCATCATGCCGCAAGCGCTATGTCTGCTGCAGACAATGCCTTGGAACGCGAGCAACTGGCACTCGAAGGTTTCCTTGCCTTCACCCGCAGCCATAAAGAGATTTATCGCATCATTGATGAAGCGGAATTTGTCGATCCAGACAGCTATCGCAGCCATTATGAGACAGTCGCCGAGCGCATTGCCAGCCGCCTCCAGGCCGGAGCCGAATCTGGAGAGATGCGTGGTGATATGGGCGAATTGGAAGCCTGGGCCCTGATGGGAATGAATGTGTTCCTTGGCCTGCGCTATGGTGTTTGGAACGAAGACGAGACGCTCAGCGACGCAGACATTGCCGAGATCGGCCAGCGCGCCAACCGCTTTCTGCGAAATGGCATCGGCCCGGAAGAGCCGGTCGGCTAAGCTATAGCGTTGCTTTAGTCGCTCGATCCGCCGGGCATCATGCGTTCGACCGTATTGTCGAAACCGGAAACCAGGTGGTACGCGGCAGCGGTAATGTGCAGCACGATTAATCCAGCCATGACATAGCCACCCCAGCTATGGCCCTGATGCGCCATCTCCCAAAGCGCCGATTCACGCTCAATCGGCACCTTGGGAAGCTCGACACCAAACCATAGCATCGGCCGACTGCCGCCTGACGACATCAGATAGCCGCCAATCGGCAGGCCAATCATCAGCGCATAGAACAGCCAGTGAACCGCTGTCGCCAGCGTCTTCTGCCAAGCCGGGAGCGGCGGTGTATAGGGGGGCGGCTTATGCGTCAGCCGCCAGCCGAGCCTGATCAGCACCAGCGCAAAGACCGTAATCCCGAGCGACTTGTGCAATCGCATGGTCACGCCCTTCACCTCATCGGTCCAGCCCTCATGAAACAGGCCGATCACCACCATGGTGATGATCATAAGGGCCATCAGCCAATGCAGGAGCTGGGCAACGCCGTGATAACGGTCATTCTGACCGCTTGCGGAGGATGAGGAAAGGGCTTCTGAATTCATAATGCGCATCATTAGCAGCGACCTTTGGCGATGGCCAGTATTTTGCGTGATGCTTTGGTTTCTCGCGAAGAGCGCGAAGATTTTTAAGAGGTGGGTTTTTGGCGGTTGGGTGTCCGCATATGCGCGCAGACATCATTCTCCCTCGCCTAGACTGTTTTTCACTTAGCTTGAAACACGTCATTGCGAGCGTAGCGGGCCGAAGGCGACCGAAGGTCAACCAATCCAGGGCAACACGCACCTGCTCTGGATTGCCGCGTCGCCCGAAACAAGTTCGGCCTCCTCGCAATGACGATTCAATGTAAATGAAATCAACTCTAAGGGGAGAGGGCTTAATCTCCGCGGCTTCGTGTCTCCGCGCGAAAACCTAGCCCCGAAGCAGAAACACCGCATGTTCAGCAAGCAAATTGCCCATCATATGACCAGTCGTCGCATCACCGCTAAGGAACCATCTACCCTCAACCTGCCAGCCGCGCTCTGCGATCAGATCTTCAAAATCGGCAATGGTGACATGGTGGATATTGGGGGTGTTATACCAGCGTTCCGGGATCAGCCGGGTGACCGGCATGCGCCCACCGGTCAGCAGGTTCAGTCGGACGCGCCAATGGGCGAAATTGGGGAAGCTGACGAAAGCGCGCGCACCAATCCGCAATAGCGATTCCACAATGCGGTCAGGGTGATCGGTGGTCTGCAGCGTCTGGCTCAGCACCGCATAATCAAAGCCACCCGCCGGATAATCAGCAAGATCGGTATCGGCATCGCCCTGCACCACGGACAGGCCTTTGCCCATGGCCGTAGCGACCTTGACCGGATTGATCTCCAGCCCTCGAGCATCCACCGCTTTGTCTTGCCTCAGCGCAGCGAGCAACGTGCCTTCGCCACAGCCAATATCCAACACGCGTGAATTGGGGGCAATCTGGTCATAAATGACGGCCAGGTCAGGGCGGAGGTTGGTGGTCATCCTACCCACCCTAATTCGTCATGCTGAACTTGTTTCAGCATCCCGAGCCACAAGTTCCGCAGCGCCGGCATGGGACCCTGAAACAAGTTCAGGGTGACGAAGTTTGTATATAGGTACATCACACCTCGCCCCCATTACCAAGGAAGCCACTGACGACGCGGTCCATTTCGGGATTCTCCAGCAAAAACGCATCATGGCCAAAGGGCGAGGACAGCTCGACAAAGCTGGCCTCCGCCCCGGCGGCATTGAGCGCATGGACGATGCGGCGCGATTCCGCGGTCGGATAAAGCCAGTCGGTATCAAAGCTTATCAGGCAGAAACGCGCTTTGGCCCGTCCCAACGCCTGTGCCAGCGAGCCATCGCCCTGATCGGCAAGATCAAAATAGTCCATCGCTCGGGTGATATAGAGATAGCTATTGGCATCAAAACGATCGACAAAGCTGATCCCCTGATGCCGCAAATAGCTCTCGACCTGAAAATCGGCATCAAAGCCGAAACTCTTGGCATCTCTGTCCTGCAGACGCCGCCCGAATTTTTCGGTAAGGCCCGCTTCAGAGAGATAGGTGATATGCGCCGCCATACGGGCCACGGCCAGCCCCGATGCTGGCGCATCGCCATCGGCATAATAAGCGCCACCGCGCCAGCGTGGATCGGCCATAATCGCCTGGCGCCCAACCTCATGAAAGGCGATATTCTGCGCCGAATGGCGCGCTGCCGAGGCAATGACCAAAGATGCCTGCACCCGATCAGGAAACAGCACCGGCCAGCTAAGCGCCTGCATCCCGCCCATCGAGCCGCCAACCACCGCCGCCAGCTTTTCTATGCCCAGATGGTCGAGCAGCAACGCCTGCGCGCGCACCATATCGGCAATGGTGATCACCGGGAAATCCATGCCCCAGGGCGCATCGGTCGCAGGGTTGATCGTCGCCGGGCCGGAGGAGCCCATACAGCTGCCAATGACAT